>NZ_CP054010.1:349702-699405 GCF_013267595.1 Prevotella melaninogenica | reverse complement strand
TTGTGTCACAAGGTGCTGTCAATGGTGTCTATGGCATGGGGTTTGATAGAATGAAAGTAGCACATAAAAAGAAAACAGCTGACGAAAAAGTCAGAACAAAAGAATAAGAAAGAAGGAAAGATTGTAAAGATGAATATTCAGGAACTCGAAGGTAAGCGTATTGCCGTTCTCCTTTCTGGAGGTGTTGACAGCTCGGTTGTGGTCTATGAGTTTGCACGATTAGGACTACATCCAGACTGTTTCTATATCAAGATAGGACCGGAAGAGAAGGAAGACTGGGACTGTAACTCTGAAGAAGACCTTGAAATGGCTACACTTGTGGCACGCCGCTTTGGCTGTAAGTTGGAAGTCATCGACTGTCATAAGGAGTATTGGGACAAGGTGACACGCTATACCATGGAGAAGGTGAAGGCTGGTTTTACGCCTAACCCAGATGTGATGTGCAACCGACTGATAAAGTTTGGGGCTTTTGATGAGAAGATGGGACATGACTATGATCTCATCGCAACGGGTCATTATGCACAGACAGAATGGATTGACGGACGTAAATGGCTCACCACAAGTCCTGATCCAGTCAAAGACCAGACAGACTTCTTAGCACAGATTTATGACTGGCAGCTGAAGAAAGCAATCTTCCCTATTGGCCACTACGAGAAGAATGAGGTGCGAGAGATTGCCGAGCGAGAGAATCTTATCAATGCGCACCGAAAGGATTCGCAGGGAATCTGCTTCCTTGGAAATATCGACTATAATGAGTATGTACGCCGCTATTTAGGCGAAGAAATAGGCGACGTCATCGAACTTGAAACGGGAAAGAAGATTGGCGAACACAAAGGACTATGGTTCCATACTATCGGGCAACGGAAGGGACTCGGTCTTGGCGGTGGCCCTTGGTTCGTTATCAAAAAAGATGTAACTAAAAATATCCTGTATGTAAGTCATGGCTACGACCCTGCTACAGCCTACAAAAAAGATTTCCCGCTCCATGACTTCCACTTCCTAACAGAAGGTATCACAACCTTACCTGAGAAGATTACCTTCAAGATTCGCCACACACCTGAGTACCATCCAGCAACTGTTGAACAGTTGTCGGACGGTAGGTGTATCATTCACTCTACCGAAAATATCCATGGCGTTGCCCCTGGACAATTCTGTGTTGTCTATGATGAACAGCACCATCGCTGCTTTGGTTCTGGAGAAATAACGTTGTAAAGTTGACGAGTTGATGTGTTGACAAGTTGACGAGTTAAGGGTTGACAAGTGGACGAGTTGTGTGTTCTGTTTGTTGAGTTAGCTTGAAGAACTTTCATTTTGCCTTTGCTACAATGATAAACAATCATAGTCGGGTTATTTTTTCATACAAAAAGAATAGATAAAGATAGGCTATAACAGCTTTTCTAAGTATTGCTATCTGGTAAACATTCCCTATATCCGTTAGAAATTAGTGGCTTACTATCTTTATTACTATAATCTTATCGCCCCTTTCTTTCCGTCTTCAAATAATGTGTTGACGCCCCGCACATGTCGTGCTGATGCTTAGCACCAATGGTGCTGAGTACTAATTACGTTGTAATATATGACCGATGAGGTCTTAATTTGGGTTCTTCCGAATATGGAGTGATAAACTAAAAGTCTTATATAATAGGCACACGGAGTCACGGAGGGGACGGAGGTAACGCAATGTCACGGAGGTGCCGATGGCACAAAGAGCGACGGAGGTGTTGCGTACAGATTCTTGATAACTCTTTTGGGATAAACGCTTTGCATATAAAGAGCTAATAGAATTGGCATACAAACTCCGTCGCTCTATGCACCGACGGTGCCTCCGTGACTTCCATTGCTTTGTTTTAATAATCCTCCGTACTCTCCTTTTCTCTGTGTGACATTGCTTCAAACTCTAAACACAAGTGGCAAACCTGATCACTCCAAAATCCTGAAGACCCTTAATTTGTTGTTAGAAGTGAGTCATACTATTAAAAATAAACTTAATAGATTACTGGTCTAAGAGCAGAGAAATAAATTAAAACGATTTTTCTTATATATTAATTAGGTGGGATTTGATTGTTTCCTGCCACTTATCAAACGACTTTGTAGATAATTCTTCTTGTTAACTTCGTTTTCTAATATCTTTTATTTTCTTAAACTAATGTTGTATACCTTTGTCTACTTATTTATATATTCAAATGTGTCCTTTTTACAACCACATCCCGTTCTCTTTTATCTAAATATCTGCTCAACCCTTTTGTAGCCTACAAACTACGAGAATTTTATAATTATAAGTGTTTTATGTACTCTTTTGTTTGAAATAGAAATTAAGAATACATTTTATGATTTAAAGTATAATTTTAATCGAAAAAAGATTGCTTCTTTTATAAATAATATTTATATTTGCACCAGATATGTTATAGAACGAATAACCTGTAAGAGTCTTTACTCATCATTCGTCTAAAAAACTCTTCAAATAAGAGTTAAGATACCATAGAGATAAGAGTTGCATCTGATATTTGGTCACTAATAAATATGTATATATGAAGCAGGTTTACTATTTTATTTTCTTAGTGCTACTGGCGTTCTCGTCAGTAAACGCAAAGGCTGACACAACTGTAAGGGTCAAGGTTGATGATATCAACAGAGTTTCAGTCAAAGTAAATTACGTGCCCGTTGTCAATCTTGCTAACGGAACAAATGAAATTACTGTGCCCCAATATGGTGCCTTAACCATTGAAGCAAAACAAGGTTATTACTTAAAGAGCGTTCTCAAGACGATTGATGCTGACAACTCTGCACCACAGACTATTAATAATCTAACCAGTTGCAATATTTATGTTTCAGATGCAGACAATAATAAGCTCTTCACTGTTAAAAGTGCTGACTTAGCTGCAGCGCGCACAGGTTCATGTACTGTAAACGTTGATAATGCCTCAAAAGTGAGGGTGTCACGCAATGAATCACGCACGTCTGTAGAGTTACAAAATGGTGAAAACACAGTTAAATGGATTCCTAATACCGAGAAAACACTTGTAATTACCAATGCTAATTATGGCGATGCTCCTATATATAAGGTGACACTTGATGGTATCGACGTTACTCCTTCAAGTGGTCAATACTTTGTCACGCTGACCGCTGGCTGTGTTGTAGATATCAAAGCAGATTATCCAAACGTATCTTATCCTGTTAAATTCAACTTTACTGACGAGAAAGCAAAGGGTGTTATCTCAAAGGTAATGGCTGATGGTGTGGAAGTTAAGAACTACAATGACGCTGATTTCAAGCTGAAAGCTGGAACAAAATTGTCATTAACTTTCGACCAAAGTAACTATGCTTTAGATGCTTTCAAGGTTAATGGGACTGCCACTACGATATATGGTACCTACGAATGCTATGTGAAAGACAATCTTGTCTTTGATATTCAAGCACATAAATATGCTACTGTAAAGGCTGTTTTGACTGTTGATAACGCAGCAAATATCACCGCTTATGAGGGACAAAGCTATAATAATAAGGTGATAACGCTACAGAATGGCAGTAATAATATTGAGTTAGGCGAGAAGAATAACCTCATCCAAATAAAACCTAATAGCGGTTGTAAGATTGAGTCTATCAAGGTAAACGGTACTCCTGTAACAGCTAATTACGAAGGAGCATACGAGATAAGATTAACCGATGGTATGACGATTGAGGTTACAACATCAGCCATTGTGCGCGACCAGAAGGCAACGGTTTTCATTGACGACATCAGCCTTGCTAACTATGGCTTCAACTTCTACCGCTCTGATCACTCAACGGTAAAGCTGCAGACAGGTGAAAATATAGTGATGTTCTCAGCCGACGACCATCACTTCATGCTTGGTGCTTACGGCAACGACTTGAGTAAGATGGTAGTTAAACTCAATGGAACGATACTTGCCCCATCCTATCCTGGCGGCACAAGCTTTGAGTTTGATTTGAAGAACAACGACCGTCTGGAGGTCTTACTCAAGGGCGACACAGCTGGTATTGATGCCATAGAAGCCGTAAAACAAGGGAAGGCTGTAGTCTATCGTCTCGATGGCAAGCGCATAGAAGGCACACAACTGCCTAATGGAGTATATATTATTAACGGTAAAAAAGTTATAGTTAACAAGCGATGAGAAAAATTCTACTCACTGTATTTTGTTTATGTTCAGTAGGATTAGCTTACGGTCAGTCGAAGCTTGACCTACAAAGTCAGTTGGAACTGTTCAAACTCCGTAACACTTCCATTCCTACCTACAACAGTCGTACACGTTCGTTTGAACGTCCAAAAAGTGTACCAGAGAACACAATGGCAATGGTCGAACTGAAGGATCAGAACGGCCGTGCAGACTTAGAGGCACAAGGAGTAAGGGTGCTGCGAGTACGTGGTAATATTGCCATTGTCGTAGCTCCAATAAAAGACATTGAGCGTATTGCAGACTTGAAGTGCGTTCGTCGTATGGAACTCCCACGTCGCGTTTATCAGAAGATGGACGTCGTACGTAAGGAGATTGGCGTAGATAAGATTCACCAAGGCATCGACCTCCCACAGGCTTACACTGGTAAAGGAGTGGTAACGGGTATTGTTGATGGTGGTATTGACCCTAACCATATCAACTTCCTCAAGCCAGACGGAAGCACGCGATTTGGTTATATCAGTAAGATTACAGCCAGTCAGTCAAATAAGGATGGTTATCAATTCGATAACTATTACCCTCGTGTCGTACTTGATACCTTAACAAACCGTGATAATGCATACGCTATTGAGGACTTTACGACCGATTCCTACACTACGTTCCATGGTACTCACACTACAGGAATCATGGCGGGTGGATACAAAGGTAATATCACCTATGCTAAGACTAACGATAACGATAGGTCTTATAAAGTGACAGGTCCTAATCCTTTCTATGGTTGTGCGACAGAGTCAGAACTTGTGGCTTCATGCGGTGATTTGCGTGATCAGTATATTGCATTTGGTGTTGATGATGTCGTACAGTATGCAAAACTATCAGGAAAGAACCCAAAGCCATGTGTTATCAACCTTTCATTAGGTAGTAACATTGGTGTACACGACTCTACAAGTGTAATGAATCGCTTCCTTGCAGAGGAAGGAAAGCACGCAATTATCTGTGTTGCTGCAGGTAACGAAGCGAACATGGGCATCGCATTAAAGAAGAATTTTACCGCTGCAGATGAGACGGTTAAGACTTTCCTCACGCCAATGCAGCCAGATACTTTGCGTTCTGGGAATAAGACCTACTTTAATCTTCGTAACGGACAGATAGCTGCTTATAGTAATGATTCTACAGAATTCGAGTTACAAATTGTTGTTACTAATGCAAATCGTCGTAATCGTGCTGTAGCCAGAATTCCTATTTTAAAGAATACAAATGGCCAACCTGTGACCTATGCATCAGGTGGTAATGACTATTCAATGTCAGGCGCTGTGATTGACCCAAACTTTGCGAAAGCGTTTGATGGTTACGTCACAGCAGCTTCTGCTATAGATGCTGAAACGGGCCGTTACTATGCTATGGCGCAGATAATGACCAGTGATAACCAGAAAGAAAATCAGGATGGCCACTATAAACTGGCATTGGAAATAAAGAGTAAGAAGCCTGGACAGCGTGTTGAAGTTTATAGCGATGCACAGTTTATCTACTTCGATAGTAACAGGCAGGAGGGTTTCGTAAGCGGAACACGTAATGGTTCTATCAGCGATATGGCATGTGCTGCAAACATCGTTACTGTTGGTAGCTACAATGTACGCAACCATTGGTCATCTCTCAACGGCTTTGTTTATGGATACAACAAGCGAGGTGACGAGGATGACTTCCCTGAAGGCGAGGCTTCACGCTTCTCTTCTTTCGGTACATTAGCCGATGGTAGAAACCTTCCACACGTATGTGCTCCGGGTGCATCTATCATCTCTTCTGTTAACACATATGCTGTAGAGAATCAAGAGTTAGGATATACTGACATGGCATTGCAGGGTAGATTGGAGAAAGGTGGTAAGAAATACTACTGGCATCAATCACTCGGTACATCCATGGCTACGCCTGTTGTGGCTGGTGCTATTGCCCTCTGGCTTGAAGCGAACCCAAGCTTGACAGTCAAGGACGTAGTCCGTATCATCCAGCAGACTGCTCGTAAGGATAACTTTGTTACTAATACAGGTGACCCAGTACAGTGGGGAGCTGGTAAGTTTGACGCTTACGCAGGTTTGAAGCAGGTACTAAAAGAAAAGGAAACCAATGGTATTAATGGCGTAAGATACGCTGAGAGTCAAGCAGTACCTGTCATCACAATGACTGGCGAACGTTCTTTCTCAGCCTTCCTTGCTGGTGCAAAGCAGCTGAACTTACGTGCTTACTCACTTAGCGGACAGTTAGTTCACTCGCTCTCAGCACAAGGTGACGAACTCAACGTTAATGCCTCTTCATGGAACAAGGGCGTTTACTTGATTCAAGTAAATGGTGGTAAGGCACAACGTATCGTTATCTATTAAGGCTTGATACATATTGAATAATATTCCCAAAGGATAGGACTAACACTCCTAACCTTTGGGAATACGATAAGTAAACATAAGCTATAAAATCAGAACACAATAATATTTATATTTATATGAAGCACAAATTTACTTTTTTTCCATCATTCCTCCTCTTAGTGATGGCTATGTTGTGGAGTTCGCTTGCTGCCCATGCACAAGACGAAGTTTTGATTCGATTCCACACCAATGTGCCTGAAAAGGCAAAAAAATCTGGTGTGGCAGCACAGGTTTCTTTTGTGTTGGGTTCTAAGTCAGACAAGGCCGATGTATCTATCGACTATGGTTCTGGTGATACCGAAGTTGAGATTAAGAAAGCTATTGTTGAGAATGATAATGGCGAACAGACCATTAAGGGTACTCTCTGTACAAGTGCTGTGACAGATGCAGGTTGGGTAACGATCTCTGGTGACCCAGACGACCTCTATTTCTTCAATGCTTCTGGCAACGAGATCGACCAGATTCAGTTTAATGACAACTTGAAACTCCAGGTCTTGAACTTAGAGCATAACAACTTAAAGTCACTCAACATCGACCGTTTGCAGAGTCTAAATATCATCTATTTGCAGGATAATCCTTTCTCTGCTACAACTCCATTGATGATTGGTCGTATGCCAAATCTTATGGTGTTGGAGGTTCCACAGATTGGACATATCTCTCTAAACTTCACACTGAAGAACTTCCCTAATCTCCGTTCGTTTGATGCTTACCACACTATCAGTCTCAAGACAGCAGATCCAACAGGCTGTCCATATCTGCAGCGTTTGAGCCTTGACATGACAAGTGTTGAAAGTGTAGACCTCTCAAAGAACCCAGAATTGCAGATTCTCAACGTGGGTGACTCTCGTGTAAAGACACTTGATCTTAGCCATAACCCTAAAATTACACAGCTCTATATCTCTCATTCTTCTGGAACTGTCAATACTGACGTGAAGTTTGAGACCATTGATGTATCGCATTGTCCTGAACTTTACTACTTCTATTGTGGTGGTAATAACTTGAAAGAACTTGATTTAAGAAGCAATCCAAAGCTCTTTACGCTCTCTTGTGATCGTAACCTCTTGAGAAAGCTCGACGTTAGTCAGAACCCTGCACTCTATAGTGTCAACGTACGTTATAACTATATGGATTTTGCTACACTGCCAGAGCCAGGCAACTGGTTTGAGTATTACCACGAGCAAAACCCTATGGAGTTGAATGATACATATAAGGTAGGTGATGTTATCGACCTTAGTAAGCGTGTGCTTCGTGCAAATACAACGACTCAGGCAAGACTCTACCGTGTTCCAAAGGCTGACCCAACAAAGCCAGTAGAGTTAGACGACAGCTATTACTCATACGAGGCTGGTAAGGTGACATTGAAGAAAGCACTTGATGAAGAAGTCTTTGTTCAGTTTACTAATAGCCGTCTCAGAGACTATCCTATCCGCACAGAGAACTTCCGTGTGAAGACTGTTGCCGAGTTTGGTAAGGATGTGAAGGCTGTTGAAATGTCAAGTCTTGGATCAGAGGGTTCTCCTGTTAACATGTCGGTGGGTATCCTTGGTGCTACAGCAGCTAATCCTGTAACAGTAAAGGTTGACTTAGGTGATGGAGAAACAAAGCCATTCCAGATTAAGGAAGAGCGCCCTGCTACAGCAAATATTGCTACTACACGTACTGGCGCAGGTAACATTATTATATATGTTCCACAAGATAAGTACGTAACAAGTCTTGAGTCTGATGGTCAATACATTGATAACATCGACCTCTCTGCACTTACAGAACTTCGCATACTGACGTTGAAGAATGCAGGTCTTACTACTATTGACCTCTCTTATAACAATAAGCTTGAGAAACTCGACCTCTCTCATAATCAGCTAAATCGTGTTGATCTTCGTGGTCCATCATCTTATTTTAATAAGAGTAAGTTGACTGATATCAATATTAGTCATAACCAAGTTGACTCATTGCTCTTCAATACCATCTATGGTGTAACCAAGCTCAATGTAAGTCACAACAAACTGAATAAGTTGGATCTTAAGGATGCCGACAACTTGCGTATGCTTGATATCTCTAACAATAAGTTCACTCGTCTCCTCCTTAATCACAGCGAACTCATCGAGGATATCAATGTGGCAAACAACGAACTTACTGAGGTGAAGATTCCACCTGTAGCACCAGTTAAGAAGTTGAATGTTAGTGGTAACTACTTCACATTGGCTAATATGCCTAACGACTTCGGTCTGACTCGTGGCAACTTTATCTATGCACCACAGCATGTATTGCAGATTTCAACCTCTTCACCAGGTATTGATCTCTCTGAACAGAATATTACAAAGGATGGGTCAACAACTAACTTTGTATGGAAGAAGAAAGATGGTACACTGTTACAGTTGGGCAAGGACTACACCATCACCAATGGTTCAGCTAAGTTCACCAACCTCGCACTTGACTCAATCTATTGCGAGATGACACATCCTGCTTATCCTGATTTCGAAGGTAAGAACGTCTTCAAGACTACTAATGTTCATCCTATCGCCTTCCCTAAATACGAGTTGGCATCATTTACTACTGTCAACCAGACCGATAGCGTAGTATTGTCTCTCGCAAGCTATGTTCCTGGTAAGTCTGTTTACTTCGAGTGGGGCGGCAATGGTAATGTCACACAGTATACACTTGGAGAGACTTACAAGATCTTCCGAGCTAAGTCAAAGCCGAATACAAAGGTACGTGTGCTTGTTGCTGAGCCTGATGATAAGGTGAAAGTCTTCAGTGTTGCAAACGTTAATATGACTAATGTAGACCTCACTGGTTTGAAGGAAGCGAAGCTCATTTCTATAACTCATGCCGGACTGACATCTGTTAAGCTCCCTGCAGCACCAAATCTTACTGATTTGAACCTTGAAGCAAATGAGTTGACTGATATTGATTTGTCAGCTTTCCCAAAACTTAATTTCATCTCGTTAACGGGTAATAAGATTAAGAACTTCGACTTATCAAAGGCGCCAAACCTTGGTATTGCTTACCTCTCAAGCAATAAGATGAAGGAAATCAAGCTTGACAACCCTAAGCTTTGGAACCTTGACTTGAGCGATAACGACCTCGAAAGCGTGTCACTCGACAAGCTTCCTCAGTTAGAGCAGTTGTGGTTGAACGCTAATAAGTTGACAAAGGTTGACGTATCAAAAAATACCAACCTTAGAGTTCTCAACGTTGTTGGCAACCGTCTGAAGTTCTCTACAATGCCATTGCCAAGCAATAACGGCAAACGATTTGATAGATACTCTTACAACCTTCAGGCACCAATCGATGTTAAGTGCGTTGATGGTAAGGTTGACCTCAGCTCTGAAGCTGTCGTTGGCGGTGAGATGACAACCTACCACTGGTTCATCGGTAATGTGACCTATAAAGATGGCGAGTTACAAGGTGAGAAGTTAGAGGTCAATGATGAGTATACCGTTGAGAATGGTGTAACTACATTGAAGCTCACTCAGCCTATCACCAACCTTGTTTGTGTGATGTCGAACGATAACTTCCCTAATGCACTTATCTATACAAACTACATCGCGTTTACACCTGACCCAACAGGCATTGATGCTGTTACAGCTGATAAGGATGTTAAGATTCAGTTCTTCGATGGTGCTGTTAATATCCTTGGTGCAAAGAATGCTACAACAGCTATCTACTCAATCGATGGTAAACTCGTTTACCAAGGTAAGGTTGCTGACGATAGCACACGCATCTCTCTTGCTCGTGGTACCTACATCGTACGTGTAGGAAACAAGGCTGCAAAGATTAGCGTAAAGTAAATTAGTAGTTAATAAATAGTCAATCCCCTTGTTTGTTGTAGAATACTTATTCGACAACAAACAAGGGGATTCTTTTATTTATGTAGCCTTATCGCAATCTTTTAGCACCTGACACCATTGGTGCTTACCATCAGCACGATGCGTGCTAAGCATCGACACGTTAGGTGATGAGAGTAGGAGAGGGACTTTATAATCATTAGAATGAATAGAATAGGTCATGTCCAGAATAGCAACAAAAAAGATTTAGAGGTCCTTAGCATGAAGATGAAAGTAGACAATTACTTCTTTGGCTATCTTAATCTCTCATAGGTTATTATACTACAATGCCTTTCATCTTTATTTGTCTACATTGAAAAGAATATCTCATCATTTCATAATCCCGAAGGCTCAATAACATCTTACGAACAGTTTTTACATAGGTAAATAAGAAAGTAACGTATACAAAAACAGACACATGGTTAAAATTCGTCATAAAAGATTAGATTATATGCCTTTAAATCTTTATCTTTGCACACACTAAATAATACTTATGGACTGGTTAATTGATATTTTTTCGGCAGAGAAACAGGATACGGTAGCCCATATTATGCTATTGTATTCTATTGTCATTGCCTTGGGTATCTACCTGGGCAAAATTAAAATTGGAGGTATTTCGCTTGGCGTTACCTTTGTGTTGTTTGTGGGCATTCTTGCTGGTCACATTAAATTTACAGGACCTATCCCCGTATTGACCTTTGTACAAGACTTTGGATTGATTCTTTTCGTCTTTATGATTGGTTTGCAAGTCGGACCGGGATTCTTTGAAAGTTTCGGTAAAGGTGGTCTGAAGTTGAACATTCTTTCGACGGTGGCAATCCTGCTCAACGTCCTTGTGATGTTTGCTTGTTACTACATTTTCTTTGACACGCAGGACAAGACAAATCTTCCTATGATGGTCGGTACGCTCTATGGTGCTGTGACGAACACTCCTGGTCTTGGTGCTGCGAATGAAGCACTCCACAGTGTCTTCAAGAATGGCATGGACTTCGACATCGCTTCTGGTTACGCTTGTGCTTATCCTTTGGGTGTGGTTGGTATAATCAGTGCGACGATCGCTATCCGTTATATCTGCAAGGTAAACCTTCAAGAGGAGAATGAAAAGCTGAATGAGGAAGAAGCTGAGAATCCTCATGCAAAGCCTTACACAATGTATTTGAAGGTACAGAATGCGTATATCGCAGGCCGTAAGCTCGAAGAAATATCAGAATTCCTTAATCGTGACTTCGTTTGTACACGTCTTATGCACGAAGGTGTATTGTCTGTTCCTACCTTAGATAATGTTTTTGAGTTAGGTGATGAGATTCTCGTTGTCAGTGCAGAGGGTGATGCAGCTGCCATCCGTGCTTTCATCGGTCCAGAGATTGAAGTAGACTGGCACGAGGAAGACCAGCCACAACAGTTGGTTAGCCGTCGTATTGTTATCACCAATAGCAAGATTAACGGTAAGACTTTGGGCGATATGCATTTCCGTTCAGTATATGGCGTGAACGTAACACGTATCAGCCGTCAGGGTATGGACCTCTTTGCTGGTCGCAACCACCGTTTTATCGTGGGTGACCGTATCATGGTTGTTGGTCCAGAAGAGAACGTTAACCGCGTTGCTTCTATGATGGGTAACTCTGAAAAGCGCCTTAACGCACCAAATATTGCAACCATCTTCGTTGGTATCATCGTTGGTATCATCTTCGGTACGTTGCCAATTGCGATTCCTCACATGCCTGTACCAATGAAACTCGGTCTTGCAGGTGGTCCGTTGGTTATCGCTATTCTTATTGGTCGTTTTGGTTATCGAATGGGACTTGTGACCTATACTACAACGTCAGCGAATATGATGCTCCGTGAGATTGGTTTGGCACTCTTCTTGGCTTCTGTAGGTATCAAGGCAGGAGCAACCTTCTGGGACACCGTAGTACAGGGTGACGGATTGAAGTATGTGTACACAGGTTTTATCATTACGATTGTTCCAATCCTTATTGTCGGCACTATTGCTCGTTTGAAGTATAAGTTCAATTACTTCACAATTATGGGTATGCTTGCCGGAACCTATACCGACCCACCAGCCTTGGCTTATGCAAACTCTATCTGTGCAGGTGAGGCTCCAGCTGTAGGTTACTCAACAGTTTATCCGCTCAGTATGTTCCTTCGAATCTTCTTAGCGCAGGTAATTGTACTCTTCTTCTGCCAGATTTAGGAAAGAATAAGATAAAAATAAAAAATAATTAGGGTGTATCAAATTTCTGATGCACCCTATTTTTATTCTCTTAAACCCAAATCGGTCATTAGAGCCTAAACATAATTTGTTTTATTATCGAGCAGATTGTCTGTCTTTGGGATGCAGGCATAGCGGGCTATGTTAAGTTACAAAGGCAGACAAGATGCCGACAAGAGAATAAAAGATGTTAGGAAACAACACAAAAACAAGAATTCCTGAAACATTGTGGTCTAATGACCGATTGGGGTTAAATGTGTGAGAGAATGTTTTACTCTAAATACAAAGTCCTTAGCTATCTGTTTTCTTACCACAAAGTTTCTTCTTAAGCCTCTGAATTTACTTTACATTATTTCGTTGTTTATTTGCCCCAAATGGCCATAAAACCTCTTTTTGAATAGCCTTTGTAACTTCCTTTATATCAATTTATTGCAAAACTGCTTTTCAAAAGGTGCTTAGTAAGATTTCAAAAGGGCGTTAGTAAGGCTCTAAAAGGGCATCTTTTACAAGCCAATTGGGCGTTAATTGCAAGCTAATTTATGCCCTTCTCAATTCGAATATTAAATTTTTCTTTACATTATATTATTGTTTTATGGTGTCTGGGATAGGAGGGTAGGGGTTGAGCGGTAACTCATTATGCTATTATCTCGTTCCATATTATTTTGTTATTTGGTCTTTGCTTACTTTGTTACCTTGTCTTTTTACCTTATCTTTATTCTGTCTCCCCTAATCTTTTGTCTTCCTTTAAATCAGCAATTTAGTTCATTTACACGCCCATTTACGTGTAAACAAAACTTATCAACATGTAAACAAAATCCTATTTTTCTTTTATAACTAATACCTTGTTCAGATGTTCACTTGTCAACTTGTCAAGTAAAACCTGTTTACTTGTCAACTAAACACCCTTCTGTTTATAATTATAAGTGTTTTATGTACTCTTTTGTTGAAATCAGTAAGTATTCAAGTAAATTTTAATAGAAAATGTAATTTTACTCGAAAAATGCTTGCAACTTATATAAATAATATTTAAATTTGCATCCCATGAAAGTAATAATCTTTTTATATTGTGAAAAAGCAGCAATATATTTAGGTTTAAGACTCATCTCTAATAAAATGTTTCAGAAAGGAACAAAATCGTAAAGTTTAGCGAAACAGTTACACAATAATATTTTAATAATCAAAAGAGATCTATGGAGAAAAGAATTACTCTCTTTTTGTTTGGTCTTATCCTGTCATTAGGAACAGCGTTTGGTCAGGCAAAGATTAACGGAACCGTAGTTTCTCAGGACGATGGAGAAGCCGTTATCGGAGCATCTGTCATGGTACAAGGTACTACGACGGGTACAGTTACCGATATTGATGGTCACTTCACTATCGACGTTCCTGCAGGAAAGAAACTCGTAGTCAGTTACATTGGTATGGTCACTCAGACCGTAACAGCAAAAGATGGCATGAAGGTTGTCCTCTCTAATGACAATCATCAGCTTACTGAGGTCGTCGTAACGGGTATGACCCAGCAAGACAAACGCCTCTTCTCTGGTGCTGCTACCAAGATTGATGCTTCAAAAGCTAAGCTCGATGGTATGGCGGATGTGAGCCGTTCGCTTGAAGGTCGTGCTGCCGGTGTGAGCGTTCAGAACGTGTCTGGTACGTTCGGTACTGCTCCTAAGATTCGTGTTCGTGGTAACACGTCAATCTTCGGTTCATCAAAGCCTTTGTGGGTTGTTGATGGTGTCATCATGGAAGACATTGCCAATGTTGATGCAAGTTCGTTGTCATCAGGTGATGCAAAGACTTTGATTTCTTCTGCTATTGCAGGATTGAATGCTGATGACATTGAAAGTTTCCAGATTCTGAAGGACGGTTCTGCTACATCTATCTATGGTGCTCGTGCTATGGCAGGTGTGATTGTTGTAACAACAAAGAAGGGTAAGGCTGGTCAGAGCCATTTGAGCTATACCGGTGAGTACACTCTCCGTTTGAAGCCAAGCTATAAGAACTTTAATATCATGAACTCACAGGACCAGATGGAGGTTTATCGTGAGTTAGAGAAGAAGGGCTATTTGAATTATGCCGAGATTGCTAACGCCTCTACAAGTGGTGTTTATGGTCGTATGTATCAGCTTATCTCTGAGTATGATGCTACTAAGGGACAGTTCGGTCTTGAGAATACACAGGCTGCACGTGACGCTTATCTGCGTGCTGCTGAGTATCGCAATACTGACTGGTTCGACCAGCTTTTCTCAAGTTCAATCATGCACAACCACTCTGTGAGTGCTTCTGGTGGTACAGACAAGGGTCAGTACTATGCTTCACTCTCTGCGATGTATGATCCGGGATGGTATAAGTCAAGCCGTGTTCAGCGTTACACAGGTAACATCAACACGACTTACAACATTAATAAGCAGGTAGGTTTGAACCTTATCGCTAATGCTTCTTACCGTAAGCAGAGAGCTCCAGGTTCGTTGAGCCGTACGATTGACCCATCAACAGGTGCTGTTAGTCGTGCTTTCGATATCAACCCTTACTCTTATTCTTTGAACACTTCACGTACACTCGACCCAACCGAGTCATATACACGTAACTATGCTCCGTTCAACATCTTCAATGAGTTGAACAATAACTACATGGACTTGAATGTACACGACTTCCGTATACAGACAAGTATTGACTATAAGCCAATAACAAAGTTGAAGCTTACTGCTTTGGTAGCTGTTAAGAGTGCTGCTTCAACGATGGAACATGTCGTTCGTGAAAACTCTAATCAGGCTTTGGCTTATCGTGCAATGGGTACAACAACTATCCGCGATGCCAATCCTTATCTTTATACTGATCCTGACAACCCATTTGCTCTTCCAGAGTCAATCCTCAAAGAGGGTGGTATTCTTGACAGAACAGGTAACCACTTCTTTGGTTGGGATACCCGTCTTTCTGCTGCTTACAACGATGTATTCAATGATACACACATCGTGAACCTCTATGCTGGTGTTGAGAGTAATAGCGTTGACCGTAAAGCTACTTTCGACCGTGAGTGGGGTATGATGTTTGATGCTGGTGAGATTGCTAAGCTGAACTATCGTGCATTCAAGATGTTCCAGGAGCAGGGTTCTGACTACTATAGTTTGTCAAATACCCACATTCGCAGTCTTGCTTACTTCGGTACAGGTACCTATTCTTATAAGGGTCGCTATCAGATGACTGGTACTTTCCGTTATGAGGGTACTAACTATCTGGGTAAGGCTACATCAGCTCGTTGGTTGCCAACCTATAACGTTTCTGGTGCATGGAACGCACATGAGGAAGAATGGTTTAATAAGGTGTTTAAGCAGGCGTTGACACATGCTACATTCCGCTTGAGCTACTCACTTACTGGTGACCGTCCTCCTGTAACCAACTCATTGCCAATCTTCACAGCAACAGTGCCTTGGCGTCCATTTACTTCTATTCAGGAGACTGGATACGATGAGCAGTTCGGTAATAAGAACCTTACTTATGAGAAGAAGCGTGAGTTCAACCTTGGTTTTGACTTTGGTTTCCTTGACAACCGAATCAATCTTACAACTGATTTCTACTGGCGTCGCAATAGTGACCTTATTGGTTACGTGAACCATCCACAGCTGGGTTCTTATAACCTTGCTAACGTTGCTTCAATGAAGTCTAATGGTATGGAGCTTTCATTGAATACACATAATATCAAGACAAAGGACTTCAGTTGGGAATCTAACTTTATCTTCTCATGGACACACAATGAGATCACAAGTCTCTTCACCCATGCACGTGTTATCGACCTCGTACAGGGAACTGGTTATAGTCTTGTAGGTTATCCTGTAAACTCTATCTTTAGCATCCCATTTGCTGGACTCGATGGTGAGGGTTTGCCTACATTCATGAACGAGGATGGTAGAAGAACAATCTCTGGTCTTAATCTCCAGGAGCGTGATCAGGAGAAGATTAAGTATCTGAAGTTCGAAGGTCCTGCCGACCCAACTACAACGGGTTCATTTGGTAACGTCTTCCGTTATAAGAACTGGGACCTCAACGTATTCGTTACTTATAGCTTTGGTAATAAGGTTCGTTTGAACCATATCTTCAGCAATCGCTATGACGATATGGATGCTCTGCCTAAGGAGTTCCGTAATCGCTGGACATACAGTGGTGATGAGGCTTTGACTACTATCCCTGTAATTGCTTCACGTCGTCAGAACCGCAACAATTCACAGTTGGATGTTGCTTACAATGCTTATAACTATTCTGATGTTCGTATCGCAAAGGGTGACTTTATTCGTATGAAAGAAATCTCATTGGGTTACACTTTCCCTGCAGCTATGATTAGAACGATTGGTGTTAGTAGTTTAGCTTTGAAGCTTCAGGCAACTAACCTCTTCCTCTTCTATTCAGATAAGAAGCTGAACGGTCAGGATCCAGAGTTCTTCAATACAGGTGGTGTAGCTGCGCCAGTTCCAAAGCAGTTTACCTTGACATTGAGATTAGGTCTTTAATATTTTAACGGAGGCTTCATATTCAGCTGAGAATATCCAAATGTTGATAGTAACTTTGGAGTTCCTAACAAGGTGAATGGTTGTAAAATGATACAGCCATTAGACAATAAAGAGATGCTGAATCAGAACCAGAAGTAATTTAATATAGAACGAATATGAAAATTAAGAATATCATATATAAGGGCAGCTTGATGCTTGCATCTGTAGCGATACTTGCATCTTGTGCTGACCAATTGGATACGTTGCCAGACAACCGTACGACTTTGGACACACCAAAGAAGATTGCTGGTCTGCTTGTGACAGCCTATCCTGACCGTACACCGACACTCTTTAACGAGTGGATGTCTGACAATACCGATTACATGGGAGCACAGAATAGTCAGGGTAATCGTGGTGGTGATCAGTACTTCTTCTGGCAAGAGCAGACAGAAGGTGGTAATGACTCTCCTGAGCAGGTGTGGATGCTTTATTATGAGGGTGTCTATAAGGCTAATGAAGCTTTGGCTGCCATTGAGGATCAGGGCGGTCCAAAGAACGATATACTTCGTAATTCAAAGGGTGAGGCTTTGCTCATTCGTGCCTATGACCACTTTATCCTTGCTAACGAATTCTGCCGTCCTTATAATGGCAAGACCAGTACAAAGGATGCTGGACTCTACTATGCAACAGGAATTGCAGACTTCTCTGCAGCTGCAGAACAGAGTAATCGTGGTACTGTAGCTGATGTCTATGCAAAGATTGCTGCTGATATTGAGGCTGGTATCCCATTGCTTAACGATACATATGAGGTGCCAAAGTATCACTTCAATAAGCAGGCTGCTTATGCTTTTGCAACTCGTTTCTACCTCTATTATGAGAAGTGGGAGAAGGCAAAGGAATATGCTGATAAGCTCTTAGGTAGTAACCCTGCTGCTTCTTTGCGTGACTATAGAGCATTGCAGGCTATGCCACTGAGTAAATCAGAGCAGGCAGTAAAGATTGCTGAGGCTTATTGTAGTGCTTCTGCAGACTGTAACCTCCTTGTTCAGACCAGTATTAGCAGTGCAGGTATGGCTCTTGCGCCATGGTTAACCAGTAAGCGTTATACACTCACTAACTACTTGTCAGAGACAGAGTTGTTCCAGAGTAATAACATCTGGGGCACATCATCAAACCTCATTTGGAAGCCATTTACCGTTAATTCAGGTGAGAGTAACTTCGCTTTATTGATGAAACTTCCACGTGAGTTTGAGATTCGTAATACTACAACAGGCTCTGGTTATCTTCGCACATTGAATGTTGACTTCACGATGGATGAGGCTTTGCTCAACCGTGCAGAGGCTGAAATCATGCTTGGTCAGAATGATGCTGCTTGTGCAGATATGACTATTTGGATGAAGAACTTCTTCAATACCAATGTGAGCCTTACCCCAACAAGTGTACAAACTTACTTCAAGACAGTTCTATATGCATATGCTGATGCTGCTAAGATGGTACCAAGTTTCAAGAAGCACATCAGCCCTCGCTTCACTATCGATGCTGAAGGCTCAGTGCAGGAGTCACTCTTACAGTGCTTGCTGAACTTCCGTCGTATCGAGACAGTACATCAGGGGATGCGTTGGATGGATATCAGACGTTACAATATCGAGATTCCACGTCGTTTGATTGGTGCTAACGGTAAGCCTTCAAAGAACCTTGATTGGTTGGAGAAGGACGACCCTCGTCAGGTGGTACAGATTCCACAGAGTATTCGTGAGGCTGGTGTTGCTGGCAACCCAGCTAAGGCTCTTGTAGCAGGTGCGAAGCTCGTTGACCTTTCTCAGTACAAATTGCCAGTACTTTCAGCGGTCAATCAGTATTCTGCTCCAGTAAGTGCACACTCTTTTTAATAGCTAATTAAAGGATTAAGAAATGAAGAAAAACATATTAGCTTTATCGCTATTGGCGGCAGTGACAGCAGGCTTCACTGCTTGTTCAGACGATAATTTGTCAAGCGAGAGCGTTATCAAGCCTTCTAAGACGGCAAACACTGTTTTCGACAAGTGGCTGTATAAGAACTTCGTAGTACCTTATAACATTCAAATCCAATGGCGTTATGAGGACAATGAGTCGGATATGTCTTACTATGATGTGCCAGCCGATTCAGCTCAGTCAGTGGAGTTAGCGCATATCGTGAAGTACACTTGTGTTGAAGCTTATACCGAAGCAGCAGGTATTGATTTCACACGTCGCTTCTTCCCAAAGCTCTTCAGCTTCTTGGGTGAGTTCGAGTATGGAAACAATGGTAGTATAAAACTCGGTACTGCTGAGGGTGGAAAGAAGATTCGTCTCTTGGGTGTTAATCATCTTGATAAAGTCAAGAACAATCGTACCGCTTTGGATGAATATTATCTTAAGACGATTCACCACGAGTTTGTTCACATCGTGAACCAGACTAAGGACTACCCACGTGAGTTTGGTAAGATAACACCAACAGGTTATGTTAATGATTCGTGGCTTTCTGAGAAGTATGGAACAGGCTATGAGAAGCGTGGTTTCGTTACAGCCTACTCACAGAAAGAAGAGCGTGAGGACTTTGCTGAGGTAGTAAGTACTTACATTATCTCTACCGATGCACAGTGGAAGGCTATCCTCAAGAAAGCAACCATTGTGGATGCGAATGGTGCAGAAGCAAAAGATCAGCCAGGTGTAACAGCTATTGAGAAGAAGCTCGAGATTGCTAAACGTTACTATAAAGAGACCTTTAATGTCGACCTTGATAAGGTGCGTGATACTGTCATTGAGCGTGAGAACAACGTTGTTAGTGGCAGTTATAATCTGACAAATCTTAATTATTAAGAAAGGATCATTATATGAAAGCAAATAAATTATTTATATATCTCCTACTTGCCTTGCCAGCTCTTTTCCTTCAGTCATGCCAGACAGAAGAAGAGAATGTCTTTGGAAAGCCTTACTCTGAGCGTATGGACGAATTCCTTCAGAAGGCACAGGAAACGTTGGTTGCATCGCAATATGGCTGGGCTTTAGACTATTATCCACAGAGAAACCAGGCTTATGGTGGCGTGGCTTATACGATTAAGTTCACCCGTGACAATGCGATTGTACGCTACGAGAATAATCCTGATGATGGCGAGGTAAAGTCATTGTATAAGATGAAAGAAGACGACGGACCGGTTTTGTCGTTCGATACGTACAATACCTTCCTCCACATTTATGCTACTCCAAAGAATGGTGAGTATCTCGGTAAGGAAGGCGACTTCGAGTTCGTTATCGATAGTATTGGTGCTGACCGCATCAAGATTCACGGCAAGCGTTCGTTGAATACTATGTATCTCAATAAACTCTCTGGCGAAGCTTCAGAATATATAGAGAAGGTAACAGAACTTACCAACCTCTTTGTTTTCTCTGATGTAGCTCTTACCATTGGTGGAAAGCCTTACACACTCGTTGTCACCGATAAGAACAATCGTCAGTTGGCTATCTATGATGGTGATAAACTTGTTGCTGAGTCTGCTTACGCCTTTACAGATAAAGGAATCCGTTTGTATGAGCCTATTATGTTGAATGGCGTACAGTTGTACGACTTAACATTTGATAAGGCAACAGCTAAGTTTACTGGAACAGGTGTGGAATCTACTGCTTCTAATGTTGATGTAAATCTCATTGCGAAGATGATAGGTGCTATCAACGCTTCTAATGGTGAAAAGACTATTACTAAGACCATTCCATATCTTAACAAACTCGACATCACTTGCGATGCATCATGGCTTCACCTCTCTAAGGATGGTGATAAGCTTACTATTAAGGTAGATGCTAATCCTATTGCAACGAAAGCACGTGGTGCAAAACTTAAGATTTCAAATGGTATAAAAGAGGCACAGGTTCAGATCCTGCAGTTCGACCTTTCTGCACTCATGGGTACTTATGAGCTCACGATGACTTCATATGTATCAAAGGATGGAAAGATGGGCTTCTTTGATAATACTCGTACAGCACGACTGAGATATGTTGGTTCTGGTGCGAACCGCAAGTTCTACCTCAATGTTCACAGTGCTTATGGCTCAGACTATGTATTCCCATTGACCTACGTAGCTTCTGCTAATGCATTCTTGATGCAGGGTGGTCAGAAGGTGATGACCTTCCAGGGAAATAATGTAAGCTATAACATCGGTAATGCCTTTAACATCGATGAGAAGAGTGGTACAGGTACAGGTACAGGTGCTTACAACCTCATTACCTTCACCGTTGCAGACAATGGCGACATCAGTGCGTCACTCTGTGGACCATTGTTCAGCATCTCTAATGGACAGGTACAGTATACTGGTTTGACTACTGAGCGTATCATTCTCTGGGCTTACACTGGCGAACCATTCACCTCTGAGAATCTTGCAGGTTGGTGGGATAAGTGGACTAACCCAGTAATCACCAAGAAGGCCTCTACATCTTCATCTGCCAAGCCTTCTATCTTGCCAGAGGATTCATTCGACAATACAGCGTCTGTATTGATGCCACAGTATCTACCAAACCGTGTTGCACGCTTCGATGTAGACTGGAACTCATTCCTCACAACATCTACAGCGTCTCAAGTAAAACTAAACAAGTAAGTGTTTTATGAAAAAGATATTTAATATTTGTCTTCTCCTTGCTGTTACTGCAGGCTTCGTTGCCTGCAGTGACGACAACGATGCAGGTAGTAATTACTTGCGTGAGAACCCTGTGCAGGTAGTAAATTCAAAACTTACCTTTACTGCTGCGGCACAGAAGGGTGGGGTGAAGTTTACTGCACCTGCTGGCTCAACCGTCTCTGTCAGTGATTCATGGGCAACAGCTCTGTTGCAGAACGATTCTATCGTAGTCAGTGTTACTAACAACCCAGCCATTGACAGTCGTTCTGCTGTGTTGACAATCAAGAATGGTAAGGATTCTACTAATCTGCCAATCTTGCAGGCTGGAGCTCTTTTCAAGTACAAAGGTACTAAGTATTACGCTGTGAGTGATAAGGATACAACCCTCACTCTACCTTATACTGCATTAGGTGCTGAGCCTTCTATGGAGCTTGCTGATGCTTCCGATGCTTCTGGTGTGGCATCAATTGAGAATAAGGACTCTGCTTTCGTGGCACATATTGGAGCTAACACAACAGGTGAGATTCGTACTTTCTCACTCGTTTTGAAGAACCAAGAGAATCGTGATACTATCACTGTAACACAGGGTGGCATTGACGATCTTGCAGGTAAGACCTATAGTCTCTATGGTTATGACCTTCTTAAGATGACCTCATCTACAACTGATATTAAAACTTTGGTTACGCAGATTGTTGGTACACTTGAGAAGAAATCTGATACCGAGTTGACCTTTAATTCAAGTGATACGGGTATGAAGATGACGCTCACCTTTGATCCTGCTAAGGTATCATTGTCATTGAAGGCTGGTGAATATGTTCTTTCAAAGAGAGTTAATGATACCACTTATTTCTACAGAACTGCTATTTGGGACATCAATCATTATGGTACATTCATGAAACTTATTCGTCAGCAGATTGAAGGTCATAATGCTGGTAAGGTGAGTGATACCGAATTTGCTGCATTCCAGAAGGTTGTTCCTGGTATTTATAACTATTATGCGTCAAATCAGTTGACAATGACAGCAAGGATGTCTTACTCTAAGGCGGATAAGATGGTTGCTGGTATTCTTGAGGATAGTGGTAAGAATGCCGCTTACATAAAGAGCTTAAAGTATTTAGGACCTTTAGGTTTCCCTCTTAATTCATTTAATGGAAATGTCTTCGCAATCTATAAGTACAACCAGCAGGGAAGCCAGTTATATCTTAATGGTCCTCTGTTCTTGCTTCAGCCTGTGATGCTTTTCCATCCTTTAAGCAAAAGTGCTAAGCCTGCTGCGTTCATGCAGAAGAGATAATGAAAGGTTTGAGAAGGCTTTAAGAGGGCGACTCTTTTTAAGTGGATGAGTCTTTTTAAGTAGACGGAGTACACAAGTAAACGAGTTGACAAGTTAATTGTTTTGAGGGGTATGGCTCCTTGGGATAATTAACTTGTCAACTCTTTTTTTGTGGTTTTGCATTCCTTGATGGAGACAGGGTAATGGGATACTAAGTAGACGGAGTACACAAGTAAACGAGTTGACAAGTTAATTGTTTTGAGGGGTATGGCTCCTTGGGATGATTAACTTGTCAACTCTTTTTTTGTGATTTTGCATTCCTTGATGGAGACAGGGTAATGGAAGACATGGTAACAGAGTAATAAGAGACATGGTAACAGGGTAATGGAAGACATGGTACAGGGTAATAAGAGACATGGTAACAGGGTAATAAGAGGTTCTTCCAAAATATGGAGTGATAAGCTAAAAGTCTTATATAATAGGCACACGGAGTCACGGAGGGGACGGAGGTAAACGCAATGTCACGGAGGTGCCGATGGCACAAAGAGCGACGGAGGTGTAGCGTACAGGTTCCTTATAACTTTTGGATAAATTGTTTGTGTATAGAATCTCTGATAAAGCTTGCAAATATGCTCCGTTGCTTTATGCACCTGCGGTGCCTCCGTGACTTCCATTGTTTTGTTTAAATAATCCTCCGTCCTCTCCTTTTCTCTGCGTGACATTACGTCAAAGCGGATTACACCAGAATTATGAATACTCAAAAGAAGGGTCTGAAATTTGTTTACAATAATTCCGCTTTCTACGCTTAAAAGCGGAATGAAAAGCGTTGATTTTACTACCTTTGTAAGTTTCCTATAATCAGATGGTTACAAAGTTGGTTGATAAAAGGTGCTTAGTTGGGTTCTTAAAGGGCGTCTTTAAGAGGTCAAAAGGGCGTCTCTTGGAAGCCAATTAGGCGTCTTTTAGAAGCCAAAAGAGCCTCTATTGAAATGGAGGTAGTGAAATTTTATTACAAAACGAAGGGTAAAGGGGGATTGCCCCAGCTCCCATTGAGTTAATAATTAATCTCAATGGAAGCTGGAAAAACTCTGTATGGGTCGAAATATTCGGTACAGCTATTAATCATGTCTTGGAGGTTTGCCTTCACATTCTTCCTATAGAGCTCTTTTCCGTTGACGATAACTGTCACAGGCTTGTTCATGTCTATGAGTTCGCTATTCAAATAAATGCGAAGTCTACCGCCCTTTGCATTTGTGTAGCTGCGGTTAAATCTCATTTCAATACCCCAATGTTTGTCCTTCTCAACAGCGGTATATTCCACCTCCTTGATATTTATCTTCACCACATTGTTGTGGATATTCATGTCATAGTAAGTGCGGTCCTTCGTGGGAGAGGTTAACACTTGTAGGTTGTAGAAGCCCGAACGATGGCGCCCATCCATGTCATAGTCTTCCCAGAGCACCGTCTTTGGATAGGGATTACGAACGAAATTCTTAAGCCATGGAGTAGTGAGGTCGTATTTAATATGATGCTGCATGCCAGGCAGTAGGTTGATACGATGAACAAAGAGAAGACGTTTGTCGGCATCAAGCGGTCGTGCCAACTGAGCAGAGTCAAATGCAATCTGCGTATAGTAAGTTAGAATATTACGGTAGAAACCAGTGTCATCCGCCCCTGTGAGGAATGAGAAACCAATGTTAGCACAGTTTTCTACAGGTGCATTCTTCAATGGTTCGCCACCAGCCATCGGACCAGCTGCAGCCCAATAGTCGGCATAGAAAGAGGCAAGACGCTGACTGCCATAGCCACCTTCAGATATACCGAAGACGTAGAGACGATTAGCATCAACATTACCCTCGACAAGTGCCTGTCGGATCAGTTTCTCCCAAGCAAACTGCTTTGCTACTTGCCACCAGCGATAGTAATCGCCTTCGTTAGGAATCTGTGGAATGAAATAGAGTGAAGGACCATCTTGGAATCTGTTTCCTAAGATAAGTCCGGTCGCCCATTCATGTTCCTTTGGACCAGAACCATGCAGGTAAAGGAACAACGGAAGCTTGCCTGCTGCGCTTCCCTTTACACCATAGTAGTAAGGCATGACGGCATTCTTTTCCAATGCTTCAGGTAAATTCCACGATGCTTTCATGCCCTTCCGCAAGTCTTCAGGCTTCGCGAGCTTCTGTTCATTCAACTCGCGATTCGCCTCACACCATGCCGCCCACACCATCTTTTGGTTTTGAGCGATATCTTTGTTCTTAATCAGCTGCTGTATATCTGTCGTATAAGTCTTATTACGTTGAAAGGCTTCCTTGCTCTGCTGCTCCACATTCTGCTTCGTTTTAAGCGTTTGAAGGAAGTAGTTTTTCACCTTCTCCTGCAAGTTTTTCACCTGTGCCTGTACATTGTTTGGTGTTACAGAGAAAGCGATTGTTAAGCCCACTGCTAAGATAAAGTTATTGATAGGTTTCATTATCAGTATTTATTTATTTGGGTTTACCCTTCTTTGAATGATTTAGGGTTGCAGACAAAGGTAAGCATTTTCAAAGGATTGTACAAGAGTTCTTGGTATAATACAGCCTCACCCCCAGCCCCTCTCCATTACTTCCCTTCGGTCAGTGACCGCTGGTTCGGAGAGGGATTGGGGGTGAGGCTGTTAGAATCCACCGAATCCACCGCCCATAGGAGGACGACCGCCACCGTTGCCAGAAGGACGACCATTTGGACGTGGACGCATTCTGGGAGCATTGCGGTCGAAGTCTGGACTATCCTTTGGTTTAGGCATAGCGTTCTTACCACCAAAGAGGTTCAGACGGTAGGTAGCACGCAGCATGATATAGCTATTAATACTATTGTATTCAGTATCTGTACGACTCATAGAGTTGATGACACGTGAGAGGTTGCTCTGCTGACGTAAGATGTCATAGAACTGCAAACTGAAGGTCAGTGCATTGCCTTTCAACATACTCTGTGAAATTTGCGCATTCCAAAGCAGCTCATTGGTGTTCAATGAAGCATCGCTATATCCACGACGACTGTTCTGGTGAAGGTCGGTCGAGATACTCATGTTCCAAGGGAGGTTAAGACTCAACGTACCACCGTATGCAAACTGCCATGTACGTAGATTGCTCATACTCTGAAGATTATTCTTCGTGTTCGTATAGTCTACTGAGCCGTCTAACTCTAATTCTAACCAAGAGGTACGATAGCTGGCAGCGAGTCGTTCTCCTAAGGTCAATGACTTCGTTATATTCTTCTCTAAGTTGCTTGTTCTGTTAAGCTGCAGATAGCTGACGTAACGATTGAAGTTAGTACGCGTAAAGGTGTGGAGATTCCATACGCCTGCCGAGTCGATACTTGTGTTATACATCAATCCAGCATCAGCATCCCAGTTACCATTTACGTTCACTGGCTGAATCGTACGAGCACCTGTAATCGCATCGTAGGTCACACTGTTGCCAATTGCATTTCGTGTCGTTGAGAAGTTCGCAAAGGTCATCAGCGCCTGTGAATGACTCTGCTTGTACGTGTTATAGAACAAGCGGAAGTTATTGGTGAAGGCTGGCTTCAGTCCCGGGTTACCAACAGATATATTCTGTGGGTCAGTGTTGTCGACGATACTCAACAGCTGACTCATCGTAGGTTGAGTGATCGTACCCTTATAATTGATACGCAGATTACTCTGCTCGCTGAACTTATAACGGAAGTCGAAAGTAGGACTCCAGTTGAATACTGTGCGCGCTGTGTCAACGTGTACACCGAGGTAATCCTGCATGTAAGTAGAGTGCTGTGGCTGGCACATCACACCCACGTTCATCTTCCACTTATCACGAATCATTCGCATCATCACCTGCATGTCGTGTGTATAGGTGCGATACTCAGAGTAACGGCTCAAGTTATCATCGAGATAGCTTGCCATAGGGTTGGTCAACAGTCCAAGATAATTGTCCCATGAACGGTAAGCAGGTTGCAGACTACCGAATGTTCCTGAAGGCATAGCAGAGAGGTCGTAGGTGTCACGGTCGCTCTTTGAGAAGCCATACTTAAACTGATAGCTGAACTGCAGGTAAGTCTTGCGGGCTATTGGCTCGCTATAAGTTGCCTGTAGGGCATAGTCCCAACTCTTTGTTGGCATAAGGTTGTAACGATAGGCACGATAAGTAGAGTCGTTTCCGAGTGCATCTTGCAACTGGAAATACTGAATATCTTGTGTTGAGAAAGTCTTTGAATCCGAATCACTATAGTTACCATCTACACGTAGGGTAACGTTTCGTCCGTTGCTTGAGAGCTTGCGATTCACCTGCAGCATAGCACCTAAAGCGGTGGTATTACCATAGCTTATGGTCATATTACGCTGTGTATTCACCATCGTTCCCAATGCTTTCAGCTGTGCGATAGAGGCTGCTGACAATGGATCATCCACTGTTTCGTATGGGTCAGCGTTATTGGCAGCAGAAGAACTAACCACCTGTCCGTCGTTCTTAGTGAGTCTGAAGTTGGGTCGGAACGTAATATTCCATACAGAGTCAGGTCGCCACTCCAAGCGGAAACGGCCGTCCCAAGAGTTCGTTCTGGTGTATTCTTGTGAAAGACGGTTGGCAAATGAGCCCTGACTTGCTACGAAGTTCTCACTTGATACACGTGTGTTCAGGTCGCCATCAGAGTGGTTCCAACGCACACTACCATCCCACTGCAAGGTGTTTCCGTTGTCATAATTCAGGTTCAGACCCACCATCTTGGTTGCGTTCAATCCCTGTCTTACACCACCGAAACCGCCACGTGGACCACCACCGAAGCCCATGTCGTTTACATTATTGGCTGATGCAAAGCCCATTATACGGAACTTATTATTGAAATAAGCGCCCATCGCCTTCTCTGAATAGCGGTTATGCGTACCGATACCCAAATCAATATTTGAGAATAAACCTTTGTTCATTCCAGCCTTGATACCAAAGTCGAGTACGGTTGACTCGTTACCATCATCGATACCCGTCACACGACTCAAGTCACTCTTTTGGTCGTAAGCCTTAATAGTTTGTACGATAGAGGTAGGGAGATTCTTCATAGCGGTCTTGGTGTCGCCCACCATGAACTCCTTTCCATCAACAAGTATCTTCTTAACTTCCTTTCCATTAATCTTAATGGTTCCATCACTCGACACTTCCGCACCAGGTAATCTCTTTACAAGGGCTTCAATTGTCGAACCTTCTGGCACGCGATAAGCCGAAGCATTGTACTGGAATGTGTCGGCTTTTACGACAACTTTCGGTGCACTTGCCACAACTTTCACCTCTTTCAAGGTGCGTGAGTCTACTTGGAAGTCTAACTGACCCACTGCCACATCCTGCTCATTGGCAATGGTAATGTTCTGAAAAATAGTCTTGTAGCCTACATACGATGCTTTTAAAATGAATCGTCCGTTTGTAGGAGCTGTAATCTTAAAGCTTCCTGCTTCATCTGATGTGGCACCAACAACATAGCTGCTGTCCTGCTTCAACAGCTGAACAACAGCAAATGGTACTTTCTCCTTTAACTCTGCATCGTAGAGCGTACCTGTAACGGTTCTGTTCTGTGCCAGCATCACAACAGTGCTGGTCAGCAGTAGAACGAAAATCAACAATCTTTTTGCCATAATAAACTTTTCTAATTCTTAATGGTATATATGACGCTAAGAATTTCAAAAAGTTTAATAGGCAAATAGATTTTTATTTAAAGATGAGAATATGGGTGCTTGTGGGAAACTTTAGAAATAAGTCTTATTTTATTCCTACTTGTTTAAGTTGATTCTGACACCCATATTAAGATTGAAGTTGGTAGGCTTGTCCTTGTAAATACTCTCAACGTTGCTCCCATTATTGAAGTGATGGCTTATTCCAGGCTCAATATAAGCACTGACATCTTTGCTAATTCTGAGCTCTCCTCCAATGGAAAGAGCGGTTGAGAATACTGGTCTACCCTCTTTAATAGTTGTATGTGTCGGAGTTATTTGTGACATGGCTTCAGCAGATAAGTTGACTTCACCTTTCACGAGTTTCTCTATTTCAGCACCTGCAGTCGCATAAACATTGAACCTTTTGGTCTTAATGAAACTGTAACTTGCATTTACAGGTATGCCGACGTATTGCAGTTTTTGTTCTACGGCATATTCTGTTCCTCTCTTTTCATAAGAGAAGTCGGAAGCAAGTCGACTGTAATTGAGTCCTGTCTGTAGGCTCCACCGATTGTTGATATTATACCTTATGGAAACACCTAACTTTATTGGTTGGTGGTGTTTAGTCCTCGTTCTTCTATCTTTTGTACCTATTGGGCTGTCTTGTATGTTTCTTCCAGAGAATTCTGGGTCATAGTCACCATAAGGGTTTGCTACTGGCAATAGCATCTTGTCAGAATTATGGGAAGTTCCCGTACCATAATTATAGGAAGTTCCTATGCAGAAGCGAGATGATGGATCATTCTTCTTCGCATTTGTTGCGTAGATTCTTTCCGAATTCCCCCACGACTGTGGTTTTGTAGTCTGTTGTTTATCAACATTTTCTATCTTGTCTTGTCTTGTCTTATTGGTTGTTTCTTGAGTTTCTGTGACATTATTATTATCTGTAGTCGTTTCTTTTTCTTCTTCTTTATTGTAGACCGTATTGCCAGACAAGTTGTTGTTAACAAGTGGATTCTGTATACTTTGATGAGTAGCAACAGCTAACTTTACGGAGTTTGTTACATAGTTCTCTTGAGTTATACTTCTAATTTGGGAAGGCTGAACATTCTTTATCTTATTGTTTATAATTGTTGCGCACTGCTTCGGAAGAGATGTGTGGTCAAAAAGCAAGTGACTTAGAAAAATTCCGATACCTATTATAGCTGCAGCAGAGGCAACACGATAGGTCCACAAAGGTACTACGCTTGCCTTCTGCCGAGTAGAGCGCATAGGAGTAACTCCACGACGGTTCATCTCCTGTTTGATATCATTGAGAAGACCATCTGGTGCCTTTACATCACATTCATTCTGAATGCGTGTACGCAATGTGTCAAGCCAATCTTCTTTCATACTTTTAATTCTATTTATTTTGCTCTTTCAGCATCTTCGCAAGCATATTCCTTGCCTTGTGGAATTGTGATGCAGATGTATCTGGTTTGATGTTGAGTATTTCTGCTATCTCCTTGTGACTTTTGCCTTCTACCACATATAGGTTGAAGACAGCTCTGTAGCCTGGTGGTAGTTTAAGTATTGTTTCTGTTATCTGTGTTATAGACATACTGTCAATATCAGGGTTCTCAGTACTACAATCAGGTATGTCAGTCGCCTTGTCTATGAAAATAGCTGGGTCATTGTCTCTGAGAAAGTGAAGAGATTCGTTAACTACAATCTTCGTGAGCCAAGCTTTTAATGACCCCTTCCCTCGATATTCAAAAGTATGTATCTTAGTAAATATTCTGATGAAAGCTTCTTGTAAAACATCATGTCTATCTTCTTGGTTTCCAATATACCTCGAACACACTTTTGCTAAATAATCAGCATACTCGCCATAGAGTTTATCCATGGCGAGTGCATCACCTTTTTCAAAAAGGCTTATAATATACTGTTCTCTATTATTCCCAAATAATCCCATTGACAAGCAGTGGATTTTCCTCTGTACTATTTACGGCTTTTGTATTTGAATTTGACTGTTTTTACACCTGAGAATGATTGCCACTTCAATGTCAGGTTCACTGTTTTCCCTTGTGTGTCAGGAAGATCACTAAGTCTGAATGCTACAAGTCCGTCACGAATCAAACCCTTTGTGTCGCCAGAAGCATTATGATGGAGTACAACTTCGTAAGGATTGTCTCCTTTGACAAGATTCACCACATGTTTTTTCCCATTACCGAAGTAGGTTCTGAAACGTAAAGTCAGGTATCCGTCCTCTACCACAGTTGTCCAGTCCTTGACTATTTCTACAGGGTCTTTTCCATATACTGTTTCGTTTTGTTTACCAAGAGTTGGTGCCATATTCTTAGTAAGTATAGTGTCGAGCCGGTTTACATATGCACTCTTTGAGTATCCTTCAGTCTTTCCGTCCTGAACTTTGATGTTCGTAAGTGCTCGCAGTTCCTTTTTACCATAAGGAGAAGTCTTCATGTTCGTAGGAAGAATTGTGGTCTCATCATTTAACTGGAAGTAGACCTGTCCAGTGGAACTATTTGTCTTGATTGTCACAAGTGCATTAGGAATATTGGTAGGGTAATCAGTATCATCATCGTTTAAGCAAGATTGCAAAGAGAATGTACCTAACACTATTCCAAGGATGAGGACAATATAAAGTAATGGATTCTTTTTCATATTCATTCCTTTTTAGTTAATACTGCAAATTTACTAAATCATTTTCATTTTTAAGTTGTTGCTTGAATTTATGTCTAATCTACCTTATAAAATCAAAAGTTGAAATAACTTGCTTCTTTAAAAGTTAAAATAATGTTAAATTTTGTCGGAATGAATGATAGAGTATTCTTTTTATTCGATTATATTTTATCTTTTGATTTATTGCACATAGGGAAAGCAATCTGCGCAATATTTGAGTTATCAGTATTAAAGAGTGTGAAATATAGGTTCTGTTTCGTCTGTTAGTGGTAGGAAAAACCGTATTTTTGTATTGAATATTAAAGGAGAAAGCTTATGGGACAGAATATTATTATATCAAAACAGTTCAAGTGTGAATTGGCTACAGCCATCTCAGAATGTGAGAAGGATAAGATCTTTGTACTCGTTGATGAAACGACACGTGATAAGTGCTGGGAACTTGTCAAGGATGACTTCTGTCTGAAAGGAGCACAAGTAATTACGATTGGTACGACTGACAGTAGTAAGACGGTTGATACGGTAGCTCATGTATGGGAAGCATTGCAGCAGGGAGGTGCTACGCGCCACTCTTTGCTTATCAATCTTGGTGGTGGTATGGTGACCGATCTTGGTGGCTTTGCGGCTTCAACTTTCAAGCGTGGTATCAACTTTATTAATATTCCAACCACGTTGCTTGCGATGGTAGATGCCAGTGTGGGCGGTAAGACGGGTGTGAACTTCGGAGGATTGAAGAATGAGATTGGCGTGTTTAGTGAGGCTGATGTCGTTCTCCTTAATACCGAGTGGCTTAAAACACTCGATACGGCAAACATCCGAAGTGGTTATGCTGAGATGTTGAAACATGGTTTGATAGCTGATGAAGCAATGTGGGCAGAGCTGATAAACTTTAATCTTGCACAGCCAGACTTGCAGCAGTTGAGCGCAATGCTTGGTAAGAGTGTTAGGGTAAAGGAACGTATTGTAGCGGAAGACCCACAGGAGAAAGGTATTAGAAAGGCTTTGAATCTCGGACATACCTTCGGTCATGCTTTTGAGTCATGGGCATTAGAAAACCATCCAATCCTCCATGGTTATGCAGTAGCTTTCGGTTTGATAGCTGAGCTTTATCTGTCTGTTGTGAAGACTGGCTTCCCAACTGAGCGTATGCGCCAGACGGTCAACTTCATTCGTGAGTATTATGGTACATTACCTATTACGTGTAATGATTATCCTAAGCTCATTGAGTTCATGCATCATGATAAAAAGAATCGTGGTAATGAAATCAATGTCACGCTCTTAGGTGGTGTTGGTGATGTCCGTATCAACCAGTCTGTCAGTGAGGATGAAGTTAAGGAAGCCCTTGACTTTGTGAGAGAAGGGTAAGCCTTTGAACTTTGAGGTTTGACCTTTGAACTTTATGATTTGCGTTTAACCTTTGAACTTTGAGGTTTAACCTTTGAGTTTTACCCTTATCTATTTATCAACTTCACTGTACCCCACTTTAATCTATTTGGGCTCCCCTCCTTTCGGAGGGGTCGGGGGAGGCTTTTTACACCCCCTCTTCCTCAGCTTTCTCCAACTCACTCTTTGGTTGTTGTTGTGGTTGGTCGCTTGGCGTATCAAGTTGTGTAGCCTTACTGATTCGCATGCGGCTCATATTATCGATGGTTACATCCAATGGCACATACTCATCGCTCTTTGGATCAGGTGAACCCACACTCGCACCAAAGTAGAGTTTGTTACCCTCTGCACGGTCGAACATGAAACCAATCAGTGCACCATCCTTACCATATTGGTTATCAGTATATTCTCTGAAATCATCTTTCGTAAGTGTACGCTCATAAAAAGATGAACCATCTTGACGGAGAATCTGTACCTGGAACTTATTATCGTAGTATTTACGTCCGTCTTCATCGCTGACGATTGACAATGACTTGTCTGCAAAGCGGTGGATACGAATCGTATAGGTACTACCCATCCATTCTATCTTCTTCTCATACTTGAAATCGGTCATTGGTTGTGGACCGCTTGGTACCTTTGGTTTAGGTGCTATCTTTGTGATAATATCGTTTGATTTCTTTTCTTGCTTGCAGGCTGTGACACCAAAAAGTATCAAGCCCAAGCTTAATAATTGAAATATCTTTCTTGTCATAATGCGTAATTCTTGTACGCAAAAGTACGTATTTTCTTTGAACCTTGCAAGTATGAAGTGTAAAAGATAGTTTTTCAAGTGGGGGAACGATAACGGATTATAAGGACATGTATAGAATAGAAAGAGAAAGATTCTCTATTCCCTGAAATCGCTAATCGGACATAAATCTCTTATTAGTATGCTCATCACAAAGGCACTATTCAAATAGTGTTGACCCTGCGCACCAATGGTGCGGACGCTCCGCACCATTGGTGTTAGGCGTTAACACGTTGCTTATCGATGCTAATGAGTTAGGATGAAAACGCTGAAGCAAAAAAAAGGATGCACGAAATGTGCATCCTAAAGAGATTCTATTGAGAAACAATCTGTTACACAATGAGTGAAAAGACCACCTTAGGCGTCTTTGATGCACTCCTTTAGTAAATTGATAAACTTCTCTTCGCCCAACCCTGAACGCTCTGAAGCGGTGCGGACAGTAGCTTTCTTGAGAATTAATTTACCCAATGGTGTGTTTAGCATTTTGAAAGATGGATAGCGAGAAGCAAGTTCTTTCTTCAGATTTGGATAAGCTGCAAAGAGGTCTTTCAGACGGGTGTCTGGTGTTATCTCAATAGGTGCGTTTGATTGTGCAGCAGACGCTTCGTCGCCTTCATTGTCAGAAGAAGTAGTATTCGCAGCACTTTTCTCTTCTTTCCCAGCCCATGTCAGCAAGGTCTGTGAACCTGTCAGCTCACGGATATGTGTACAGTCCTGCATCATCTCGAGTACACCACGGAAGCGGCCTTCTGCATCGCGCACAGCAAAGTAAACGATGTAGATAAATACTTCTGGCTTGTTAATCCAGAATTCGGCTTTATCTTGTTCGCCACTACGGAACTTCTCTACGATTTCCTCAACGATGTGTACGCTCTTACGTGGGTGACAATTAGAGACCTGTCGTCCGATGACATTCTTTGATCTTGGGAAGATACGATGGTCGGTATCTGAATAGAACTTCACCAACTCGTTTTCGTCTACGAAAGAGATGTCTACTGGCAGATGCTTATAGATAAGGTTTATCTGCTCTAAGGTCAGCTTACCTGTTGCCACATCCAACTCCTGCTGTGGACCTGCAGAGTAGCCATACTTGCTGAGTAATGCCTGCAGGTCTTCTGCAAAGCCCTTTTGAGGTGTTGAGTGTTGAGTGTTGGGTGTTGATGGTGTGTCTACTTTGAAGAAGGCAAAACCAATCTCTTGGTCGCCCGACTTCATGTCCTCAAACTCCTCTGCCGAGATAAGAGCGTATGAAGTAGGGTAGAGGATAGTCTCCTCCTTTTCCATCAAGTCGCGTGCATAGGCGATAAGCTCATTTTGTTTAGCGATGAAAGCTTCATCTTCGCCAGCCTCTAAGAGTCGGAGTGAATCCTTAATCTCATCACGAACGATGTCGTCAAAGTTCCACATTGTTGTCGTTGGGCGGTCGAATCCTTTCTTCTCCAAAAGTGGGTAGAGCTGATTCTGCTTACGGTGATAGTGGATAGGATACTGACGAATCTGGTCGTAGAGTTCTAACCACTGGTTTTTAATGACAGGATATTGTACAAGATCCTCGACCGCAAGGAGCAGTCTTCGCATCTCGTCATTCTCTTTATAATAATGTGAGAGTGGGTGATCCTCTGGTACATCAGGGCGGCTGTAGTCCATGAAACCTTCAACGAGTTCGATAATCTTGCGCATGTCTGCACGGATACACTCGTCGTCCTCACGCGACTTCATGTTCTGTTCGATGAAGGCAAGGTGATAAGGGCGAATCTTTCCTATCTTTGTCTTCATCACTTCGCGTGCCTCTTCTAATGAGAGCTGTCCTGTTTCGTACTTTTCTTCAAGCTCAAGCATTGCCTGCATTTTCTCCATCTCAATTGCTGGGAGAAAGTCTTTCATCTTATTTGCCATAACTTTGTTACTGATTTTTATTATTTCTAATGCAAAGATACTGAGTTATTGGTAAATAGTAAGATAACAAATGTGACCATGTTAAGTTAAATAATGGTAATTTATTGCTTAAATTAATGTGATGTTTTTGGCTGATTAATGTTTCCCCTTCTATCATTTCTTTTCTTCCTCATAATTTATTATCTTTGCCATAGTTTCATTGGATAAATTATTTTACGGACAATTTATGACCTTCCATTTTCGAAGAATCTATATCACTTGTAGATATGATTTATCTTAGAAAGGATTTATAACAATGGGGATAGATAATGTCTTGAACAAAATACTGCTAATAGAACATGGTTTTCAGCATATTATTGATGGGGCTGACGAGCTGGTTTCTACGTATCCGAAAGAACAATGTTTTGAACTTGCACTCACGTTGTTTAATCACGAAGCCTATCAAGCCCGAATGTTGGCAACAACGATATTGGGCAGATTGGCAACAGAAGATAATAACGCACTTCGTTTTCTGAAAGAGCGAGTAAGCACTGATGAGAATTGGCGAGTGCAGGAAATGCTTGCAAAGGCTTTCGATGAGGTGTGCCGACATAGAGGGTATGAAGTTTCTTTACCTCTCATAGAGGAATGGATAACAGACGATAATCCAAATGTTATCCGTGCTGTAACTGAGGGACTGAGGATTTGGACAAGTCGCCCGTATTTCAAAGAAAATCCATCGGTGGCTATTGCTCTCATTGCTAAGCATAAGGCACACGAAAGCGAATATCTTCGGAAATCCGTAGGAAATGCTTTAAGAGATATAAGCAAGAAGCACGCAGAATTGGTATGGCAGGAAGTGAAACGATGGGATTTATCCAATCCTCGAATTTCATTTACTTACAAACTCGCAGCCAAGCTGCTAAAATGAATATTACAATGCGCAAAGCCATTCTTTTTATTTTCTCTGGACTACCAGCAGTTGGCAAATCCACACTTGCAAGATTTTTAGTAAAAGAGTTTGGAGCTGTTTATCTGCGTATTGATACTATAGAACAAGGATTGAAAGATCTATGTCGTATCAATGTTGAGGGAGAAGGCTATCGGTTGGCATATCGTATGGCAGCTGACAATCTGCAATTGGGCAACAATGTCGTGGCTGATAGTTGTAACCCTATTGAACTGACAAGGCGAGAATGGGAAGAGGTTGCTGTCAATAACAACTGTCGTTTTGTAAATATTGAGGTTATATGTTCGGATAAGACAGAACACAAAAAGCGTGCAGAACAGAGAAATACAGAAGTAGCAAATATGAATCTCCCTGTGTGGGATGACATCGAAAACCGAGAATATCACGAGTGGCACAAAAGCCGTATCGTCATTGAAACGGCAGGAAAGACTATTAAACAATGTCAAACCGAGCTAAAAGAAAAGGTTGCAGATAGTCTTTCGCAAGAAGGAGATGGTTAAGAATATGAAGGCATAGACGATTCGTTGAAAGCAACCATCAACGAAAAGTTCTGTTATACAAAACTTGTGTATGAGAGAATAAACCGAAAGCTCGGACTTTATCTATCGCCACAAGAAATAGAAAGCTTGACTTCTTTAGACATTAAAACAGATAAAGTATAAGAAAAAAGTATGGAACTGCAAACAAAACGCCTAATATTGAGAGCGTGGAAAGAAAGCGATGCTGAAGCATTATACAAGTATGCTCGGAATCCAGACGTTGGTCCGATTGCTGGTTGGCCACCACATACAAGTGTAGAGAACAGTCGTGAAATAATAAAGGCAGTACTCTCTGCTCCTGAAACCTATGCAGTTGTGTTGAAAGAAACTGGAGAAGCTGTCGGCAGCGTTGGAATAATGACTGCAAGAAGTGAAATCAAAAGCGCACAAATGACAGACAATGAGTGTGAAATAGGTTATTGGATTGGTGAGCCCTATTGGGGACAAGGCTTGATACCTGAAGCCGTAAACGAATTGCTTCGGTATGCGTTTGAGGATTTAGGGAAAACTACAGTTTGGTGTGGGTACTACGATGGCAACGAGAAATCGAAACGAGTACAAGAGAAATGCGGATTCGTTTACAGTCATACAGAAGACAATAAGACTGTTCCACTGTTAAATGAGGTTCGCACAGAGCATTTTACCAAAATCACTTTAGAGGATTGGAAGAGACAGTATGGTAGTTTGAAATAAATAACAAGAGAAATTATGGCAAAAATAAACTTAATAATGATGCTTCTTCCTTTCGTGTTTATGGTTCATGATTACGAGGAAATTATTATGTTTAGGCGTTGGATTGACAGAAATAGGGAAGAATTGAAAAAACGATTTCCTAAAATCGCATCGTTTTTTACTCGACAAGGACCTTTCGATTATTCCACTTCGACCTTTGCCGTTGGTACTGCTCACGAGTTCATACTTATTTCTGTTGTTTCGTTTTGCTCGGTTTGGACAGGTCAATATCAATGGTGGTTTGCTGCATTGACAGGATATTCCGTTCACCTATTAATGCATATTGTGCAGTGGATTGTATATCGAAAGTATGTGCCCGTTATCATTACAAGCCTCCTTACATTGCCTTACTGCATCTATTCTTTTGCTGAATTCTCAAAAGTAACAGTTTTATCTTTCCCACAACTGGTTCTATGGGCAGTTATTGGTATTGTTCTTACCATACTAAGTGTGTTTTCTGCATTCTTCTTTATGGATAGGTTTCAACGTTGGGAGAAGGGTAATAAATAAGAAATACATGATGGAAGATTATTATAAGATAAACAAAGAAGCGTGGAATGCAAGAACAAAAATTCATTTGTATTCTTCATTTTACGACTTGGACAAGTTTAAAAGAGAGGTAAAGTCTGTTCCTGACTTGGATTTGTCTCTATTAGGAGATGTTCGAGGAAAGTCTATTCTGCATCTTCAATGCCATTTCGGCATGGATACGCTTTCCCTGTCAAAGAGGGGAGCTAATATCGTTGGTGTGGATTTCTCGGAAGAGGCTATACAAACAGCAAAGTCGTTGAATGAGGAATTAGGGCTGAATGCACAATTCTGTTGCTGCAATATCTATGATGCGCCTATCATGTTGAAAGGGCAGAAGTTCGACATTGTATACACATCTTATGGTGTAGTTAATTGGTTGCCAGACTTAATCCAATGGGGACAAGTACTTTCACAAATGCTGAAAGACGGTGGAAAGTTTGTTATCGTGGAATTCCACCCCGTATTGTGGATGTTCGATGAAAACTTTTCTCAAGTCCGATATGCTTATTCACGCAAAGAGCCTTACATTGTGGAAGAATCTACCTACACTGATTCGGAAAATGACAATCGGCAAAAGACCGTTACGTGGAACCATGGGTTAGCTGTAGTGCTGAATGGTTTGCTCAATAATGACTTACAGATCCAGTCTTTCGGGGAGTATGATTACTCACCTTTCAACCTATTTGGAAATATGGCTGCTGAAAATAATGGAACATTCAAAATCGCAGGAAAGAATGGTGAGATACCATTGCTGTTTTCTGTTGTTGCCGTGAAACCTTCAAAGTAAAGGAAAATTTGATAAAGAAGGAATGGTATGGCTATTGAGAAAAGTCTTTCAGTTTAAGGCTACGGTGTTCTTGGTAAATGGTATGATAGCAAATGTTTATTAAGTTAAATAATGATAGTTTATTGCTTATGTTAACGTGATATTTTTGCTTGAATAATGTTTTTCCTCCATTATTTTTTTTCTTCCTCATAAGTTTATTATCTTTACCATAGTTTCTATGCAATATTCATAGCATTATGATTAAGTTTCGCAAAAACATATATGTATTGGGATGACAATAATACTAAAAGGATAGGAAAAGAATAGGAGAGTGAGTATCGTTTAGTACTGATGACTTCAGAAGTTTATTAAGAAATATATGATTTTATGATTTGTAATGTTACAGAAATGCAGATAATAACCAGATTATTTGTAACTTTGCAAACAGATATATCAAAGTTGATAAAGTTATGAAAGGATTAGGAATTAGTGCTAAGAACTGCTATCTACTTATTAATTGTAGGACATGATTAATTCCATCTAAATAAACTTGCTAAGATTATTATGAGGCAAAAGAAACATTATGAAGGATTGAGCGACACAGAGGTGTTGAAGAGTCGTGAGCAATATGGGGCTAATGTGTTAACGCCCCGAGAGAAGAATCCACTATGGAAACAGTTCTTAGAAAAGTTTGAAGATCCACTGATTATTATTCTGCTTATTGCGGGTTTTCTCTCTATTGCTATCTCTTGTTGGGAGTATTGGGGACTTCATAGTGAAGATGGTGCGGCTGTTTTCTTCGAGCCTGTCGGTATTTTTATCGCTATCCTCTTGGCTACGACGATTGCTTTCTTCTTTGAATTAAAAGCGGATAAAGAGTTTGCTATCCTCAATCAAGTGAACGATGAAGAGGAGGTAGAGGTCATCAGAAATGGAAATACAACAACTGTTGCTAAAAAAGATATTGTAGTTGGTGATATTGTTATTATCAATACGGGTGCCGAGATTCCTGCTGACGGTAGGTTGTTGGAGGCTATCTCATTGCATGTTGATGAGTCTACACTGAATGGAGAGAGCGTACCTGCTTATAAATCGGTAAAAGAAGAGGAGTTTGAAAAGGATGCTTCCTACGCAACGAACCAGGTGTTACGTGGTACGAAAGTAATGGAGGGGCATGGTATCTTTCAGGTTGAGGCTGTAGGCGATAGGACCGAAAACGGTAAGGTGTTTGAGGCTGCACAAATTGATGATAGCGTTAAAACACCTCTTAGTGAGCAACTTGATGGACTGAGTGTGCTTATAACTAAACTAAGTTATGTCTTTGCAGGACTTATCATTGTAGGTAGATTAATGGTGTTTTTCCATTGGAGTCCTATTGTTTGGACTTTAACCATTCCTACTATCATCTTCTTTTGGCTTGTTATCAGGAAGTTTGATGGCTGGAAGTGGTATTCGAAAACAATCAGCACTGTAGCTTATTTCTGTATTTTGATGGCGTGTGTGATCGTTTTCCACGATTGCCTCATGCCTGATAAGAGTATGGCAGGATTGCTTGCTCATGCACTGAATACAATGATGATTGCCGTAACATTGATTGTTGTAGCAGTGCCAGAAGGCCTTCCTATGGCTGTGACATTGAGCTTGGCTTATAGTATGCGCCGAATGATGAAGACCAATAATCTTGTACGTAAGATGCATGCTTGTGAGACAATGGGTGCTACAACGGTTATCTGTACAGATAAGACGGGTACGCTGACACAGAACCAGATGCGTGTTTATCAAACTCAATTCTATGCTTTAGATAATCAAAGATTAGATGATGGTCTTGCTTCTTGCTTGTTGAAAGAGGGGATAGCTGTCAATTCTACTGCTTCAATAGATTATACCGATGCGTGTAATCTTAAGGTTTTGGGTAGTCCTACAGAGGGCGCGTTGCTTCTTTGGTTGAATGACCAACAGGTTTCTTATCAAGAGTTGAGGGAGACGGTACAGATTGTTGATGAACTCCCTTTTACTACAGATCGGAAGTATATGGCAGTGCTTGTCAACTCTGCTTTGATGGAGGGTAAGCAGATTCTCTATGTGAAGGGTGCGCCAGAGATTGTCTATGGTCTTTGCAAACAAACTGATTGCAATGTGCCGAAAGAGGAGATTGAGCATCAGTTGGAAGGCTATCAGGAGCAGGCTATGCGAACGTTGGGCTTTGCTTATCAGATTGTAGATGGTAAGGCGGAGGTCTTTAAGGAGGGAAGAGTTGTCGCTGATAATCTAACGTTCCAGGGTATTGTCGCAATTAGCGACCCTGTGAGAAGTGATGTTCCTGAGGCTGTCGCTGAATGTATGAAGGCGGGTATTGACGTGAAGATCGTAACTGGAGATACCGCAAGGACGGCTAAGGAGATTGGTAGACAAATAGGCTTGTGGACAAGTAGTGATACGGATAAGAATATTATAAGTGGTCCTGACTTTGCTGCACTTTCTGATGATGAATTGGATAAGCGTGTGAAGGATCTGAAGATTATCTCTCGCGCTCGTCCGTTGGATAAGAAACGTCTTGTGGAATCGTTGCAGCGTTGTAATGAGGTGGTAGCGGTTACGGGAGATGGAACCAACGATGCACCTGCGTTACAAGCGGCACATGTGGGACTTTCGATGGGTGATGGTACTTCTGTTGCTAAGGAGGCTTCGGATATAACAATTATCGACAATTCTTTTAGTAGTATTGGGAAGGCTGTGATGTGGGGACGTTCGCTTTATCAGAATATACAACGTTTCTTACTCTTTCAGCTAACTGTCAATGTTGCGGCTTGCTTCCTCGTACTTGCTGGTGCGTTTATGGGTACGGAGTCTCCGCTGACAGTAACGCAGATGCTGTGGGTAAATCTTATTATGGATACCTTTGCGGCAATGGCATTGGCTTCTTTACCTCCGTCGGAGAAAGTGATGAAGGATTGTCCACGTGATAGGAATGCCTTTATTATCAATCGTTCTATGGGCTGGAATATCATAGGGGTGGGTGGCTTCTTCTTTGTGCTGCTGTTGGCATTACTTTATATCTTCGAACATGCTGATATTACTGCATTGAGAGATATTCTTCATTTGCAGCTTGGTGAGGTTAATGGACTTAGCCCATACGAGTTGACCTTGATTTTTACTATCTTTGTGATGACGCATTTCTTCTATCTGTTCAATGCGCGTGCTTTTGAGACTGGACGGAGTGCGCTTCATTTCAAGGGGTGTCGTGGATTGCTCTTTATAATCTCAATTATCTTTATAGGACAAATTGCGATGGTGGAACTTCCTATTCTGCAGAAGTTCTTTAATATCGTTAAGGGTGGTCTATCTTTTGAAGATTGGGCTATCATCTTGATTGGTTCCTCTTTAGTCTTATGGGTTAGAGAGGCTTGGCATCTGATAAAATCGTTTAAAGAATAAGTGAATAGGGTGTTATAAGTCTCTTTTGTGAGTGGTTGAGTACCTTGAAGGGGGATTACTCATAGTGGTGTGATTACAAAAAGGTATTATCACGGTTTTACATATATAATAAGGTGAAATAGGGTTTATTTCCTCTCTAACGAAGAAAAAACACTTTTTTGATAAAATTTTCCTTCAAAACATTTGGTGGGAATAAAAATTCTCTATACCTTTGCATTCGCTTTACAAAACAAGCCACCTGGCAAGTTACTTAAAGCATTTAAGAAAGAGTTCTTTGAAAAGATTTACATAAACAGAGAAGTAGTACAAGAAGCGTCTGTTTGGTTTTATATCAAATGGATGGGTAAAAGAAATGAACCGATCAATTCGTTGTTCCTACTTTTGAGACATCGTCTCAAAACAATTAAGGAACAAAAGAAAAGGTGCTTTTTACTTGATACTTTTAGGATAAGCGTTCTGAAACAGAGGTTACTCGGTGGAGTGCTTGGGAAATATTGGTATCCATTATCATTTATCACCCATCACTTATCACCAAAACATATTTTACAATGGAGAGTTTGATCCTGGCTCAGGATGAACGCTAGCTACAGGCTTAACACATGCAAGTCGAGGGGAAACGGCATTGAGTGCTTGCACTCTTTGGACGTCGACCGGCGCACGGGTGAGTAACGCGTATCCAACCTTCCCATTACTGTGGGATAACCTGCCGAAAGGCAGACTAATACCGCATAGTCTTCGATGACGGCATCAGATTTGAAGTAAAGATTTATCGGTAATGGATGGGGATGCGTCTGATTAGCTTGTTGGCGGGGTAACGGCCCACCAAGGCAACGATCAGTAGGGGTTCTGAGAGGAAGGTCCCCCACATTGGAACTGAGACACGGTCCAAACTCCTACGGGAGGCAGCAGTGAGGAATATTGGTCAATGGACGTAAGTCTGAACCAGCCAAGTAGCGTGCAGGATGACGGCCCTATGGGTTGTAAACTGCTTTTGTATGGGGATAAAGTTAGGGACGTGTCCCTATTTGCAGGTACCATACGAATAAGGACCGGCTAATTCCGTGCCAGCAGCCGCGGTAATACGGAAGGTCCAGGCGTTATCCGGATTTATTGGGTTTAAAGGGAGCGTAGGCTGGATATTAAGTGTGTTGTGAAATGTAGACGCTCAACGTCTGACTTGCAGCGCATACTGGTTTCCTTGAGTACGCACAACGTTGGCGGAATTCGTCGTGTAGCGGTGAAATGCTTAGATATGACGAAGAACTCCGATTGCGAAGGCAGCTGACGGGAGCGCAACTGACGCTTAAGCTCGAAGGTGCGGGTATCAAACAGGATTAGATACCCTGGTAGTCCGCACAGTAAACGATGGATGCCCGCTGTTGGTACCTGGTATCAGCGGCTAAGCGAAAGCATTAAGCATCCCACCTGGGGAGTACGCCGGCAACGGTGAAACTCAAAGGAATTGACGGGGGCCCGCACAAGCGGAGGAACATGTGGTTTAATTCGATGATACGCGAGGAACCTTACCCGGGCTTGAATTGCAGAGGAAGGATTTAGAGATAATGACGCCCTTCGGGGTCTCTGTGAAGGTGCTGCATGGTTGTCGTCAGCTCGTGCCGTGAGGTGTCGGCTTAAGTGCCATAACGAGCGCAACCCCTCTCTTCAGTTGCCATCAGGTTATGCTGGGCACTCTGGAGACACTGCCACCGTAAGGTGTGAGGAAGGTGGGGATGACGTCAAATCAGCACGGCCCTTACGTCCGGGGCTACACACGTGTTACAATGGCCGGTACAGAGGGATGGTGTAATGCAAATTGCATCAAATCTTGAAAGCCGGTCCCAGTTCGGACTGGGGTCTGCAACCCGACCCCACGAAGCTGGATTCGCTAGTAATCGCGCATCAGCCATGGCGCGGTGAATACGTTCCCGGGCCTTGTACACACCGCCCGTCAAGCCATGAAAGCCGGGGGTGCCTGAAGTCCGTGACCGCAAGGATCGGCCTAGGGCAAAACTGGTGATTGGGGCTAAGTCGTAACAAGGTAGCCGTACCGGAAGGTGCGGCTGGAACACCTCCTTTCTGGAGAGTTCGCTTATTCGTTGATTTAGTTGATAAGTATTTAAGTATACAAGTCAACAAGTTAACGGTAATCAAGATAAATAAAAGAACCTTTGGTTCATTTTTCTTCTTGTACTCACTGCACTCTGTATTATATAAATGTAGGAGTTTAGAGTTTAAGGCTCACATAAAGGTTCAAGCCCTTATCCTCCACCACGCTGTTCTATGCTTCTGAGGCATTGCCTCAGAACACACAGAACAACAGCACAAGATCTTTGACATATTGACACAAGCAAGACTGTAATGTAGAACTATTCTTTCTTTAAAAAGGAAGAATTAGTATTCTAATTATTGAAGAAACAACTTCAAATTCTTTAGAATCACACAACAGCTGAAAGTATGAGCTACATTCTCTGTAAGCAATTACATAGAAGGCGAAGAAAGTAAGAAAGGGCGCATGGCGGATGCCTTGGCTCACGGAGGCGATGAAGGACGTGATAAGCTGCGATAAGCCTTGGGTAGGTGCAAATAACCTTTGATTCAAGGATTTCCGAATGGGACAACCCAACAGGTTGAAGACCTGTTATCACTACAGACGTAGTGAGGCGAACGAAGGGAACTGAAACATCTTAGTACCTTTAGGAAGAGAAAATAAATAATGATTCCCCTAGTAGTGGCGAGCGAACGGGGAGGAGCCTAAACCTGCTTTGTGGCAACGCTTAGCAGGGGTTGTAGGACCACGCTGTCGTACTTAGATTGTGAGAAGAATGTTCTGGAAAGAACAATCATAGAGGGTGATAATCCCGTATTCGAAGCATGACGAGACGTAGTGGTATCCTGAGTAACGCGGAACACGTGAAATTCTGCGCGAATCCGCCGGGACCATCCGGTAAGGCTAAATACTCCCGTGAGACCGATAGTGAACGAGTACTGTGAAGGAAAGGTGAAAAGCACTCCGATGAGGAGAGTGAAATAGTTCCTGAAACCATGCGCCTACAAGCGGTCGGAGCCGCGTAAGCGGTGACGGCGTGCCTTTTGCATAATGAACCTACGAGTTACCATGTCTGGCAAGGATAAGCGTCATGAGACGCGCATCCGCAGTGAAAGCGAGCCTGAAAAGGGCGTCGAGTCAGATGGGGTAGACGCGAAACCAAGTGATCTACACTTGCCCAGGTTGAAGTCCGGGTAACACCGGATGGAGGACCGCACGGATAAGCGTTGAAAAGCTTCCCGATGAGGTGAGTGTAGGAGTGAAAGGCCAATCAAACTTGGAGATAGCTCGTACTCCCCGAAAGGCATTTAGGTGCCGCGTGCGACGATCTCCATAAGAGGTAGAGCGACCGATAGGTCAAGAGGGCTTCACCGCCTATCGAGACCTGACGAACTCCGAATGCTTATGGACTGCAGTCGTGCAGTAAGGGGGCGGGTGCTAAGGTCCGTCCCCGAGAGGAGAAGAATCCAGACCGCCGTCTAAGGTCCCGAAATTCTGTCTAAGTTAGTCTAACGAAGTCTGGTCCCCGTGACAGCTAGGATGTTGGCTTGGAAGCAGCCATTCATTCAAAGAGTGCGTAACAGCTCACTAGTCGAGGGTCCGGGCATGGATAATAATCGGGTATAAGTCAGATACCGAAGGCGCGGGATAGTAATGTATATTAAAAGTATCGGTAGGGGAGCATTCCATTGGCGTTGAATGGTGAGGGTAACCGATCCTGGAGTTTATGGAAAAGCAAATGTAGGTATAAGTAACGATAAAAAGGGTGAGATTCCCTTTCGCCGAAAGACCGAGGTTTCCCGGGCGATGCCAATCAGCCCGGGGTTAGTCGGGTCCTAAGTCTCAGCCGAACGGCGAAGGCGATGGCAGATGCGGTTAATATTCCGCAACTCGCATATACAGTGATGTGGAGACGGAGCAGTGACACTGCCGCGCCCTGACGGAATAGGGCGTTTAAGTGCGTAGGCTATGAGGGAGGCAGGCAAATCCACCTTCCGAGTTGAACCATGAAAGTACAGGTAATCCTTCGGGATAACTTGAGTGCAGGTAATCATACTTCCGAGAAAATCCGCTAAACTTAATGTATGTGCGACCCGTACCGCAAACGGACACACGTGGTCGGGTAGAATATACTAAGGCGTTGAGAGATTCATGGTTAAGGAACTAGGCAAATTGACCCCGTAACTTCGGGATAAGGGGTCCTCATAGCAATATGAGGCGCAGAGAATCGGTCCAGGCAACTGTTTAACAAAAACACAGGGCTGTGCAAACTCGAAAGATGAGGTATACAGCCTGACACCTGCCCGGTGCCGGAAGGTTAAGAGGAGATGTCACCAGCAATGGGAAGCATTGAATTGAAGCCCCGGTAAACGGCGGCCGTAACTATAACGGTCCTAAGGTAGCGAAATTCCTTGTCGGGTAAGTTCCGACCTGCACGAATGGTGTAATGATCTGGACGCTGTCTCAACCATGAGCTCAGTGAAATTGTAGTATCGGTGAAGATGCCGATTACCCGCGATGGGACGAAAAGACCCCGTGAACCTTTACTACAGCTTAGCATTGACCTTGGTCATCCGATGTGTAGGATAGGCCGGAGGCTTCGAAGCGGGTGCGCCAGCATTCGTGGAGCCATCCTTGAAATACGGCCCTTTGGCTGTCTGAGGTCTAACGCGCCTGAGGTGCGGACACTGCTTGGTGGGTAGTTTGACTGGGGTGGTCGCCTCCAAAAGCGTAACGGAGGCTTCCAAAGGTGCCCTCGGGCCGATTGGTAACCGGCCTTATAGAGTGCAATGGCATAAGGGCGCTTGACTGGGAGGCAGACATGCCGAGCAGGCAGGAAACTGGGGCATAGTGATCCGGCGGACGTGTATGGAAACTCCGTCGCTCAAAGGATAAAAGGTACTCCGGGGATAACAGGCTGATCCCCCCAAGAGCTCATATCGACGGGGTGGTTTGGCACCTCGATGTCGGCTCGTCACATCCTGGGGCTGGAGAAGGTCCCAAGGGTTGGGCTGTTCGCCCATTAAAGTGGCACGCGAGCTGGGTTCAGAACGTCGTGAGACAGTTCGGTCTCTATCTATCGTGGGCGTTGGAGTTTTGCGTGGTGCTGACACTAGTACGAGAGGACCGTGTTGGACAGACCTCCGGTTTACCAGTTGTGCCGCCAGGTGCACCGCTGGGTATCTGAGTCTGGATTGGATAAGCGCTGAAAGCATCTAAGTGCGAAGCCAGCCGCAAGATGAGAACTCCTCATAAGGGTCGTCATAGACGATGACGTTGATAGGGTGTAGGTGTAAAGACGGTGACGTCAAAGCCGAGCACTACTAATTGCCCGAAACTTTCTTCGGGTCTCCCGCCTCCAAATTTTGGAGTGCGGGGACCAGTGACTCAGACTTTGAGCTGTGTATTCTTCTAACGTAAGAAGAAAAGTTCTATATGTTTTGCTTGTGGAAATACGTCACCTTATACGGCTGACAAGTCAGTAGACGAGTTGATAAGTTAACGAGTTAACAAGTTATTAGTTCTCGTGACATTATTTAATAACGGATTTACTGATAAGAAGACAGAAAGAAGACAGGAATAAAGACGAATATCTAGTCAACTTTTCTACTGTGAATTGGTCATCCGAAAGAAATATCAGGTGGTTATTGCGGCGGGGTCCCACCTCTTCCCATTCCGAACAGAGAAGTTAAGCCCGTTTGCGCCGATGGTACTGCAATGCAATGCGGGAGAGTAGGTGGCCGCCTTCTTTTACGAGAGCCTTGAAGAGAAATCTTCAAGGCTCTTTTTTGTTGTTGGGTAATGGGTGTTGGTTGTTGATGAAGTGTTGGTAGGACAGAAGCTGCAATATTATATTGGGCTAATAAGGCTTATAGGGCTTATATAATGTGACAGTAGATATGTGACAGTTGATTTTTAGTGGGGATAGGCATATATTTTAGCAAGTCTAAAAAGAAAGAAACTTTAATTTACTGAGCCATAAAGTTTATTGGGTTCATGAGGCTAATTGGCATAATAGGGCTAATTAGAGGAATATATTCTTTAATAGTATTTTTTCTGAAGTCTTTTATTTTCTTATTTGGTTTCTTGTCTGTTAAGGAAAGAATTATTTACTGTTGCCTGCTTTCTCGTTGTAGAGGTCGTCAAGATAATCATAGAAGCAGTATTTTTGCCATTTTTTATTTAGTTGTTCATAAGTAGGGTTGTGCTTTGTGCGGAGTGTGGTACCATTTGGCGCAAATGTTTCTTCGAGGAGGTAGATTCCTTTTGTATAGTCTCTTATGAGTTTGGAGTATAAAACAAACTTATTGTTGGTGTATTGATACATCTTCCATGTATAACAGTTTTTGTTATCATCACTTTGTTGTGTGACAAGAAATTTTAAGTCTGAAACAATAATAGGATAGCTATTAATGCTATCAGACTTTGCTTTTATGTATTTACCTTGAGCAGTAGACCATAGATAGATAATTGCTTTAGATTCTTGCTGTGGATAGAAACAGATGTCACGTTGTCCGTCAAAGTTGTAATCCTTTTGTTCAATTGTGTATAATTGTGACTTTGTAAGCTGTACTGATTGGAGGAACTTATGATTGACATAGATGTTGGCAAAGTATTTTTCTTTTACCATTTTTATTTCCCAAGTAACTACTTTCTCTTTATTTTTTCTCCACCATTCCCGTTGCTCTTCAGCAGTAGCTCTCTGATAGTTTTTATTATTTGGAGTCATTACGTTCATATAGGAATCCCATCCAAGATGTTGTTTTGAGGGGTCAACCCTAAACTCACTACTTCCAATATCTAATCCATTATCATTTGGAATGCGCCCAATACCAAAATTTGCTTTTTTTATAGCATTAGTTTTATATGATTTCCATACTCCTTCATACTGATTATTATAATAACCATCCACTTCACTATATATTTCATCCATATAGACAGAGTCTTTATATATATGAAGAAGTCAGACTCTAACTGACCAGAGAATAACCCTGCACCATATTGTTTAGTATCTTCTTTAAATTCATATTTTGCAAACATTTTATAGCGTTTGATAGGATAGAATTCGGCGTCAAGCTGCTTAAATCTGCTGATATGAATATTACCCGTAAAGCAGCATACGTTATCTTTTACACGGCTTTTGCCAATAACATGATAAAGTTCAGCTATCTTCTTATCCTTGTAAATGGTATCAAAGTGTATGTATAGTCGTTGCCCATTACCGATGCAGCCAATAGTATTGTTATTCAGCAACAAACGGCTGTAATCGTATCTCATACAATTGTCATCTTTTGCGTACGTTAATTGGAAAGATGTAACTAATAGTAGGATGAGTATTAGGTTTTTCTTCTGCATTGTTATATTTTTTTGTTTCTGCAAATATAATCTTTATTTCTTTATTGAAGTTACTTTCTCTTATATTTTTTTGTTTATCAAGATAGGGTATAGTTACTTGTCAATCGACGATGTCCTATAAAATAGCGTTTACAGTCTTTGCAAAACCAACGCTGATAACCATTCTCCTTACTTTTTTTAATGGTGCGATGAGAACCGCAATAAAAGCAATTTTTTGTCATCAAAAAGTTTTTACTCAAAACTATAGTAAATAAAGGGATTACAAGAGATTTCAGGTCTCTTTTTGTCATATAAGCCCAAATGTGAGCATTTGAGTAGAGTATTATTAGGACGGACGGAAAAGAGCACATTAAGTAAGCTGTGATGGCAATACTTAATGTGCTCTTATATTTTGTTTATAGTGTATTAATCTATACTATATTCCAAGTGAGGATCATTTGTTTAGGAGCTTTTGATTCTACATCACGCTCAATGTTGTCAGGGAGATTACAGAAGAAGTCGATGCCAGTTTTTGCTTCGAGTTCTTTGATGCTGATAACATATGGCTTAAGGGAGGTTCCGTTATTGTTTTCGTGTTTGAACCAGAAGGCAATAGCTTTATATTGCCAGTCGCCTTGACCCTTCACTTTGTATTTCATCAGTGCTGCAGAGAAGAAATAAGTCGGTACAATAAACTTATTTTTTATATAGGTGTACTGGTCTTGTTTGTCAATTGTACCGCCACGACAGATAAATAAAGTATCTTTAGAGCCACTTGTATAGGTGATGTATGTTCTCATCTTTCTCTCCATTACTTCCCAGATACCAGCGTTGAAGCCGTGAACTTGTGGCTGCATATTACTGAGATAGAAGGTTTGGTCATTAGACTCTCGGCTGTTCACTCTGTCTTGTGATGGGCAGAGATGGCCGTGGTCGTAGCCAAATCTATAATAAGGATCGGATGAAAAGAAGGAAGTAGGAGTCCACAGTGGGTCTTTAGGATAGAGGTCAACACTCTGTTGACTTTTTCTCTTTACAGTTTGTTGAGCATTGCTTGCGTAAATCTGATAGCAGGTCCAACGATTGGACATCTTTTCAATGTCCCATTCAACGCTGTAATTAATCTCACCACTGCTTAGTTTATGAGTGAGGACAGTACTGTGCCCACCCTTTAGCTTCGGAAACTCCAAGCGGTGCGTTGCTGTACGCAAATCTTTGAGATTTGAGTTTGTGTTATTGGTTATAGTTTCTGCAATTCCTGAATTATTAGAATTATCATCGTCCTTGCTACATGATGTGATTGTGCTAACTGTAAGGAGTGTTAAGCCCCACACAGTTGTGTATCGTATTATCTTATTCATTTTTGTCTTTGGATGGTTGACTATGAAGTTTTAGCTTGTTTGAAGCAGACGGATTATGAGTAGATGTCTGTTCTACGCGTTATCCCGAATCTTTAGCTTTCTATGAAGCTTTATCCTTTATCTTATACAATCTGTAAACAGCGCAGTATTCGTTTCTGTTCTGTTGAAAGCAAAAGTGCGAGCAAACGTATATGCAACTACGTTTGTCCGCACTTTGTATGTAATAATGTCGAAGGGTATTATCGATTACTTCTTCAACTTACCGTAACGGCTCATGAAGCGGTCAACGCGACCTGCTGTATCGACAAGCTTACTCTTACCAGTGTAGAATGGGTGAGAGGTGCTTGAGATTTCGACTTTTACCACTGGGTAAGTTTCGCCTTCAAATTCTACTGTCTCTGAAGTTTTGCATGTAGACTTTGTAAGGAACATATCGCCGTTGGACATATCCTTAAATACGACGGGGCGATAGTTTTCTGGATGAATACCTTGTTTCATTTTATTGTTATCTAATTGTTAATAATATACTTGCTGTAGTCTTTCCTTTAACTAAAAAGGATACAGACACTTTTCAGAGTGCAAAATTACGAATAATTCTGTAGGTAGCCAAATATTTTAAGCTGTTTTTTAGGCTCATTTGTCATTTCGAGTGATACAACTAAAAATATCTACGTTATAAACTTTTGCTTCCCTTTAGGTCATTTCGTAACCAATAAGTTTCCTTATACTTAGTAATTCCGTGTGTCATGAGCCTCCGCACCATTGGTGTTTACCATGCGCACCATTGGTGCGGGGCTTTCGCACGTAGATAAGATAAGGGAACTTTACTTAACTTCTACGTCCTTGATTTCCCATGTACCAGCTGCTGATGTTCCATCACAAGTGTAGAGGAAACCTATGCGGACATTGCTTTGACCAGCATAAGCAGAAAGATTACATGTTGAAGTAATAAACTTCCAATCTTTAGCAGGATATGTAGAAACAGGGACATCATGCCAAGTTGTTCCGTCAGTTGATACTTGAACCTTGAAGTTGTCAGCTGCTGTTGTGAAGAAGTTTGCTGCAACTTGGAAAGTTAAGGTTGCTGATGTCTTTCCAACAAGACTAAACGCTGGTGACTCTAAGCGACTTTGTGCTGCATAATTGGTATTGTTCTTATATGATGATGCCTTCATATATTTTTTACTTGTATCATGCTTCCATACGAAAGAAAGGTCTGATGGGAGTGTAATGTTATTGATAGTAAAGTTATCCATACCAGTCTCAAACTTAGCGGTAAGACCAGTAGCAGCAGGCTGAGGAGTAGAAGCACCACTGATAGAGATAATCTTATTGTTCTTGTCAATCTCCATGATAACCTTGCCCTGCTTATTGGTGAAAGCCTTCAAGTTACCCTTAACAACTACCGTCTGACCAGCTTGAAGATCAGTCTTTGCAGCGAAGTCAGCACCATTGAGACCCTTACCAGAGAATACCTGGAGCGTCTTATCTGTACCGTTATCAGAGATATAGTAAGTGATACTCTTATAGTTCTCGTTATAAGAAACTACCTCAGAGATAACACCCTTTACATAAGCCTCGCCCGTAGCAGTCTGGTTAGCCTGAATCTTTTGTACAGCTTCAGTAACAGTCCATGCAGTAGTCTCTGTATTCAAGTCAGCTGTTGGTGTTGGCTGAGCAGCCTTATTACCATTGAGAGAGTAGATATAGTTGCCCTGTGTGAACTCCTTCGTACCCTTGAAGTTTACAAGTTTACCATATACAACAACCTTATCGCCAGCGTTAAGTTTATCGCTTGCAGTGAACTTCTTATTACCAAGTGCATAGCCGCGATATACAGTCAACTGTCCGTTGGTCGTTCCATCGTCAGAGATAAGATAGGTAGCATTACCATAGTTGGCTGCATCAATCTCCTTAACGCTAACGATAGTACCAGAAACATATACATCCTTATCAAGGTTCTGACCAGCATCAATATACTTCAACGCTGCTGCAACGTTGAATGGATCAGCCTCTGTACCAGTTCCAGCAGTAGGAGTGGTAGGTGTGTTTGTGTTGTTATTGTTGTTCTCTTCAAATGTAACACTGTATGGAGCTGGAACATCCTCACAACTTGTGAAGACAGTTGTTGTCATAGCCAGCGCCATCATTGAATAAATAATCTTTTTCATATTCTGTATAGTTATTTGTCTTGTTAATTAATTGAGATAATCTTACTGTTACGACCAACCTGTGGAGTTGAAGTTGCCTCGTAAAAATCCAAGGTGCCAAGGATAACCACTTTCTTGCCAACACTTATCTGTGAGGAGTCTGTGAATTTATCACCATTAAGGTATAATCCACGAAATACTTGCAACTGCTCAGTAGAAGTGCCATCGTTAGAGAGGTAGTAACGAGCGTTACCATATTGGGTTGAGACCTCATCAATCTGTGAGATGATACCCTTGATATAGTAAGTGTTAGCATCCTTCTTGTTCAACTTAGCGTATGCCAAAGCACGTGTGATATCCAATGGGTTAGCCTGTGTGCCATCACCCTTGCCAGGGAGTCCCTTGAAAGGGTCAACCTTCTCTGCAGTCTTGATGTCATCAAGAGAGCGGATGACAATCTCCCACTGGTTATTAAAGCGTTTGAAGATACCAACGATGTCAACCTTACCCGTTGGGACCTTACTATTAGCGAATTTAGCAAAGTTACTATTATACACGATAACTTTTCTGCCATCCTGCTCGTTTAGGGTCCAGCTCACGCTACCCGCACCGCCATTAGCATCAGCGAAAGTATCAGTAACCTTACTGCTGTTGCTACTCTTAAAGCTAACGTTACGAATAATACCCAACTTGCCGCCATCAGTATCGAGGTCCCAAGTTGTTGCGTTAGTACCAGAAGCAAACTCAGTAGGTTCAACCTTATTACCAGAAGAGAGAATCTTATAGTGCTGATCCCAAACAGTACGGCTGATACGACCAATGGTTGTTGCACCAGAAGCATTCACAGAAGGAACACCAATCTGTGCCTGCTTGCCATAGTTGCCAACGTAAAGGTCCTTCAGACTTACCAAGACTTCCGTGCCGATAGGTAGTGCACCATGCAAACCACCCTGAGCAACACTAACGATAATAGCACCTGTTGCGTCCTGTAAAGCTAACTCCTGATAGATGTTACCCGCAACGTCAGAACTTGTAACGATAGCCTTTATCTTGACATCGTCTGTAACCTTAGCATAGCTGACGCCATCACGGTAATCCGTCGCAATATAGTTAGCAAACTTACTCTTCAGCTGAGCAATAGAAATGACATTTGTTTCGGTCAGTTCATTGTTGCCGTATGGTGCAGAACCTGTTTCAGCTGGCTCTGCGTAGCTATCGCCCATACAAGATGCAAAGAGCACGCAGACAGCTGCCATCATTAAATATTTCAGTTTCTTCATAATCGTTTCCTGTATTTAGTTTTAGAATTTGTAAGCTACGTTCAACATACCATTGATACCATTCACGTAATACTTCTTAGGATTGCGGTAGAAGTCGTAAGCACGTGTTGTAGCAGCTCCAGTAGTCTTGTTGACAGTGTAGTTGCTGCGGCCCTGCTCATAACCACCACTAACAATCTTCTGATTGTTCAGTAAGTTGGTAATCATCAAGTTGATTGACAGACTTCCATGACGGAGATAAAGACTCTTACCGATAGATGCATCGAGCATAAAGCCCCCATGTCCCTCACTCTGTGCGTAAGGAGTATAATTGCCATCAGCATCCATACCGCCAAGGGAGGTACCCATTGTGCGGAGTGTGTTACCATAACGGAGGCTTGGTGCGTAAGAGAGGTAGATACGATCATAGTAGTTACCGCTCAAATCGATGAACCAACCACCCTTGTGATAACTGAGGATTGCACTGTAAACACTCAGAGGAGTGCTTGCTTCGTGCATATTCTTATTGTAAACAATATCCTTGTTATAAGTGCTCTTTGTAGAGTTCAAGTAGATAACATCGGCATTGTTAGCATTCTTAGCCTCGCTCCATGTACCGAGCGCCTTGAAGTTAAGGAAGCTTGTGAGCTTGAAGTCAAGCCCCAACTCAATACCATAGTAATTCTTCTTCATGTTAGTCATGCTAACGTATGTGAAAGAGTTAGCATCATCAAAGTAGAAGTTCTGCCACTCAGTCACGTTTGTCATGTGGTTGTAATAGCCACTGAGGTTAGCACGGAGCCAACTGCCAGAGTATTGATAGCTAAGTTCGCTTGAGAAAATACGCTCATTGTGGAGGTTGAGAACGAAGTCATTGTTCATCTCAGGTGAAGCAAAAGCAGTGTTAGCATTTGGTGCACGATGCTCATAACCCAGTCCGAGAGAGAACGCATTACCACCACCGAGGGTAACGGTAGCATTAGACTTCACACCACCTGTAAGGAAGTTAGCATCCTTGCTCTTACCAGTAGAGTTGTCAGCAAACATACCATTGCGCATGTTACCTACGCGATACATGTTGTCATAGCCAACTCTACCAGCTACCATATAGTGAAGTTTGCCAATAGTTTGCGCATAATTAGCCCAAAGTTTAGCACGGCGTACGTTGATATTATAGTCGTAACCGAATGTATCACCCTCATATACGAGCTTACCTAAACCCAAAGTACCGGTTGTATTAAGGTCATACTGAACACGTGGGTCAGCTGCAGCGTAGGTTCCGAGGGCATAAGTATTGATATTATGGAAACTCTTTGCACCCAAGAGATCCTCCATCGTCTGATAGTGACGAGCTAAAGTCTGACCGAGTGAAAGCCCAGCATTAAACACCTTGTTCTTACCAAGATGGTTAGTAAGAGTAGAAGACAGTGTCGTTGTCATTGCATTGTTGTGCTTAGCCTGCACGTAGTAAAGTGCATCCTCGCCATTGGCTGCAGCCTGGCGGTTAGCATAGTAAAGTCGATCCCACTGAATCTGGCGGTTCTCCTTATAGCCCCACCAGTTGACAGCTGTCTGCCAATCAGAGAAAGTCTGTGCTGTGCGATAGCGTGCATTGCTCTGATCCCACACGTCATAGTAGCTACTTGGAAGGTTCTTCCAGTAGTCAGGCTGTGGGTTTTCGCTGTTGTTATAGTTTAGCTTAGTGCTCTTATACATAGAATACTGAGCAAAAAGACTTGTTGTCAACTTCATCTTCTTATTGATATCCCAATCCCAAGTGAGGATAGCAGAAGGAGCGAAGTCGTTTACAACACGGCTATTGCGCTTGTGACTATTCTGATAACCCCAATATGGGTTGTACTGATAGTCATTTGCAAGCCAGTAAGCCTCGTCAGTACTTGCGCCCTGTGTAGAACGCTCAGTTGGGTTGCCCCATGTAGACAAAGCCAATGAATGACCATTGTTCCACTTCTTTTGAACACCGAAGTAGTAAGACAATGAGTTATAGAAAGTACCCTCAACGTAACCACGGTTAGCCCAGCGATAAGCAACGCTGGCAGCAATAGCCCAGCCCTTAGCGTTGAATCCACTTGCATAGTTGTACATACCACGGAGGGTATAGTTACGGTTAGCAGCAGAAAGCGTGAGACGATGTCCGCCAGCCATTGAGCCAGCACGGAAGTCATAGTTGTTGCTTCCAGCCAAGGCAGTCATTGAGAAGTTGTTATTCTCAAAAGGAAGTGCATAGTCAACGTTACGTGTCTGCTGGTTGATACCACCTACCATAGAGTAACGGAACTGTCCGCTTTCCATATCGTTCATAGGTGCACCATTGATATAAACATCGTTATATTTCTGGTTCAAAGCACGGTAACGGAACCGCATGGGCGAATACAAGAAACCCACTTGTGAAGCATAGACGTTACTGTTTGAGTTGAGAATCGTTACATTTTCGTTCATGTCATTGTTCTCACCTAACTGCGCTTCAGTGAAGGTGAACGCCGATTCATCCATAGCGTTGGCCGTTTGCGCCTGCTGGTTCGTCTTGGTATCGGTATTCTGTGCGACCACCATAGACGAACTGCATAGTGCTAAAACGGCAAGTTTCAGCTTTTTCTGCATAGTTGATTACATTAAAATAGGTGTTATACTATAAACTGTAAAGTAACGAAATAAATTTGGATATAGAAAGTCTTTTTGATGAATTTTTCGAGAATTATGCGTAAATGTCGGATTATTTACCGATATTTGCAAACTAAACATGACTGTGTCCAGGATTCAGTTATAGGCTTTGTGTGTCTATACTTAAAAGTCGAGTACATATCAGCTTATGCTTTTGTTTTCGTATTATTGCTGATTCTTAGGGTACTATAAGTCTTTGTTTAGACGCTCTGATAAAAACAACAACATTAAAAATAATGAGAAAGTTACTATTAGTTCTTTTCTGTGCCGTTCTTTTCGGTACGTCAGCTTCAGCCCAGAAGAAGTTTTCTGTTTATGCTATAGGATTTTATAATGTAGAAAACTTGTTTGATACAACACATGATGAAGGGAAAAACGACCACGATTTCACGCCGACTGGTAGTTATCAGTGGAACGAAATGAAGTATAGTCATAAGTTGCATAATATGGCATCGGTATTGGCAGAGATGGGTACGGATGTACTTCCGAATATTGGTTGTGCGGCTATAGGATTAGCAGAGGTTGAGAACGACCATGTAATGAACGACCTCATATCCCAGCCAGAGTTGGCGAAACGTGGCTATAAGTATGTACATATCGAAGGACCCGATCATCGTGGCATCGACTGTGCCTTGATTTATAATCCCAAACTCTTTACCGTAAGAGATACAAAGTTGGTACCTTATGTTTATGATTTACCAAAGGACAGCACTCGTGCTACACGTGGCTTCCTTACTGTAAGCGGTACATTGGCTGGCGAACATGTGACCATCATCGTGTGCCATTTACCAAGTCGTGGTGCAGGTTCTTACTATCGTGAGTTGGGTGGTAAGCAGATAAAGGCATTGAAGGACTCACTTCTTCGTGAAGACCCAAAGGTGAAGGTGCTTGTAATGGGTGATATGAATGACGATCCAACCAATAAGAGTATACATGAGTGTCTGTCTGCAAAGGGCGAAATCAGCGAGGTTGGTGCAAATGATATGTACAACCCTTGGTATAATGTCCTTGTAAAGGAGGGCACAGGATCCTTGCAGTATCAGGGCAAATGGAATCTCTTTGATCAGATTATTATGACTCCTAACTTGCTGAATAAGGCTGGTAAGAAAGACTTCTCAGAGTTGAAGTTCTGGAAGAACCAAATCTTCCGTCGTGATTATCTCTTCCAAGAGTCAGGTAAGTATAAGGGTAATACCAAGCGAACCACTGCTGGTGGTGTGTGGCTCGATGGTTATTCAGACCACTTACCAGTTGTAACTTACTTTGCTAAACAGCAGTAAAGATTATTAGGCTTATTAGGCTAATTAGCTCAATAAGCCTTATTGAGAAGAATAAAACAATGGAAATAGAAACTCATCCTTTTGAGCCGTGGCTCCCATCCAATGCCAAATTGTTGCTATTAGGAACCTTCCCGCCAGCACCCAAGCGTTGGTGTATGGAATGGTATTACCCTAATTACACGAATGATATGTGGCGTATCTTTGGTCATATCTTCTTCGGTGATAAGCAGTACTTTGTAGATGAAGAAAAGAAGACCTATAAGCTTGATTTGCTCAAGCCCTTCTTAAAAGAAAAGGGCATAGCCATCTTCGATACCGCTTTACGTATTTATCGTACAACAGGAACGGCATCTGATAAAGACTTAGAAATCATTGAGCGTGCCGATCTTGATGGAATGCTTCGTTCATTGCCAGAGTGTAAGGCTGTGTTGGCAGCAGGTCAGTTGGCTACAACGGTCTTTACAGAGCATTATGGAATTGATGCGCGAAAGATGAAGATGGGAGATCGCAAGGAGTTTAGCTTTGAGGACCGGACATTATACCTTTATCGTGAGCCAAGTAGTAGTCGTGCTTATCCGATGAAGGTCGAGAAAAAGGCAGAGTATTACGAAAGGATGTTTAGGGATTTAGGGATATTAGGCTAATAAGGCTAATAAGCCCAATAATAAGAATAATAAAATCAACCAATATGAAGGATAAAATAACTATTATAGGAATAGCTGGTGGTACTGGTTCGGGAAAGACCACCGTAGTGAAGAAAATCGTAGAGAGTCTTCCTCCTCATTATGTGGCTGTTGTGCCGTTGGATTCTTATTATAATGACACGACAGAACTTACCGATGAAGAGCGCAAGGCAATCAATTTCGACCATCCAGACGCCTTTGATTGGAAACTACTCATTAAGCAGGTGAATGAGTTGCGTGAGGGAAGAGCTGTTGAACAGCCAACATATAGTTATATTCTCAGCAATCGCTTGCCAGAGACTATTCATGTAGAGCCAAAGCCTGTAATCATCGTTGAGGGTATTATGGCATTGAGTAACAAGCGTCTGCGTGATATGATGGATCTCAAGATTTTTGTTGATTGTGATCCTGATGAGCGCCTTATCCGTAATATTCAGCGTGATACGATAGACCGTGGTCGTACAGTTTCAATGGTTGTAGACCGCTATCTGGAAGTATTGAAGCCAATGCATGAACAGTTCATCGAGCCTACTAAGCGTTATGCTGACGTGATTATCCCACAGGGTGGCGAGAATGTAAAGGGTATCAACATCCTCTGTAAGTATATCGAAGGTTTAATGCCAGAGGATAAAAGCTTATCCGATATGTAAAGTGATAAAGTTAACTTTTGAAAGTGGAACTTCAGTATGAGAGATGAAACGCTCTTATTAACGTGCGGAGCCTCCGCACATATGGTGCGGAAGGTAAACACCAATGGTGCGGATGGCTGATAGCAATCGATTGGGCGGTTTATAACCTTATTAAATCCAAATAGGAAACAATACCATAGTAAGGACTATACATAAGCCTAAGTTAGAGTTTCTATGTAAAGATTGAATGTTTTTGAACGCTCTATCTCGATACCCTTTACAAGACAAATCACTTGAAACAAATTTTGCTGTCATTGCTATCATCCAAAGTGCTCTTGTAACTTGTTCTTTTACAGTTAGATAACGCGAAATGTTAAAATGACAGCAACGTAATATAAAACTATTCTTGTAAGATTTGTAATAGTTTTCTTTCGCACATTAGATAGATTCTTCTCACTCTATAGATCAGGATATCTAATAAAAAAGCGACAGCATCAAGGGATAACCTTTAATGCTGTCGCTTTTATATTGGAATCTTTTTGTTTTATCTGATTCTGTCAGCTGCTCTTACCAAGGCTTCATCAGCAAGGATAGAGTGGCGTGCAAGCCACAAGAGGATGAAGGCTACGAGTGGAAGACAGGCTGCAAACTTTATGTGGAAGTCGAAGCCAGTCATCAATACTTGGCTGAACACACCATAAACCACATACCAACCAATAATCATTAACATGGAGAACGTACAGAAACGAGCCTGACGCTTGCGGTTATGATAGTCGAAGATGGCGAAGAGGTTGATAGGACAAGTTACTAAAAGAATAGCAAACAACGCCCATACGTTAAAGTCCTTACCACCGTTAGCATCGCTTATCCAGAGATTCATTAACATGCTCTCTGCACCCATACCCTTTGGTTCAAAGCTACCTACAGGTAGACAGAGACACGCAATGGTAGTAAGCAATGCAAGAAACAGGAATACAGTTTGTTTCCTCTGTATCATAATTTAATCTTCTTCCTCGTTCAGAGCATCCTTAGAAGGATCGCGCCAATAAACGTCACCATCGACGAACTCCTGAGTAGCTAACAATGTTGGCTTAGGTAGTTTCTCGTAGTAACGGCTAATTTCAATCTGCTCACGGTTCTCGAATACCTCGTCAAGAGAATCGTTATAAGAAGCAAACTCAGCAAGTTTCTTACTCAAGTCCTGCTTAATTTCAACCGAGATTTGGTTTGCTCTCTTTGCTATGATAGCAACACTCTCATAGATGTTACCAGTATCTTTCCAAAGTTCCTGAACATCTCGGGTTACCGTATTTGACGGTGCTTTTGACTTCCTGTAATCCATTCTAATTGTCTATATTTTATAAGTCTGTTATTCTTTAATCTTTTGTAATTTGCTTACATTTCTTGATATAATCCTCAGCTGTCTTACGTTCCTTAGACTCTGGGTACTCGTTGATAAATCCGTAGCACTCGTCTTCAGCATCCTGGAAACGTTGTACTTTCTTTTCCTCAACACTCATTTGAGCTAATTCAAACTTACTCTTCATAATAAGGATAGCGAAGTTCTCGCGTAAGTCGCTATAAGGATAATCGTTCAAAGCATTCTGTGCGGTGATGATACAAGCCTCATAGTTATTACCACCACTGGTGCAGTTACCAAAGTAAGAGCCAAGGTTATAATATAACTTTGCATTGAGATACTCCTTTCGGACAAGTTTATCCTGTAAAGAAAAGAGTCGTTGCTGAGCAGTTTCTTTCATCTTGCCATTTGGGAAGATATCCAAATACTCTTGGAAAGCTGCGATGGCTGCGACGGTAGGAGTCTGGTCAAGACGTGGCTCAGGGGTTCCTTCAAAGAGACTCTGCCCAATGTAGAAGGATGCCATTTCAGCATACTGACCACGTGGGTAAGTCTGATAATACTTCTTAAATGTTTCTGAAGCAGCTTGATAATCCTTCAAGGAATACTCTGCCATAGCGAGCATATAGAGACATTCCTGTGCGTTATCAGTACCTTTCTCGATAGTCACAAGGTCTTGCAAAAGAGGTACGGCAAAGCCATACTTTCCTTTTGCAAAGCATTCCTTTGCAAATTCGTATTTATAATCGTTGTTTGTTGTCTTGTAAACTTGATTATATTCGTGTGCGCAACTTGTCAACAGTAAAACGGCACAAAGACCAATAAGAATTCTTTTCTTCATAATTTGACTTTGAAGTGCAAAGTTACATATTATTCTATAAATACGCAAAGGTGGTTTGCTTTTTTAGCAAAAAATCACTATTAATTATATACTATCAGCGCTTTTTTGTATCTTTGCAATCAAAGATTGATTCACTTGACGTGTAGAAAATGAACTTTAAATTAACATCGAAATATAAACCGACAGGCGACCAGCCAGAGGCAATCAGAGAACTTACAGACGGATTAGAGCGTGGCGATAAGAGTCAGGTGCTCTTGGGTGTGACGGGTTCGGGTAAGACGTTTACGGTTGCGAACGTGATTGCGAATGTCAATAAACCCACACTTATCTTGTCGCATAACAAGACTTTGGCTGCACAGCTTTATGAGGAGATGAAGGCTTTCTTCCCCGATAACGCTGTGGAGTATTATGTCTCTTATTATGATTATTATCAGCCAGAGGCTTACATGCCTGTGACGGATACCTATATTGAGAAAGATCTTGCGATTAATGACGAGATTGATAAGTTGCGTTTGTCGGCTGTATCTTCTTTGTTATCAGGTCGTAAGGATGTTATCGTTGTGTCTTCCGTTTCGTGTATCTATGGTATGGGAGCGCCAATAGCCATGAAGGAAAATGTCATTTCTATCAAGAAGGGGCAAGTCATTGATCGTAATGATTTTTTAAGACGCTTGGTCGATGCACTTTATATGCGCAATGACATCGAGCTACAGCGTGGAAACTTCCGTGTGAAGGGTGATACGGTGGATATTGCAATGGCTTATAACGACAATGTCCTGCGTATTACGTGGTGGGATGATGAGATAGACTCAATCGAAGAGGTGGATGCTGTTGACTTTCATCGCCTTGCTACCTTTGATGCTTACGAAGTATATCCTGCCAACCTCTTTGTTACGTCTAAGGAACAGACCGAAGGAGCTATCCGTCAGATACAAGATGACTTGGTGAAGCAGGTTGATTTCTTCACCGAGATTGGGGATAATATTAAGGCGCAACGAATCAAGGAACGTGTAGAGTATGATATTGAGATGATTAAGGAACTCGGTCATTGCTCTGGTATTGAGAACTATTCACGCTACTTCGATGGTAGAGAGGCGGGAATGCGTCCTTACTGTTTGTTAGACTTTTTCCCAGAAGATTACTTGATGGTGATTGATGAGAGTCATGTGAGTGTACCGCAGATTTCAGCGATGTATGGTGGCGACCGTGCCCGAAAAAAGAATCTTGTGGAGTATGGTTTCCGTCTTCCAGCAGCCTTTGATAACCGTCCGCTTCGTTTCGAGGAGTTTCATGATTTAATTCATCAGATTATCTATGTGTCGGCTACTCCAGCTGACTTCGAGTTGGCTGAATCAGAAGGTGTTGTCGTTGAACAGCTTATTCGTCCTACTGGTTTGCTCGATCCAGAGATAGAGGTGCGCCCATCGGAGAATCAGATTGACGACTTGATGAACGAAATCGTTATCCGTGCAGAGAAGGAAGAGCGTGTTTTGGTGACGACACTAACCAAACGAATGGCAGAGGAGTTGACCGAATACCTGCTGAATCATGATATCCGTACGGCTTATATCCATAGTGATGTTGCCAGTTTGGACCGTATTAAGATTATCAACGACCTGCGTGCGGGTATTTATGATGTCCTTGTGGGTGTCAATCTCTTGCGTGAGGGATTAGACTTACCAGAGGTTTCATTGGTTGCTATCCTTGATGCCGATAAAGAAGGTTTCCTCCGCAGTCATAGAAGTTTGACACAGACGGCAGGACGTGCGGCTCGTAACGTGAATGGAAAGGTGATTATGTATGCCGATAACATCACGGAGAGTATGCAAAAGACCATTGATGAGACGATGCGAAGACGCACGAAACAGCTGAAATACAACGAGGAAAATAATATTACTCCGACACAGATTGTCAAAGCAATTAAGGGTACACTGCCAGTGGGTGGTGAATCGAATCTCACCGCACAGACAGCTTCTATCAGTAGGAATGTCGGACAGGCATACGTTGAACCAAATAATGGTGTTCTCTTTGCTGCTGACCCAATTGTTGCGAAGATGAGTAAGGCACAGCTGGAGAAGAGTATTGCTAATACAACTATCCTCATGAAGCAGGCAGCAAAAGACCTTGACTTTCTGCAGGCAGCGCAGTATCGTGATGAGATAATACGTTTGCAGAAGGAGTTGGAGGGGAAGTAAGCAAGCAAACAAAGCCAATCAACCAGCCCAAGCAGCCACAACCAGCCCCTCCCCCGACCCCTCCCCCAAAGGGAGGGGAGTGATTAGCGAGATACCCCGAAGTTTTAAATGTATAAGATAGTAGCCTCACCCCCAGCCCCTCTCCGATTGGAGAAGGGAGTAAAATGCGAGATACCCCAGATGTAAAATGTAAAAAGAGGGGTAAGAGAAGGGCGAAAAAATGTTTGTTTAGTTCGTTTAGGTCATGGTGAAAACGTTGCTACAAGGGTTTGAAAATTCATTACATTATTTTAGGTAAGGGGTCCCTAATATAAGTGAAAAATATGTGTAAGAAGTGAGTTTGTAACTGTTAGTAAATCAGTATGTTATAAAGTTGCTTTTCAAAAGGTGCTTAATTGGACTTCAAAAGGGCGTTAGTAAGGGTCTTAAAGGGCATCTTTTGCAAGCCAATTGGGCGTCTTTAAGAAGCCAAAAGAGCATATGTTGAAAATCAAGTTGTGAAAAAAATAGGACAATTCTTTATTGAATATAGTACTCATAGTTATGAATAGTGAACTCTGAAAGTAATCATAATTATGAATTTTGAATTATGAATTCTGAATTATCGGTAGTTCTGTCTCAATAAAAAAAGATAAAAACTTACTGAAAGGTTCGATAAAGCAAACAATAATTTGTATCTTTGCTTGTTAAATTGTCATTAGATAAAAGTTTGAACATATGAAGAAATTTTTGATATTCTTGTTTATGTGCCTTCCAATGATGGCTGCGGCACAGACTACGCTGACTCCAGAACAGAAGTTGGAACAGGCACAACGCCAGTTAGAGGAGGCTAAGGCTGCCTTGGAACAGGCGAAGGCAAACGCTGCAAAAGCGAAGGCTGAGGCTGAAGCAAGAGCCAAGAAAGAAGCTGAGGATAAGGCGAAAGCAAAGGATATAGAAAAGAAGATTGCCGATATGAAGGCTGAGGCTGAACGCTTGTCACGTGAGGCTGAGGCACTCAGTGAGGCTGCTAATAAAGCTCAGACGACTACGGCAACACCAGCAACAAAGGCTGCGGCAACCACTACAAAGGCTGTTAGTAACGCTTCTTCAGATGCGTGGGTTGTTCCAACAACGCCAGCGACTGCTGCTGCACGTGCCAATAAGAATGTGAGTGCGGATAGTAAAGTAAACAAGGATATTTATCTTCAGAAGGGTATCATACCAGAGGTGAACGGTCAGGTGGTATGGACTGAAACATTCAATGTACCAGGAGCAACTGCTGACGAACTCTATGACAAGGCGTTTGCTTATCTTACAGAACTTACACAGGGCGACAATCAGTTGAGTGGTAGTAAGGTTGCCTTGGTGAACAAGGGTGAGCATAGTATTGTGGCAACGGTACGTGAGAAGTTGATTTTCTCATCTTCGTTCCTCTCATTAGACTATACGCAGTTTAACTATGTGCTTCAAGCAACTTGTCGTGATGGACAGGCAACATTGACAATGAACCGTTTGACTTATCGTTATGATGTTCAAGGCAATGTTTCTGACCTATCGGCAGAGCAGTGGATTACCGATAAGTATGCTGTGAACAAGAAGCAGACTCGTCTCTTGCCTGTATCTGGTAAGTTCCGTCGTGCTACTGTTGACCGTAAGAATAGTATCTTTGAAGGCTTCGCTCAGGCATTGAAGTAAGACAAAGAAGGGATATACTTTTGGGAGTGTCAGTGGTGATGGGTAGGGATAACGACCTTATGTACGTTTGTTCTTTGCCTATTCTAATGCGCTGAATAAAGCGTTATATCAAAGCTGCTGGCAAATATTTTAACACAATAAAGAATAGAAAATGGAACTACAGAATAGTACGGCACGTCGTCCAGAACGTCGTCGTCATAAACGTGAGACAGAAGATAGGTTTCTTCCTATCCGCCAATGGCTTAACATTATCTTTATGTTAGGTGCGCTTGTTGGTGTGATTGTCTATTTCTTAACCGATAACACTACGACTGGTACAATTATTATTCTTGTTTCGATGGTCTTTAAGATGGTCGAAAGCGTACTCCGTTTTATTCGTTAAATGAAGAAACTTACTATCTTATTTTCCCTTTTTGTGTTAGTGGCTAATGCTGCTATGGCACAGACAGACGCCACCACTCCGTATGATGATGGTACTTTTACGGCTGATGGTTATAGAAACAATCGTAACATAGGACGTTCTGATTCTATACAAAGTGAGCACAAGGAGATACCACGTGGCTTGAAGGTGTGGACGATTGATGAACGTTTCGGTGACCGCAAAGCTGCTGTTCCCGATACGCTGTCGTATATGTATATGAATTCTAACCTCACTTACGGCAAGCGAGGGGAGTATAACACCTTAGGAAACTTGGGTTCTCCACGTCAGAATCGTATCTTTATTGATCGTCCTGCCACGTCAGAATTTTTCTTCCTCGACCCGTATGATATGTTTATCGTACAGCCAAACAACTTCCAGTTTACCTCAACCCTTTCGCCAATCACGGTTCTCTCTTATAATACCGCTGGTAACAGAAACAACGGAGAAGACCGATTTAAGGCAATCTTTGCGGTGAATGCGGGTAAGGAGTGGGGCTTCGGTTTTAAGTTTGATTACCTATACGGACGTGGATATTATAGCAATCAGAGTGCTTCTCACTTCAACTATTCAATGTGGGGAAGCTATTTAGGTGAACGCTATCAGGCACATTTGCTCCTTTCTTTGAATCATCAGAAGGTCGCTGAGAATGGTGGTATTGCCAATGATGCCTATATCACGCACCCAGAATCGTTCCGCGATAGTTATAGTGAAGAAGAGATTCCAACCATATTAAAGAAGAATTGGAATAGAAATGATAATCAACATGTGTTTTTCAATCACCGTTATAGCCTCGGTTTCTTCCGTAAAGTGCCGATGACGGAAGAGGAGATTAAGGCAAAGCAGTTTGCTCTTAAATCTCAGAAAGCACAAGAAGCACAGCAGGATAAAGAGAAGGCTCGTCGCCGTGCAAAGGCAAAGGGCGAGAAGTTTGATGAGGAAGCTTACGATAAGGAGAAGCGTTCTGCAGGTCGACCTGACGATGCTGTCATCGCTGGTGATGCGTCACAAGTGAAGACAACAGCGGAGAATGCGAATGGCAATGAGCGTATGACGGTCAACTTGGAGGACTCTACTCAGATGGCAAACCTCAAGAAACAGGATGCTTTGGCTAAGGATTCCACTCAGAAATGGATGAAGGAAGAGTATGTCCCTGTGACGAGTTTCATTCATACAGTACGTTTCGATAATTACCGTCGTATTTATCAAGCATACGATACTCCGACTGATTTCTATGCACAGAACTTCTTTAACTATGGTACTGCAGCCAATGATTCGATTTTTGATACGACAAAGCATTGGTCATTGAAGAATACCTTTGCGGTCGCTTTGCTTGAGGGATTCAACAAATGGGCGAAGGCTGGACTGAAAGCTTTCCTTTCCTATGAGTTGCGACATTATGCCCTTCCTTCAATGATAACGCCAAGCGGCTCTGCGGTAGCATTCTATAACGGGGATAAGACATGGAACCAACATGACATTTCTGTCGGTGGTCAGCTGTTGAAGACACAGGGTAAGACGTTCCATTATGATGTTAGTGCTGAGGCTTGGTTGGCTGGAAGTAGGGCAGGGCAGGTTCATGTTGATGGTCATGCTGACCTCGGTTTCCCTCTTTTGGGTGACACAGTTCAACTCGCTGCAACAGCTTTCTTCCACCGTTCTGCTCCATCCTTCTATATGGGTCAGTACTATGGTAAGCATTATATGTGGGACAATAACCTCAATCAAGAGATACATTCTCGCATCTTGGGTGAGTTCTCTTTGAAGAAGACACGCACCAAGTTGCGCGTTGGTTATGATGTTCTTAAGAACTATACCTACTTTGGTATACAAAACGACCGCATCCAAAGCGGTGATAACTACCTCGTACAGCATAACAACTTGAATGTTCGTCAGTCCAGCAGTCCTATCAACTTGCTGACTTTACAGCTACAACAAGACTTCCGTTTGGGTATTTTCAACTGGCAAAATGTGCTGACTTTCCAGAAATCAAGTAAGGAAGATATACTCCCAGTACCGACATTCAACGCTTATAGTAATCTGTTTATACGATTCAAGATAGCACGTGTGTTGGATGTTGACCTTGGTGTTGACGGTCGTTACTTCACAAGTTATTATGCGCCAGAGTACATACCTGGAATCGGTGCTTTTGGTATACAAGAGACCGATGCGAGCCGTACAAAGATTGGTAACTATCCACTTTTGAATGCTTATGCTAACTTCCAGTTACAGCATACTCGCTTCTATGTAATGTTCACGCATGTAAACAGTGCTGATGGGGGTAAGTATTTCTATACGCCTCACTACCCATTGAACCAGCGCTTATTGCAGTTTGGTATCAGCTGGAACTTCTTTAACTAATCGTTTAGACATACGAATACATGATTTCAGAGAATGACAAGATAAAGACCAACAGTCTTTCTGCATGGGTACTTGCTGCGCGTCCGAAGACGCTCACAGGTGCAATGGTTCCCGTAATGATAGGAACTGCTTGGGCGTGGAAGCTAAGTGGCGGGGAGAACTTTCGAGTTATCCCTGCCATTCTTTGTTTTCTTTTTGCCTTTCTGATGCAGATAGACTCCAACTTCATCAATGACTACTTCGATTGTTTGAAAGGCAACGATGATCGTACCACTCGTTTAGGTCCGAAGCGGGCTTGTTCTGAAGGCTGGATAACCCTCCCTGCCATGCGTATAGGACTTGTTATCACTTCGTTATTAGCTTCTCTTGTTGGTATTCCCCTCATCTTCTATGGTGGTTGGGAAATGATACTTGTTGGTGTAGCCTGCGTTCTCTTTGCCTTTCTCTACACCACTTACTTCTCTTATCTCGGCTTAGGCGATGTCTTGGTACTGGTGTTTTTTGGTATTGTACCTGTCGTTTTCACCACCTATGTCATCCTTCCTGACCATTCTCAAGCCCTGTGCTTTGAGGTTATTATGTCGGGAATTATCTGCGGTTTGGTGATAGATACCCTGCTTGTTGTCAATAACTACCGTGATAGAGAGAATGATAAACGTGACGGAAAGATAACCCTCATTGTGAGAATAGGTGAGAAAAAGGCTGAAAAGCTGTACTTAGTATTAGGTCTTATGACCTATCTTCAGATGCTTCTTCTTCTCTTTTCAGGAGAGAGAGACAATCTCCTACCCTTTATCTTCGTGTTTATTATCTTCATACCTTATGGTATCTTGCATTACAAGACAGCTATGCAAATGAAGCTAATAAAGAAAGGTAAGGAACTAAATATCATCTTGGCGCAAACCGCTCGGAACATGCTAATCTATGGTATAGCAACCACGATTGCATTAGTTGGTTTATAAACCCGCTTTTAAATTTCCTCACCTAATCCCTCATTTCATCATCACCCAACATCCAACACCCCTCACCCAACCCCTATGTCCCAGCCCAACCTCGAACTAATGAACTTTGTGGAGCGACAGATACTCCCACGCTATAATGACTTTGGAAAGAGCCATGGACTCGGACACGTGCAGCGTGTCATTAAGAGTTCGCTTGCTTTGGCAGCCGTAACGGGTGCCGATGTGAATATGGTATATGTCATTGCCGCCTATCACGACCTTGGTATGGCGGGCCCAAGAGCCATTCATCATATCACGAGTGGTAAGATTCTCATTGCTGACGCACGATTGAGAAAATGGTTCTCTACCGAACAGTTGAAGATTATGAAGGAGGCTGTCGAAGACCATCGGGCAAGTAGTTCACGCGTACCACGTAGCATCTACGGCAAGATTGTTGCTGAGGCTGATCGTGACCTTGAGCCAGAAGTCGTCTTCTCACGTGCCATTCTCTATGGTATTGAGAACTATCCAGAGAAGAATGATGAGCAAATGTGGCAGCGTTTCCGCGATCACATGAAGGAGAAGTATGGTCGTTCTGGCTATCTGAAACTATGGATTCCCGGCTCACCAAATGCCAAGAATCTTGAAACAATCCGTAAGACGATTGACAGTGAGGCGGAGTTGCGAAAGGTGTTTGACCGCATCTACAAACAGATACGTGAACAAGACGAAAAGAACTAACAAAATACAACTGAAATGACGAAAGAAGAATTGATGCGAAGAGCTATCGAACTCTCTGCTGATAGTGTACGTAATGGGGGCGGCCCATTTGGTGCTGTCATTGCCCGCAATGGCGAAATCATTGCAGAAGGGAGCAATGGTGTGACCATTTACAACGACCCTACAGCGCACGCAGAGGTCTCTACAATCCGCAAAGCGTGTCAGAAATTGAATACCTTTGACCTCAGTGGTTGCGAAATCTATACCTCTTGCGAACCCTGTCCGATGTGCTTTGGTGCTATCTATTGGGCTCACCTCGATAAAATCTACTATGCCAACGACCGCAAAGATGCTGCCGACATTGGTTTTGATGATGATTTCATCTATCAGGAGATAGCCGTACAACCGCAATATCGTAAGAAGCCATCAGAAATCCTTTTGCGTAATGAAGCCTTAGAAGTCTTTAAGCAATGGACAGCAAAGGCTGATAAAACGGAATATTGATACCCTCTAATGATAAGTCAATGTAAGCACACTGCAGTTTACATTGACTCTTTTGTTTATAAGATTCTTACTACAAACAAAGCTTCTGATCATGAAAAAAGGAGTATTGAAAACGAGGAATAAAACACTTTTAATCACAGTATTCCTCTCAACGTTGATGATAGAATTTATCTTAGTATTCCTACATGGCTGTTCTGATGGCGAAGGTCTTGCTTTCGACATAGATAAACAAGCCTTCGTTGTGAAGCAAGGTTGTGTCTGTGGTGGTAGCTTATACATTAGCGGTGAAGCTGCATCAGATGAGTTCGCTGTCATTTATAATAAGAATGTACACGCCTTTTGGTATGATAGTTACAACCCATCTGTCCTTGAAATCAACAATCTACCCACTTGTTGTAATGTCGTTTCACATGGCGACACCTTATCTCTTCGTCGCCTCCCCTTACGACCCAACACCTCCTATGCCGTTTACCGCATGTCAGGTTGCTGCAGAACTTGTCCCCTTACTATCAAGACCGACAAGCAGGGTAGGGTAGTCAGTGCAGGAAGAGGGCTACAATAAAATAATATTGATTGGTCAATAACTCCCACAAACCCCTGCCATTCGTATCTAATAATAGGTGATTAATCCTTGCTCTTACTCTTTTCTATTGATGTGTTGATGCTCCGCACATATGGTGCGGATGCTTAGCACGTGTCGTGTGGATACTTAGCACCAATGGTGCGGAGTACCAAATCTCTTGCAATATATTCTCTGTCTGAAAACAACTTATGCCTAATATAATGCCATAAAAACACTACAACATTTGTAAGATATAATGAAGTGCAGGGCTTGAAATGCTTAATAATTGTTAAGCATACCCCTTTTATTTGATGTAATTATATATCTTTACAACCCTAAACAATTACTAACCCCGCTGCAAGCAAGAATAAACCTAAACGCACAACAAGTAAAGGAATAGTTTGAACGTTATTGCAGTCGACTAAATAGAAGTAGGGTTACGCCTGAAAAGGCATACTACTATGTGTGTGACATGGCGCAGAGATGGCGATATGAACGCACATAATGGCGAATAGCCAACCTAAAATGAAGCTATAGATAACTGAAAACAATTTACCTAAATTTATACAAATGAACATTTATCTACATCGAACTATGAAAGCGATGGGCAGGCTTTTGCTCATCATGCTGTTGCTTGTCCCACTGTGTGTGGATGCGCAAACGTTAACAACAATCACAGGTTCTGTAAAAGACAGCCAAGGCGAACCGCTCGTCGGGGCAACTGTTATGCAGAAAGGAACGTCAAACGGAACGGTTACGGACCTCGACGGACAGTTCTCTATACAGGTGCCAGCTGGCGTTACGTTGGTTTTCCGTTACGTTGGTTTTGACGAGTCAGAGCTGAAAGCAGCTGCTAATATGGCTGTAACACTGAAAAGTAATGTCAAAGCCATTGACGAAGTGGTGGTGGTTGGTTATGGATTACAAAAGAAAGCCAACCTCACTGGCTCCGTTTCTCAAGTGAAGATGAGCGACGTCTTGGGTGATAGACCTGTGGTGAATGCTGCAGCAGCATTGCAGGGAGCTATGCCAGGACTTACCATTGGTGGTGGATCAGGACCCGGTTATTCAAAGTCTTTGAACGTGCGTGGTACGCTTTCTATCAATGGAGGTGGTCCGTTAGTCTTGATTGACAACGTAGAAGGCGACCTGAGTACGCTGAACCCTGAAGATATCGAGAGTGTAACGGTATTGAAAGATGCTGCCAGTTCGGCTATTTACGGTGCGCGTGCAGCAGGCGGTGTGATATTGGTAACACTGAAACATCCGAAGAATGACGCCCGTTTTACAGCTAACTACAACTTTAGTTTAGGATGGGAACAGTCGCTCAACCATTTGGAGCAGGCTTCTTTGATGCAGTATTTGGATGCTTATCTTGAGGCTGGTTACTCTAATTCTTATTGGGCTGGTAATGGTGACGTGAGCAAGTGGCGCGACTATTTGCAGAAGTATCAGACTGATCCTTCTTCTGTTGCAACTGTAGGCGATGGTATCTTCAAGGACACTGATGGCCGTGTTTACTGGTTGTCAGAGAAGAATTTGGCTAAGAACATCCTTACCACAGGTTCGATAACCAACCATAATCTGACCATCTCTGGCGGAACTGACAAGATACGTTATCGTGTTTCAGGAAGCTTGAGCCGTGAGAATGGACCATTGGTTACGGATAAAGATATGTTTAGACGTAAGACAATCAGCGGCTTTGTGTCAGCTGATTTGCAGAAATGGTTTACGCAAGAGGCAACCCTTACCTATACCAATTCAGTGCGACAGTCGCCTGAGAACGTTGGAAACATGAGTGGTTTCTATTCAACTCGTTTGATTAATTATTACCCAGAAGGGCTCATTCCGGGTGATATCCTTGGTATTTCAGATGATTTACCATCGCAGACTCCTCTGAATATGTTGACCAATGCACCTTCTGCTTTTAGTGAGCAGTCTGTTCCACGCATCTCTTTGCGCTCTATCTTTAAGCTGTTGCCGGGTTGGACTGTTACTGGTGAATACACCTATAACCGCACTGATGAGCACTATCAGTTCTATTCTAACAGATTTAGATTTGCTGATGTGCAGTTGGCTGCTAAGTATTCAACCGAGAAAGGGCAGGACTTCTATCGTATGTATGACGCTACAACAAAGTATAATGCGTTGAATATCTTTACGAATTACGACCATTCTTGGGGTGCACATTCATTCAAGGCAATGGCTGGTTTCAACCAAGAAAAGTCGTTCTATCGCTATTTCTATGGTAATGTACTTGCTCAGGCAGTTCCTACCGTACCATCATTTGCAGGCGGAACAGGTGAGAAGACCATTGATGATAAGTACTCTGAGTATTCTATTCGTAGTGGTTTTGCACGTCTGAATTACACTTTCATGGACCGCTATTTACTTGAGTTAAACGGTCGTTATGACGGTTCTTCTAAGTTCCCTAAGAGTCATCGCTTCGGCTTCTTCCCATCAGTGAGTGTGGGATGGCGTTTAGGTCAGGAGTCGTTTATGAACTGGTCACGTAGCTGGTTGGATGACTTTAAGGTGCGTGCATCCTATGGTTCGGTTGGTAATCAGCGTATCAGTCCTTATCAGTTCTCACCAGTAATGAGCCTACATAGCAATGGTACTTACATCTTGGATGCTGAAGGAAAGACCACTTACATCACTTCTCCGGGCTTGGTAAGCCGCAACTTCACTTGGGAGAAGGTTACTACGCTTAATATTGGCTTCGATCTCTATGCTTTTAAGAATCGCCTTACCGCTACATTCGACTGGTTCGACCGTCGTACAACGGGTATGTTGGCAGCTGGTATAGAGATTCCTAAGGTTGTAGGTACAGCCGCTCCGCTGCAGAACGTGGCTGACATGAAGAATAGAGGATGGGAACTTAACGTCACATGGCGCGATAAGATTGGTGACTTCGGCTATCATGTAGGCTTTAATATCTATGATAGTCAGGCAGAAATCACGAAGTTTAATAACGAGTCTCGCCTGCTTTCGGACTATTATGTAGGCAGAAAAATCGGTGAGATATGGGGTTATGAAACGGATGGATACTACACCATCAACGACTTCAATGCAGATGATGCAAAGCATAAGACTTGGACTTTGAAAGAAGGTGTAGTAAAAATCAATGGTTATAATCCACAACCTGGTGACGTGAAGTTCAAAGACTTGCGTACTGATGGTGTAATCAATGCAGGCGATAATACCGTAGATAACCCTGGTGACCGTAAGATAATTGGTAATGATGCAGCACGTTATCAGTTCGGTATTAGCCTCGGTGCTTCTTATAAGGGATGGAGTTTGGAAGTACTTTTACAAGGTGTTGGCAAGCGAGACTACTGGCTTGGCGGTCCAGCTATGTTCCCATTCGGTGGTGCAGGGGCAGGAGATGCAGTGTTCCAAGCACTCTATGCGAACCAAACCGACTATTGGAGAGCTAAGAGTTACGACCCATCAAGCAGCGATTATATGGTTCCTGTAAATCCAGATAGTAAGCTGTTCCGTATTTATGATCAAGGTAACAATGTGGGTTCTAACACTCGTGTAAGCGACAAGTATCTGCAGAATGCAGCCTATATGCGTATAAAGAATATCACACTTGCCTATACCCTGCCTAAAGAATGGGTAAGAAGAGCTTTCATACAAGATGCTAAGTTCTATCTAAGTATCGAAAACCTCGCTACATTCAGTAGTCTTCCAAAGGGCTATGACCTAGAAGGTACAGCACCATCATCAACCGCTAACGCCTTGAGCAATGGCATTTCATGGGGCTATCCATATTACCGCACTATCTCTTTAGGTGCAAGTATCACATTCTAATCATAATAAGTAGTTATGAAAAAGATATTAACAGCCATCTGTGTTGCAGCAACAACGCTAACGGCATGCAATGATAATTTTCTTGAGAAATACCCTTTGACCGACCTCACTGAGGAGAATGCGTTTAAGGAATACGATAACTTCAAGGCATTTATGAACCCTTGTTACGAGATGTTCACGAACACTACCATTCATACCAGTATCAACAACAGCTATATGAATGCGCAATTCTATGGCGATTGGTATGGTGGATTGGTGACCCATCGTGATAACTCTCGCAACCCATATGCCTATCAAACCATTACAGCAACAGCTGATGGTGGAGGTTGGGACTTCTCTTATATCCGTCGAGTGAACATTATGTTGAGCCATCTCAATGATGGTGCGCTCACAGAGGCACAGGCTGCTCATTGGCGTTCGGTAGCTTATTTCTTCTCAGCTTACTGGTATATGGAACTCATCGACCGCTTTGGTGATGTGCCTTGGGTGAACAAAGTGCTTGACGAGAGTTCGCCAGAAAGCTACGGACCACGTACCCCACGTGCTGAAGTAGCTGATAGTATCGTGGCAAGATTAGAGTATGCTGCGGCAAACATTGGCAACTTTAACGATGGCGATAACACGGTGAATGCAAATGTTGTTAAGGCAGCTTTGTCTCGTTTCTTGCTCCGCGAAGGTACATAGGCGAAGTATCATGGACTCAACGAACCTTATGAAACCTATCTACGGAAGTGTCTAACGGTTTCGCAGGAACTGATGGATGCTTATCCAACCCTCTATAAGGGCGAGGACAAGCAAAACCAACCTGCTACCGGATATGGCGAGATGTGGACCACAGAGAGCCTAAAGGGTAAGCCGGGAATTATCTTCTATAAGGAGTTTGTTAACAATGTCTTGATAAATCGTTATAACGACTTTGAACACATTGCTGCCAACTCTGCCGATGTACCTCAGTACACGGTGGATATGTTCTTGATGAAGAATGGTTTGCCTATTGGCAATACAGCGTCAGGCTATCAAGGTGGCAAGGGCAAGGATATGTGGGGTACTTTCGCAGATCGTGACCCTCGTCTTTACCAGAATATCCAGCCTCCTTACGTTGTTGCTCCTCATAAAGGGGCGGTTGATAACGTAAACACCTTCAAGAGTTGGAAGTTCTTGAAGGCGGGTGATAACAACCAAGGACACGTCGTTACAGCTGATGAGGCTGCCAAGTATCGTTACTACATCGACTATATGGGCGCTAACGAGAAGTGCTTGCGTGGTGGTTCTTACGGCGGTGAGGGCATGAAGAGATGTCCTGGACAGAACTGGGGCGCTGCGCTTACACCAGTGAGTCCTAACCTCACGACCGACTCTCGTGTGCCATATATGCGTTGTCGTACGGGTTACTACTTCTGGAAGAACTATGATATGTGGGAGTTCTCAACCGGTTCATCGGCTTTCTGTACAGCTGACAAACCAATCTTTAAGATTGAAGAGGTGTTGTTGAACTATGCTGAGGCTGCATGGGAGTTACAGCAGTTCGACCAAGCTGTGGCTGATAAGACTATCAACAAACTGCGCGATCGTGCAGGTGTTGCACACATGACAGTAGCTGATATCAACGACAGTTTCGACCCAAATCGCGATAAGGGCAATGCTCCTTGGTGGACTGGTAAGGGCGGAAAGTTTGGTAACTACAATGTAAACCCAGTCTTGTGGGAGATTCGCCGTGAGCGTCAGATTGAGTTGTTCGGTGAGGGCTTTGCCTTCTATGACATCCGTCGTTGGGCAAAGGCTGCCTATTATGTCAACCGTCAGCCTTGTGGTTTGTGGACAACAGCTACTGATAATATCTATGCACCAAAGGCTAATGCCTACACAGGTCAGTTTGTAGACTACGAGGAAATCATGAGAAGTGGTAGGGCTTCTGCTGAGAACAACAGTGCTAGAAGTGGCTGGATCTATACCTACGAGAGTCCACTTGCACATGGTGGATGGTTAGATACTTACTACTTAAGCATGGTTCCTACCAGTCAGCGTGCGCTCAACAAGCAGCTAACGCAAAACCCAGGCTATAAAGAACTCTTCGGTTTGAGTGACTAATCCGCTCATACCTCCTCATATTAAACAGTCCCACACTAACTTTTCCACTCTCATTTTTTGAACGAGTAAAAGACTATGAGGTGATGGGAAGCTGGGGAATGATACGAAAAGAGGGATGCACAAGTTGATGTGTATCCCTCTTTAATCTCCTCTATTTTGTAAATAAACTTCAAAGACTGAAAATCAAAAGACGCTCTTTTGGCTTTCAATTAACGCCCAATTGGCTTCTAAAAGATGCCCTTTTGCAATGCAAGTAACGCCCTTTTGAAGTCTTACTAAGCACCTTTTAAAGTGCTGTTTTGCAACTCCTTGATAGCAAGCGACTTATAAAGTCGATTTTATCGCTTGTTTTTTACCCTTTTTAAGCGTAAATATACAGAAGTGTTGTAAAGAAAATTCAATCCTTCCGCAGCGTAATAAAACATCGTTATTAGCTGCAGAAAGTTGAATCCTTAGTCTTTCTTAGTGCTAAAAGAACGCACTATACATTTCTATAAGGGTTGAGAGCTGTTGTGACTTTGCATCAATAAGTTCCATTTTACAGTCTAACTGTCCGCGTTCACTATCTATCACCTCTAAATAAGTAGCTCTGTTATTGAGGTATAGTTTTTGAGCAGCTGAAACGGCTCTTACCAAAGCATCATTCTGTTTCTGCTTAAATTGTTGGAGCAACTTAATGTTAGAAATCTTAGATTGCAGCGTACTTGTTTCTATAAAAGCAGTAAGCAATGTTTTGTCGTAATTATAAAGAGCCTCTATCTGTAACGCATCAGCCTGAGCGAAGTTGGCTTGAATAGCCTTCTTATTGATGAGCGGAGCGGTAAGTCCACCTAAGGCATTAAACGCCAAAGACTCTGGTAGTTTGAATAAGTACTTAGGGTTAAAAGCATTTAATCCAATAGCCGCAGAGATATTAAACGAGGGGAGAAACTCTTTACGTGCAGTCTCCACATCCCATTTCGCAGCCTTTAGCTGGTGCTCAGCCTGTATAACATCAGGACGTTGTAATAGGAGTTGAGTAGATAAGGAATGGGCAGTTGTAGGCATTGGAAGCTGTAAGAAGTCAACCTTTGTGCGTTGTATGGTTTGAGGAAATCTACCTAATAGAAGGTTTAGATTATTCTCCGTCTCAACGATAGACTGACGTAGAAGGTACTCATCAGCCTGTGCTTTAGCCAATTCAGCCTCGAACTTCTCGACAGCTAATTGCGTATCAGCATCAGCTTCTTTCTGAATCTGAGCAATTCTCACTGCATCCTTCTGCAATGAGATATATTGTTGCATAACCGATAACTTGTAATCAAGAGCCAACAATAGATAATAGTTCTCTGCTACATCTGCCACTAACTGACTTTTGATAGCACGTTGTCCAGCTTCAGAAGCCAAATATCGCTCTACAGCAGCTTTTTTACCGCTATTTAATTTGTTCCATAAATCTATGGTCCAGTCTACTTGTAGTGATGGAGAAAGGTCAGGAATAACAGTTGGAATCTTATGCCCAGGAGTCATCTCCGTACCAACATTACCTGCTCCCTCAGCTGTGTAGCGGCCAACTTTAGAAACTCCCGCACCAATATTTGCTGTAACAGAAGGTAGGAGAGCAGCTTGTTTAGCATTAATCGCACTTCTTGCTATCGCCAGTTCCTGCAATGTAATCTTAAGATCTTGATTATTTTGTAAGGCAGTTTCAATCAGTGTCTGAAGCATTGGGTCTTGGAAGAACTCTCGCCATGCAGGAGATATAGTTACGCTACTATCCTTGGATAAGGCTGGTAAAGAGTCCTTAAGCGTATCTTTGGGCATTGTAGCCTGCGGTGTTTTGCAGGCAACAATGCTCATAAGGATTACAAGAATAGTAATAACATAATATAGTTTACTCTTTGTCGTCATGAGTACTTTCATTTAGTTGTTTTTTCTTATAACGTTTATCTTTCTCTTCACTCAGTGGTTTATCTTTCTGATAATGTACCAATTTGTCTGTCATTCCAGCAAAGATATAGTAAAGGCCAGGGATGAGTAACAAGCCGCCTAAGGTACCAATGACCATTCCTCCGACAGCAGCAGTACCAATGGTACGGTTACCAATAGCACCAGCACCTGAAGCAAATACCAATGGAATCAAACCTGCTATAAAGGCAATACTCGTCATAAGGATAGGGCGGAAGCGTGCAATAGCGGCTGAGATGGCTGCTTGAGAAATCCGTTCGCCCGCATTCTTACGCTGAACGGCATACTCTACCATCAGTACGGCATTCTTTCCTAACAGACCGATGAGCATCACTAAGGCTATCTGCGCATAGATGTTGTTCTCTAATCCACAAGCTTTTAAGAAGAGGAATGCTCCAAATATACCCACTGGTAGGAATATAATCACAGGTAATGGCAGTAGGAAATTCTCATATTGTGCTGCCAAAATAAGGTAGACAAATACGAGACAAACCACGAAGATGACGATAGCCGTATTACCTTGTTCTGCTTCGTCTTTAGAGATACCAGCCCAGTCATAGTCATATCCTTTAGGGAGAGAGCGTTGTGCAACCTCTTGAATAGCCTGCAATGCCTGTCCACTTGAGTATCCAGGTGCCTGTGCTCCTGTCACTTCTGAGGAGTTGTAAAGGTTATGACGAGTAATCTCACTCATACCATAAGTCTTTGAAAGCGACATAAAGTCGGAATATGGAACCATCTGTCCATCTTCATTTTTACTATAAAGACTTAATAGATGATTAGGGAAATCACGATACTGTGGAGCAGCTTGTACAATTACTTTATAAGGTTTTCCGAACAGAATAAAGCCTGTTTGGTAATCCGAACCTACTAAGATAGACAAGTTGTTCAGTGCCTTTCCAGGCTTAACTCCCTTTTGTAAAGCTTTCTCGTCATCAACATGAAGCATGTACTGAGGGAAGCTCGCAGAGTAGAAAGTGAACGCGTTACCAATCTCGGGACGCTTGTTTAGATCTTTAACGAACGCCTTGCTCACGCGCTCCATCTCATGATAATCGTTTTTACCAGTCTTATCTAAGAGACGTAATTCGAATCCACTGGCAGCTCCATAGCCTGGAATTGATGGCGGTTCAAAGAAGTCTATGTTTGCTTGTGTGATATTCTCACATTTTTGTTCCAAGTCACTAATAATCTCCTTTGCGGTACGTTTGCGATGTTTCCAGTCTTTGAGGTTAATCAAACAACTACCAGAATTGGCACTTGTTCCCTCAGAAAGAATCTCAAAACCAGCTAAAGAAGACACGCTTTCAACGTCCTCTTCTTTCTCTGCTATCTTAAGAAGCTGTTGTGCAACAGCGTTAGTTCGTTCGATAGTAGCCCCTGGAGGAGTCTCTATTACGGCATAAATCATACCCTGATCTTCTTGTGGAATGAAGCCCGAAGGGAGTCCCATATTGATCCAATATGCTAATCCACAGAAGACCAATATCAATATTATTGTTAAAGACTTCTTCTTTACTGTATGTTGTATGAGGCGTTCGTACTTACGGCTACCACTATCGAATTTAGCATTAAAGCGTTGCAAGACGCGTCCAATAAACCCTAATTTAACATGGTTCTCCTGCTCCTTTGTCAAGATAAGGGCACACAATGCAGGGGTCAAAGTTAGGGCTACAAAGCCAGAGAAGAGGATACTTGACGCCATCGTGATTGAGAACTGACGATAGAACATACCCTCTGGACCACCCATAAAGGCTACAGGAATGAATACAGAAGCCATAACTAAAGAGATTGCAATAATCGCTCCACTGATCTCTTTCATGGCTTTTTCCGTAGCTTCAACAGGTGAAAGTTTGTTGCGAGAGATCTCAACATTCACCGCTTCAATCACCACAATAGCATCATCCACCACAATACCAATAGCCATGACTAAGGCAAAGAGGGATATCATATTGAGCGTTATGTTGAACAACATCATTGCAATAAAGCTGCCCAAAAGTGATATTGGCACAGCCATAATCGGTATGATAGAAGCACGCCAATCCCCTAAGAAGATAAACACAACTATTGCTACTAAGATAAAAGCCTCAAACAAGGTGTGTATTACTTTCTCAATACTTGCATCTAAGAAGCGGCTAACGTCATAGCTAATCTCATAGTGCATCCCCTTAGGCATATCTTTCTGCAGATGAGCCATAGCGTCCTTCACCTTAGTGATAACGTTACGAGCATTACTACCATAAGCTTGTTTCAAGGTTACAGCAGCCGAAGGACGTCCATTGAAGGTTGAGTAGATATCGTACACCTCGCTACCTAAGTGTACATCAGCAATGTCTTTCAAGCGTACGATATTACCATCTTTATTGCTCTTGATGATGATATTCTTATATTCATCCTCTGTTGTGTAACGTCCTGGATACTTTAAGACATACTCTTTGACCTGTGGACATTGTCCTCCACTCTCTCCCAACTTTCCCGGAGAGACCTCAATATTCTGATCTTCAAGTGCATCACTGACGTCATCTGTTGATAATCCGTAGGCTATCATCTTGTCTGGATGGAGCCATACACGCATTGCATAATTACGTGTACCAAGGATATCAAGGTCGCCAACACCATCTACACGCAACAACTCTGGTGATATGTTGATATCGAAATAGTTGTAGAGGAAGCCCTGATCAACCTTTGGGTCATCACTGTAAAGATTGATATACATAAGTATGTTTGGCTCTTCACGTGATATCTTTACACCCTCTCGAATAACCTCTGCAGGCAATTTATTGGTAGCCGATGACACACGGTTCTGAACATTTACCGCATCAACATTTGGGTCGGTTCCCAACTTGAAGACGACATTTAGCTCGGCTTCACCATCGTTTCCCGCATTACTTTCGATATATTTCATGCCAGGAATACCATTCAAAGCCTGCTCCAATGGAATGATCACAGATTTTACCAACAATTCATTATTGGCTCCTGGATAATTTGCAATCACGTTTACCTTAGGAGGAGAGATGGAAGGAAACTGCGTTATAGGTAGATTTGAAAGCGACAGAATTCCAATAAAGGCTATGACCAATGACACTACAATAGAGAGCACTGGCCTACGAATAAAGATCTTAAACATACCTAATTAGCGTTTAACTTATCCAACTTCATTGATGCTTGTGGAGAAACCATAGACACACGAACTTTGTCTCCATCATTTACTTTCTGTATACCGTCAAGAAGATAACGGTCAGTAGGTTGTAACCCTGAGGAAACAACGTATGCTCCTGTAAACTCAGCATCAATCTTGATAGCACGTTGGCGGGCAATATTGTTCTTGTCTACCACAAATACATACTTCTTATCCTGAAGCTCATAGACTGCTTCTTGTGGTATCAATATTGCATTTTTCTTTTGTATAAAGAGTTTTATCGTACCCGTCTGACCATTGCGTAAAAGGTTGTTAGCATTGTTAAAGACGGCACGAACAGCAATCGTACCTGTTGAACTATCAAACTGTCCACCAATATCTAATATCTTTCCGCTTGCAGGAAAGACATCGCCATTCGCCAAAACAAGCTGTAACGGAGTTTGTGAAAAGCGTTCTGGATGGAGGCGGAAATCTAAATAATCTGTTTCTGAAATATTGAAATAGGCAAATACCTTACTATTATCTGATAAGCTGGTAAGTAAATCACTGGAATCTACCAGACTTCCAACTTTGTTAGGAATGCGCCCTAAGATGCCTGAGAAAGGCGCACGGATAAGAGACAGACGCTTATGTAATACAGCCAACTGATAGTCGGCTTCTGCTCCTTTCAACTTAGCCGTAGCCATGCGCTTCGCATTATTTGACAGCACTTTGTTATCCGTTAGTGTTGTTACATTCTGCAAGTCGATACTTGCCTGTTCTGCTGCAGCCTTCGCTTTGGCAATCTCTTCGTTAGCACCAACAATCGCAATGCGGAATAGAGGTTGACCTGCTTTCACAAACTGACCTTCACTAACATACACATCTTGCAAAATACCGGTTTGCTGAGAGTGAACTTCAATGTTGCGTTGTGAGGCAATGTTTGCCACATAAGACTGTGGTAGGGAGATGCTTTCTACCAGTGGTGTCGTTGCAGTGTAAACTGGTTTTACTTGTGTTTCTTTCTTTGAATGACACGCACATAGAAGAAACATGATTGCAAGACAAGACAATTGAATTAAATTCTTCATAAATTGGTCTTTTTGTTTTCGTAAAAACAAGTGAAAAGTTAACGCGTTAATCCAACACTTCCTGACTACTCCTTGTAGCCATATTTACTCATTCTGTTTTCTCTTTCCTATCCTACAATAATAGAAAACAGAGCTGTCGTTACATCTTTATGGAAACTTATTAAGAAAAGTGTTTCCTAAAATACCCTTCAGAATCATTGCTTTGCGATATAGAAATGTATTCTTTACGTTACCTATTGATTATGCTCGCAAAGGTACGTCGTTTTTGTGTAGTATGCAAGTAATTCTGTAGTTAATTTTATGCAAGTACTGAATAGTTTTCTCTGAAGTCATTTTTGTGGTTCTTCAGAAATATGGGTGATAAACAAAAAGGCTTGGATGATAGGCACACGGAGTCACGGAGGGGACGGAGATAAACGCAATGTCACAGAGGTGCCGACGGTACAAAGAGTGACGGAGGTGTAGCGTGCAGATTCCTGATAAGTTCTGAGATAAATGCTTTGGGTATAGAGTCTCTAATAAAACTGGTAAACTTCCTCCGCTGCTCCATGCACTGACGGTGCCTCCGTGACTTCCATTGCTTTGTTTTAAAAATTCTTCGTCCACTCCGTACCTCTGTGTGACATTTCGGCAGAGACCCAGGTTATTGTTTTAAGCCAAAGGCGAAGAAGCAAAGAAAAGATAACGGACTTAGCCTCATTATTCAAGCCCTCTGCAAAGATATTTGCTATTTAATAAGGTAACGTAGAGCAAGGAAAGACAAATGTTTTTATTTTTTTTCTATTTTCTTGTTTGTTTCATATATTCTCACTACCTTTGCGCCCAGTTAAATTAAAATTAACTTGTAATAACAATGAGCGTCATAAAGAATATTAATTCAGTAAATGTTTGCACCTTAGGAAATAAAGGTGTAGGCTCTATTTGTGCTGCATTAGATTCTTTAACGAAGAAAGATGAAAAAAATATCGCAAATTATTTGGTAGTTCCAAATAATTTTGTACTCTCTCTCTCTCTCTCTCTCTTTTTAGTAGAGCAGAGGTAAATTACACATTTTTTTCTTCTCGCATACGCGCGCGAGGCGTGCCGTGCAATCCCTGTAAACAAAGGACTTTTCGGAGTTTCCTTTGTTCGTTTTTTTGTGTCCCTACGTAAACGAAATAAAAAGAAATTAAGCACGAAACAATAACTTTATTTTAATCAATAAAACAGGATACACGTTTACTATGTATCCTCTAAAAATTAAACGAAATGATAGCAACTGAAAGAATGGTTTATCAAAAACCTCAATGCAAAATTGTTTGCACTGAAACAGAATTCTTGTTGAATAATGCCAGTGGTAATGCTGGAAAAATTCAACCTGGTACGGTAACAGGAGATGCAAAACAAAACATCTTTAGTGAAGAAGACTTGGATAATGTTTCTTGGAATGATACAGAAAAGAACTAATAACTGTTTGAAAAGAAAATGAATAAATTTATGAAAAGATCAACTATAACTTTAGTAATGCGAAGCATGTGTTATGGCTTCGCAGCTTTATTGTTTGCTGCCAGTTGTGCGAATGATGACGTTGCACAGAATGAAAAGCAAAAGAAAGATAACACTCCTGCTGGCGCAACTGTCTTTACAGGTACTTCCCAGCCAGAGACAACAACACGTACAGCCATCCTTAACCACACAAAAGGCGCGGGTGCTTCTGTAAATTGGAGCAGCACGGACAAGATATGGGTAAAGGACGATGGAGGAAACTGGCAGCAGAGTGGAGCTGTAACATTCCCCTTTGCTACTAATAAGGCACAAGGAAAGTTTGCCCTCTCTGGTACTTATACAGGTGCTACACACGATATTCTTTATACAAACAAGACTATTTCTGGGACGCAACCACAAGTAGAGATAAAGGCAACACAAACACAGTCTGCCCCAAACAACTTTGACCATGCAGGGGAATCAGGCGATTGTGGAATCGCTATAGGTAACAAGGCTGGTAATGATTATGGCTTTACCCTTAACCACAAAGCTGCTTATCTCTGTTTTATTCCTCGCTCAAGCAACCCATACGTAAATCGCAGTAAGTTGATTAAAGTTGAGATTATGAGCGACGATGATATTGCTGGCACTTACAATATAGCTGCCAATGGAGCTCTCACCCTCGCTTCGGGTGGTTCAAAGACAATCACCGTAACAACTGGTTCGGGCTTTGATATAGACAACTCTGCTGACGATATGAGCAAGAATGCAACCTACGCCGTCGTTGCTCCAGGTACCCATACTTTCCGTATTCGCTACTGGCTTCGCAATACAACAGACAATCCTGGTGGTGCAATAGAAGGAACAGTTTCTAAGATTGTTACGCTTAATTGTACAGCTGGTTCTATCCATGATGTAACTGCTAATCTTAATCCGCATGATTACGACGGTAATCATTATTACATGTGGGATGCTAAGGAACAATACTGGAAGGGTTACGAATGGACAAAGAACTTGGGAGTAGGGGTAGGTCAGCCAACCGTTAATTATTGGTTTCCAGGCGGAGCACCTTCCAGCAACTACCCCAAGCGCAGCGACGCTGACGGTCGTTTCTACCACGAGGGTAGCGGTTATATTCAAGCAAGCAATAGTTGCGCAGGTCTTCCAAACGTGAACGAGATGACATGGTACGCTGCCTATGGCGATTCCCGTTGGGATGCTGACGAATTATGGACCACTATGGGGCATTTATATAAAGGTGGCAGGTGGTTTAAGAAAAAATCAGTATTGCTAACCGAAGGTAATTACAACAGCAACACAGCCTATGACGGCACTGATTGGCGATTAGGACCAAATGACAAAGAATGGGACCAACCTCTACTATCTCTTCCTTCCGCAGCCGATGCAAGCAACTACTTTTACCTGCCCGCCTTAGGTCAATACACCAGCACTGGTGTGCTGTACTACATTGAAATGAACGTCATCTATTGGTCGTCTAGTGGTCACTCGTGGGATGGCATCCCCGCCGCGTACGCCCTGTACTTCGACAGATATAGCGTCAGAGTGATGCAATCTGCTGCTCGCGGATCTGGGTTGCTCATCGGCACATTCGAGTAGTCCGTGCGCTTGCCTCTACGGGTGTCGCCCTCTAAGAAACCCCTCCCCGAACCAACGGTCACTGACCGAAGGGAAGTAAAGGGGAGGGAGTGCCTAACGAACAAGGCTTCTGCCGAATGCGTATTCCGTTGCTGCGCTCACCGTATCTACGTGCTGGCGCATGCGTATTTAGCTACTCGTAGATACGCATTGCGCAGCCGTTAGATGCGTATTTAGCGGCAGCGCTCACCGCATTCAGCAGCAGCGCTCACCGCATCTAACGGCACGTAGATACGCATTCGGCAGCAAGGGAATACGTATCTGACGGGATAAGGATGCAGAAAGGAGGAAAAAAGAGACGATGAAAGGCAGGAAACAAACCAAGAAAATAGAATGGGGCAGCATGAAGATGCACAAAGAAAGCTGCAGAGGCGTGCTGCCCTATGCTATGATAATAAGAATCTAATGTATAACTTTAAACACGAAGAATTATGAAAATTCGTTTAGTACCAAAGAAAAATCCGCAGAAGCGGGAGGAAGTGAAGTTTTATGCTAACCCTGTTAACCTTGGGCATAAGTCGCTCGACGATATTGCACGTGACATTGCGGGGCGTTCGTCCTTGACACGTGGTGATGTGTCGAACGTGTTGTATAACTTCATAGATTGTCTACCACATTACCTCCGTGATGGTTTCAGCATTCAGCTGGGTAATTTTGGTTCGATGCGTGTCACTCTGTCGAGCAAAGGTGCAGAAACAGAAAAAGCTTTTAAGACTGAGACGATTAAGCCTCGTGTGGTCTTCACGCCTGGAACAGAATTGAAGCGCGAACTTGCTGTAAATTCCTACGAATCGGTGAGAAAGACAGAAGAGGCAGGGAAAGATAAGAAGAAAAAGGAAAAGAAAGAAGAGGAAAATGGACCTGTGCCAGACACCGTCTAACCCTCATTGAATGCGAAAGCTTTTGGTGTGGCTGTTTGAAAAGAACTTTGAAAACAAACTCGGTTTTGGAAGATTCTGAATTAATTTTTTTCATGTTTTTAGAGATATGCCCTTGATGTGATATCAATAGCAATACTTTTTAATTTATTAATTTAATTTTCGTTTTCTTGCCCCTGTCACCACTCTTGGTGTAATGGGGCAAGTTTTTTGTTTACAATTATCATCAACGCGTAAGGTTAACTTATGGACTTACGGCTTGCTCAATGCCTACAACAAGGTTTGCCTTTAGATATGGATGTGTATGATTTAGCGGAGTGGTGTTGCGTTGCCGAGCTATCCAAACGCTCTATTGAACAAGGTTCAATGCCTGTGATGATTCCCGACTTCGTAAATCGTAGGTCTTCTGTTGACACGGAATGTATTTAGCGGCAATGGCTGTTCTCGTCGGGTAGAATGGTAAATGTGCATTCCTCTCTTGGTGTTGAGGCTTCATACTTACCATTCTACCTTTATTGTTTAGCCTTATCAATAATCAAATCTCATACCTATAAGTTTGGAATATTTGCAAGAGTAGATTTCTTCTCACTATTTATAGGTATTTATATGCATATTTTAAATATAAGTATCTCTAAATACTTGATATTACGTTTTTATTGTCTATCTTTGTCCTCGGTAATTAGTAATGCTCAATCAGTATAACAATTAACAAGCATATTAATTAAAACGTTTCACATAATAACAAATAAACAGTCATGAAAAAAGCATGGAGAGGATTTACTGGAACCAAGTGGCTTGATGAAGTCAATATGCGTCAGTTTATCCAAGATAATTATGATAGTTATGATGGTGATGCTTCCTTCCTTGAGAAGCCAACAGAAGCAACAGAAAAACTTTGGGGTATGCTCAAAGAACTGCAGAAGCAGGAGCGTGCTAAGGGTGGTGTCTTAGACATGGAAACCGAGGTGGTATCCAGTATGACTGCATATGGTCCTGGCTATATCGGTGAAGGAACTAAGGAACTGGAGAAGGTTGTTGGTCTGCAGACAGACAAGCCTTTGAAGCGTGCCTTTATGCCTTATGGTGGTATCAAGATGGCTGAGCAGGCATGTACAACCTATGGTTACGAGCCATCAGAGAAACTTCATGAGATTTTCACGAAGTATTGTAAGACACACAACGAGGGTGTCTTCGATGCTTATACAGACGAGATGAAACTCGTTAGACACAACCATATCCTCACAGGTCTTCCTGATACCTATGGTCGTGGTCGTATCGTGGGTGACTATCGTCGTGTTGCACTCTATGGTGTAGACTTCCTTATCAACGAAAAAGTAAAGGATTTCCGCAACTGTGGTGACGGTACTATGACCGAAGAGGTTATCCGTTTGCGTGAGGAAATCTCTATGCAGATTAAGGCTTTGAAGGAGATGAAAGAGATGGCAGCCATCTATGGCTATGATATCTCTGAACCTGCAAACAACGCACGTGAGGCTGTACAGTGGCTTTACTTTGGTTATCTGTCAGCTATTAAGACACAGAACGGTGCTGCGATGTCAGTTGGTCGTATCTCAACTTTCCTCGATATCTACATTCAGCGTGACTTCAAGGAAGGCACACTTACGGAGGCTGAGGCACAGGAACTCATCGACCACTTGGTTATGAAGTTCCGTATGGTTAAGTTTGCACGTATCCCTTCATACAACCAGCTCTTCTCTGGTGACCCTGTATGGGCTACCCTCGAAGTTGCGGGATTGGGTATGGATGGTCGTTCAATGGTAACAAAGACCGACTTCCGTTTCCTCCATACACTTGAGAACATGGGTCCTTCACCAGAACCTAACCTCACTGTGCTCTATAGCTCACGTCTTCCAAAGCACTTCAAGGACTATGCTGCGAAGATTTCTATCTCTACAAGCTCTATTCAGTATGAGAATGATGACGTGATGCGACCAATCTGGGGCGATGACTATTCAATCTGCTGCTGCGTATCTGCAACACAGACGGGTAAGGAGATGCAGTTCTTTGGTGCACGTGCAAACCTCGCTAAATGTCTTACCTATGCCATCAGCGGTGGCGTTGACAGCAAGACACGTGAGCAGTGTGGACCTGCTTATCGTCCAATAGAGGGTGATGTCGTAACATATGATGAGTTTATGCCTCGCTTCATGGATATGATGGAGTGGTTGGCTGGTGTCTATGTAAACACATTGAACCTCATTCACTATATGCACGATAAGTACTTCTATGAGGCTGCTGAGCTTGCACTCATTGATACGGACGTACGTCGTACTTTCGCAACGGGTATCGCTGGTTTCAGTCATGTGGTTGACTCTATCTCTGCTATCAAGTATGCAAAGGTTAATATCATACGTGATGAGACTGGTTTTCCTATCGAGTTCAAGACAGAAGGCGACTTCCCACGTTATGGTAACGACGATGATCGTGCTGATGATATTGCTGTATGGTTGTTGAAGACCTTTATGAATATGATTCGCAAGCACCATACTTATCGCAATTCAGAGCCTACAACAAGTATTCTTACCATCACTTCAAACGTGGTATATGGTAAGTTTACAGGTAATATGCCTGATGGTCGTCCAGCTGGTGCACCGCTCGCTCCTGGTGCAAACCCATCTTATGGAGCAGAGCAGAATGGTTTGTTGGCATCGTTGAACTCAACAGCTAAGCTTCCATACGAGTATGCGCTTGACGGTATCTCTAACACACAGACAATTAGCCCAGATGCTCTTGGTCACAATGATGAGGAGCGTATCAGTACGCTTGTTGGTGTAATGGATGGCTACTTCGACCGTGGTGCACACCACTTGAATGTGAATGTCTTTGGTGTAGACAAACTGATTGACTGTATGGAACATCCAGAGAAGGAAGAGTATGCAAACTTCACCATCCGTGTGAGCGGTTACGCTGTGAAGTTCATCGACCTTACACGCGAACAGCAGATGGATGTTATTGCACGTCGTGCGCATGGTTCAATGTAAAGTGAATAATCAACATAACAACTTATCGGATTCGCCGACTTCCGAAATGATGCTACGGGTACACTCTGTAGAGTCGTTCGGGTCGGTTGATGGGCCTGGTATTCGTTTCGTTATCTTCCTTAAGGGTTGTGCTATGCGATGCCAGTACTGTCATAATCCAGACACATGGGACAGGGCGGGGGGAAACCTCCGCTCTGTTGATGATGTCTTGTCCCAAGCCCAACGTTATCGGAGTTATTGGGGAACGAAAGGTGGTATCACCGTGAGTGGGGGTGAGGCTCTGTTGCAGATACAACCTCTTACGGAACTGTTCCGTAAAGCTAAGGCTTTAGGAATCAATACCTGCCTTGATACTTCAGCCCAACCTTTCAATCGGGAGTCGAGTAGCTTCTCTGCTTTTGAGGAGTTAATGAAATATACAGACTTGGTATTGTTGGACATAAAGCATATTGATAGCGATGCCCATAAGCAATTGACTGGTTGGAAAAACGAGAATATCCTCGACTGTGCTCGCTATCTCTCTGACATCGGGAAACCTGTATGGATAAGACATGTCTTGATTCCTGGTATTAATGATGATGATGAATCTCTCTCTAAACTTCGTGCTTTCATAGATACTTTAAGCAATGTTGAGCGAGTGGAGATTCTGCCTTATCATTCGTTAGGTGTCTATAAATGGGAACAGTTAGGTATTCCTTATGCACTCACAGATGTAGAATCGCCTACGGAGGAAAGTGTTCTTCATGCGCGAAAGATATTGACAGAGGAGAGATAATTGGGGCTGTTAGAAAGTCTTTTAAAATCGTTCGGTGTAAATATTTTTCCTCTATCACTTTTTAATTAAGGCTTAATTGCATTCGAATTAAGCCTTAATTAGCTTCCAATAGGTGCTCTTTTGATGTCTTACTAACGCCCTTTTGGAGTCCAATTAAGCACCTTTTAAAACGCATTTTTGTAACTGATTGGTTTCGTGGAGGTTACAAACTTGGTTCATATATCTGTTTTTTGGCTTTGTTTCGAGGTTTTTACTTGGCGTTGTGTAATAATTTTTCAGAGTCTGAATAATTAGTTTTAACGTTATGAGAATCATTATGTTTGGGGGTAAGGATAAGGAAGGTGAGCAGAATAATCTTGCTATGAGTTTGTAAAATGATAGAGGTTAATTATATAAGCAAGATGCTGACTCGTGTGAAGTAATTTATGCGCTAAAGTTTTTTTAACCTTATTTTTTACGTAATAAATTACGATAATAGAAATGTTAAAGGCTATTATAGGGAAGGGATTGATACGTATTATCCATGTAATAATAATCTTAATTTTATAGTTATGACCATCCGAAAAATCAACAATAAAGGTTAATAGTGTTTTTAATAATAAAAAATATTTCTCTAAAAATTTGGTTATTAATAAAAAAACGTGTATCTTTGCATCAAGTTTTTTTAGTGGTTAATTTAGTTTTAGTATTTAAACCTTGGGTGATGTGAATCAGCCAAGGTCTTTTTTGTATATAGTGGAAGTCTTATACAAAGATTTCTTTTATTGGTAAGATTAACTCATAACAGATAATTCACAGTTTCAACTAATCATTTTTATATTAATTATGTACGATATGAAATATGTTAATGACCGCGTACGCAGACAAGATCGTCTGATGGATGAGGAAAGAGCTATAGAACTTCTGCGAGATGGAGAATACGGGGTTTTGAGTATGGTCTCAGAAGATATGGGATATGGTATTCCTGTAAACTTTGTTTGGGACGACAAGAATAGTATCTATATCCATTGTGCACCTGAAGGACGTAAGTTGGTGGCTATTGAGCAGAATCCAAAGGTTTCGCTCTGTGTCATTGGTAAAGTAAACTTGTTGCCACGCAATTTTACCACAGAGTACGAGAGCGCTATCTTCTTCGGTGAGGCACATATTCATCTTTCTGAGGAAGAGAAGATGCATGCACTGCATCTATTGATAGACAAGTTGTCACCTGACTTCAAAGAGCTTGGCGATAAATATGCTCACATGAGTTTTCATCGCGTTGAGATTATCCGTGTTGATTTCTCTGAGTTCAGTGGTAAACGAAAGAAGGTGCATTCATCTGCTACGCCAACCGGAGATTAAAGGGTTGCTCGTAGAATGGTAATCACTACACATTAAATGTATCACACAACAAAGGTCGGCGTCTGTCAGGACCTAAGTATTAGTTTTTAACGAATGGATATAGCTATCATTGGCGGAGGAGCAGCAGGGTTCATGGCTGCTATCATGGCTCGTAGAACAAACCCTTCAAGTAAGGTGACAATCTTTGAACGTGCACAGAAGGTGTTGGCTAAAGTTGAAATAACCGGAGGTGGACGTTGTAATGTTACAAATAGCTTTGCAGCCATTACGGACATGAAGCAGGCTTACCCACGTGGGCATAAACTCATGAAACGGTTAATGAAGACGTTTAGCCATGAAGATACTTATAGATGGTTTGAGCAACATGGTGTACCATTGGTAACGCAAGAAGATGAATGTGTTTTTCCGAAGGCGCAAGATTCTCATGCCATTATTAATTGTTTGGTGCGGCAGGCTAATGAATTGGGGGTGACTATATGTTGTCGACATCGTTTGGTGAATATCCATAAGATGGAAGATGGGAGATTAAAACTGGAGTTTGAGAATGGTACACATCGTGTGTTTCATCGTACTATTATAACAACTGGAGGCTCACCCAATGGACGTGGCTTACAATACCTTGCCCAGCTTGGACATGAAATTGAGGCTCCTGTACCTTCACTTTTCACCTTTAATATAAAAGATCGTGCTTTTTGCGACCTTATGGGAACGGTTGTTGATCCTGTTGTGACGACTATTCCTGGAACAAAACTGCGTGCGAAGGGTCCATTGTTGGTGACACATTGGGGCGTAAGTGGTCCTGCTGCCTTGAAACTTTCCTCCTATGCGGCTCGTCTGCTTGCTGAAAATGATTATAAAGCACCGCTTGCAATCAGCTGGATTGGCAAACTAACACGGCAAGAAGTGGAGGAGAATCTTCTAAAGTTGCAAACTGCTAACCCACGTAAGCAGGTTGCTACCTTACATCCATTTGGCTTGCCGAGTCGTCTGTGGCTCTATATACTAAGTAAACTTGGCATAGATGCTGTGAAACCATGGGCTGAGATTGGACGTAAAACACTAAACAGAATGATTGAAACATTGGTCAATGATCAATACACCATTGCTGGTAAAGGTGCCTTTCGTGAAGAGTTTGTGACGTGTGGTGGTGTGAGTCTTAGCTCTGTTAACTCTCAAACACTTGAAAGTAAGGTTTGTCCAAATCTTTTCTTTGCGGGTGAGGTGTTAGACATTGATGCTATTACTGGTGGTTTTAATCTTCAAGCAGCATGGACAACAGGTGTTGTGGCTGGGCAATGTGCTGCAGGTAGTTAGCATCTTACTGCTTTGCTTTTAGTTAAAAAGTGTTTTATTTTTAAATTCCTTCCCCATACATTTTGTAGTTTCAAAAAATATCTATACCTTTGCACTCGCTTTCAACAAGGAAGCAGGTTGACTACAAAGTAACCTTCTGGAGAGATGGTAGAGTGGTCGATTACAACGGTCTTGAAAACCGTCGTACCGAGAGGTACCGGGGGTTCGAATCCCTCTCTCTCCGCAAACAAGGGTGTAAATCAGCAAGTTATGCGATTTACACCCTTTATTACACCCACAAAAAAGTAAGATTGAGTGTTTTCTATTTGACTAGTCACAAGTATAGCTTAAATTGTAAAAAAGAGTGGTGGACCATATTCTTTCTTTGAGCAAGTCTCACTCATCATAGCCTTTTCCTATCCAACATCTCCAAATTCTCAAAAACTTCATCAAACCCACGTATCTTTTTCAACTCATACCCAACCTTTCTCGCTTCTTGAAATATGTATTTATTGAAAGGAAACACTTGATTTAATTCAAACTCTTCCTTATACTCAATATAGCTATTTATTAGATAAGCCAAATCCAACTTCTCGGCAGCAAAGAATTTTTCTATTCTCATCAACTGCTCAATATTCACCATCACTACATCCTTCACTTCGTAATCTGCTGTAACTCTCTTTTCACTAATGATTCGTTGAAACTCTTTATTTAGCAAATAGTTCGGGCCTTCCACATCAAAACAATCATCGAAGTATACTATTACGGGGTAGACAAATATCACACTATTGGGAGCCGACTTATCAACTTCTCTCAATATACTTGGTAACTTTTCGACAATCACATTTGCCAACTGCCCAACCCCTTTCGCATGCCCCTTGGAATTTGCGACATACTTCTCAAAAATTGCTTTCTTTATCGTCTCATAATCACCACTTAATTTCTTTTTTGCAGCCATCTGAACATCCTTACATTCAAATACGAATATCCTATTTCGATGTCTCAGATAATAGTCTGGCATTCCCTTTCCCAGAGCCTTTTCCAGTTCTTCTCCACTATAACTCACATAATTCAAACCAAAACATTTTTTCATCAAGGAATAAAAGAGGAAGCGTTCCGAGAACTCCTCACCTAAAAACGACCGAAGATTAGCATAACCCATTGTGCGATCCAACACTCCCCTCTTAACTAAAGCGTCCTTCATATCAAAAAGAAGTCCTGTATATGCTTTATCCAGAAACATTTTCATAAACATGAAGTTGTAGATATTAGGCCCCGTCTTAATTAGAGGCTTTTCCTTCATCATCAGAAAATCCATATCATGTTTATAATGCGATGGATTTAATGTCAACGAATCATAGAAACGACAAGTATCCTTAAGATTCTCACCAATGGCCATTTTGCAATTGGAGAAATCCTTTTCTCCCATTTCCAGAAAAGTCAAGAAGATTTTATCTAAATAATACTTGGCACTGGGTATATCCCTTTCCTTGCAGAATTCATCAACATATTGTGCAAACCGAGTGTTAAACTTTGGGAATTCTATCAAGAGCATATAGCACTTTATCATTAACAGCCTATAATCTCTTGGTGCTTCAATATTATTACTCTTCAAGCAATCTGGCATATAAGACTCTACAAACTCTTCTGCCTTCATATTGTTGTTAGGTAGCTTCTCATTCATTGCCAGACGTTCATCGCAACAGAGCATATATGCCAAGAACAGGTTCGACAAGTTATCCTCTGTCAATTCTTCATTTCTCCCATTATAACAAGTCAAAAGTCTGCTAATAAGCAGAAGCATAGCATATTTATCTATAAGGGCATAGTTCCCAAGGTTATATTGTTGAGCATACTGACCAACAGGATTCTTTACATCATTTCGCGTTTTCATTATCCATGGTGCCCAAATATCGAAGTCATGCTCACCAATAAACTGATTCACCTTCTTTGAGAGATTATATGAAATAAATTCTATGGCAGTGTTTGATGGAACATTAGCCAACAAGTCTTCTATCTTATCGTGTCGGTCTGGATAGACCACGCTATAAGACAGCAATACCTGCTTCTGTAATTCCATCTTCTCCATAACATTACCCTTTATTACCATTCATCATCCTTACCATTCTGCGCTCTCTATAGAAATTATATGACCCCGTGGTTACGTACTTTGTCTCTATCAGTCGAGCCTGCAGTTCGTCGTTTGAATTTGATTCCTTCACAATTAGCATTAATTGTTCAAAATCTAAGAACCAACTATTGAAGAAAGGATTCCTTTTAGAATCACCGTTGGTTCTCTCTTTTTTTAAGAAAGGCATCCATTTCTGCATGTCCTTGTTGAACTTCTTAACATCCTTGATGGTTTGTTTATCAGTGCCCTCATACTCAGCAGTCAACAGATTCTTACACATTTCATCCATAATGCTCTTGATAAGCATTCTGTCTTGGAGTGGACCAAAAGCACCTAGACATATCGAGATGCACTCAGCCGTTCTACCCTGTTTCTCTACCCTTGTCACATTCCCGTTTCCATCATCCAAATCCACATACCCATCTTTAATCATAAGATGCGAAGTCCTAAAACATTGGGCCTGTGAATCTATAAGGCTTCCCAGTAGATCTGCTACAATCTTAAACTCATTTCCAGACTTGGCCTTTCTAGTCAGACTTTTCTTCTTCATCTCAAAAAGCATGATACCTTTTGTGGCCTCAACCACAAGATCTGCTTCTCCTTTTTCTGGTGGAAGATAAGTGCCACTGCAATGCGTTATGCCTTTTTCATCAAGTTTCTCCTTGATATAATTCTCAATCAACTTTCCGACTTCCTTATCTATATCTTTCTGGTTGTCCTCTTTTTCTTGATTACGTACAACCGTCATCAGAGCCTCAAACCACCCCCATGAACCTATTGTAACAGGCAAGGCATATATCTTACCATTTGCTTTAATCAGTGGTTTGTTGAAGGCATTCTCTTTTTCTTCATCCAGTGGCGTTCTGAATCCTTTGTTTAATACGTCATCACTTGCTGACACATCATCTATCAATTGTCCAATAGCCTTGATTCCCAGTTTATTCAATTTGTCTTTTTTTAGTTCCACACATTTCAATGTATCCGCAGCAGAAAGGACATCGTTCATCAATCGCTCATATTCATCAAATGTGTATCCGCTTTCCAATACCCTTCCTGTATCGCGCATATACATAAGTACACGCTCACAGAACATTTTAGTAAACCAAACAGAATGTTGCGTCAATCCAAAAATACTCTCCTTATACACCAAATCCCTAAAAAACTCCACCGTGTCTCTATCTCTGTGGAATAAATCTCCCCATAAGTTTCCGAAGTTCTGAACAGGGTATTTAAGGAAACAGTAATCAGTTGCCAGTCGTATAGCCTTTCTGAATGCCTTTGTAGCCTCTCTATTACTTCCTCCATCTGCTTTGATATTTGCCAAAGCCAAATTTACAAGATAATTGTATGGCTTTACTATTATCACATCCTTAGGATTGGGAGTATTGCCGTTCATATCGGTCAAAAATCTTCCTTCAGGTTCCAAATATTCCATCTGCGCTAACAGCATCTTCAAAAACCTTCTTCCACCTGCCTCGCGAATCCATTTGATCAAGGCATCAAAAACTATATCATCATTTTCTGTCACATAGCTGCATCCTTCAATCTTTATTTGGAGACCAAACTCTCTCAACCGCTTTGCCGCTGCTGCGAGTCTGTGCTCCTTGTCATATTCTTTCAGCCGATCTGGTTGCTGCAAGGGCTTTTCCTCCCTGCAGGCTGCTATCACGTCTTGCCAACAAGGGTCACTAAAACCCTTTATGGCGTTTTGATTCCAGCCAAGATAATTATGAATAATCTCCACTATATCTATATAGCATTGGTTATCCACACCGTCCAGTAGTTGCTCTCTCAGTAAGCCTTTACCCAGCCTCTGGAAATCCTTATACAGGATTATTTCATCACCAGCAGATGGAAGCAGTGCCTTGATACGGGCATCTACTTTCCCAGCCTTATTGTTCACTGGCTTCAATAAACCATCTACAAACTTCTTGAAATCAGCTATTTTTACCATCGCTTCTTACTTCTGTATTTTCTTAATTATATCCTTTAGATAGTCTTCAATCAGAATATCTGCATAGGTCGTTTTATTGTCATTTTTCTGCACTAAGGCTTGCTCCAGATTCCTCACAAATGGCAATTCTGCATCATATACTTCGGAATATGGAACCTGTTGTAAGAAACGTCCGTTCAGTATTTGATAGAGAGCCATCACTTCTTTGGGCTGTATATTATTCACCTTCTTGGTAATATCCTTCTTAGGAATATGCTTTAATATTGGATAACTTAGGAAATCCGGTGTCTTGGTATCTCCATACTGAATAGTCAATCTATTGGCTAAAGTTGGCAGATCTTCGTTAAACTGGCGCAAGACCTCTTTAATATCTGTATCTAAATTGGCTTTCTTTATTTTATCCATCTTCTCACGTTCATACTTAACCACCCACCGGCTTTCCTTGGGAATCTTAGTTTCGACAACATCCAGATTTAGCTTATCAAGAAGGTTCGGCGTATCTATGCTTTCATACATCTTGTCAATGCCACAGCGAATTTTCTTTTGCATATCCTCCTTAGAAAAAGAGGTAAGAGGATAGAAGTGCTGAAGATATGTAGCAGAATTAATGTATGCCATATTATCACAGAATTCCCCGTCTTCCACATACTGCGCCAATTGCATCACAGCATCCGCCATTTCTTCATTACTCATATCCCATTGCGAATGTATAAACTTCTGCAATAGTGCATATGCGGGGCTTATATTATTCCTTTGCACTTGATTTTTATATCCTTCCCACACCGCTTTTAGTCCTTCCTTATCCAATGACATACCTGCCGTAACAAAGTCAAATATCTGCAGTGAAACAATGACAGGGAAATTATGAACTTTCACCAACTTCTTAAAGATGTACGTAATACGACGGTTTGTATATTCGCGTTGTTTTTCTTCCTTCTGCTTTTCCTGTTCCTCATCTTCTTGCGTGTCATCAAACAATCCGTCTGCTTTCCAGTCATCGTCACCAAACTCCCAGTCAATTGATGACAGTTCAACATATTGAGCAAACTGCAACCTATCTTTATAGGTCAAACGGTCTTTTTTATATTCAATAGCAACACCTACCGTACAAGCCCATAAAGACAGGAGAAAGCTATCAGCAGTATCTTTATTCTCATCCTTCAGGAAAGCATTGCAGACCTCATAAATCTTGCTAAAATGGGCTAATGCGAATTTCAGTATTCTGATGTTATGCAGTTCAACCTGCAAACCTTTATCTTCTTTATTTGATGGATAACTCGGATCAATTACCTCCACCGCCTTTTGAGCCGTCATGAATGCGGTAAATGGTGAAGAATAGCCCTTCCCACATAATTCCTTAAAGATGGACACCACATCTGGTTCATATACCAAGGTTTTCTCAATCACCTTTTCTTTGAACACAAGTTTTGCCTCACTCTTTTGTTGCATATAAGAGTTGTTGGCTATCACTACCACCTTATAACCTCGTTGTTCAACCAATTCATTGATGGCTCCCAAGAGAGTATGAACGTCAATTGTATCTATCACGCGTTCTATATCATCAAGAATGATAACGGTTTTTTCTGTGGGAATAAGTTTATAGAGCAAGCCGCTATTGGTACTAACCAACGTTTTCATGTCCACAAAACTCTCTAACCATGATATTCTAGAAGCGAATTGTGTTCCTTTAGCTACAACCTTACCAGCTTTCTCTTTTATCCAATCATACAGCCACAGTTTCTTGTTCTCCTTTTCTGTCCGTTTGTAATTAGCTGCTATTCGAAGTGGTATTTCATTAACCGACTCAATACCAAATAATGATACCTTCGTAGGATTCCATCCATCCTGCCGTAAGGTCGGTATTATCACCTAAAGTTTCCCACCCCTCTATTTCATGGGTATTTCAACCAAACTGCTTTGCGAATACCCATGAACGTGAGCCGTTAACACTTGTCTAAAATATGTTTACGGTTGTGAGCTTTTCTTGTTGCCTGTCTTCCAATGCTTGGACCATAATCTCAAAGTTGTTCCGCATTGCTGAGTCGGTGACTATTAACTGCCCTATCTCACTAACAGAGAACCCAAGAACGTCACAAAGAGCAGCAAGCAATCTCTCTATGCAATTCAGCACACGATGCCATAACGTAAGTGCCATGACATCATCTTCCATGTCAGCAAACAATTCACCCATGGTCTCATACTCTGACATCCGTTTTTCTAACGACATCACGATATATGTAATGTAGCAGAGCGTTGCATCAGCAATCTGACCATCAAAGTCTCTCCCCATGTATGAGCCGAGTCCGAGATGTCCTTTTGTCTCCTTGTTGACCACTTCAATGTTCCATCGTATCTGGTATAACTCGAAGGCACGCACAAAGCTCATCGATAGATCCGTACTAAGCATGATGTTCCAAGTCTGTCGACGCCCATATTTAATCAGGTATATCCTGACTGGTATATTCCCCAGACAGCCCCTCAACTCAATGTACTGACACTTGTACTTCCGGCAGCATTTGGTACGTCTTGCATACATTGCTACGAGCTCAGCAGCATTGTGTCGCTTATTCTCCACAAAGTACTTTGTCTTTCCCATCTTTGCAAGACCAATGTAGTGTATAGCTCCGTTGCCTACTCTCCTGATTTCCTCAATGAACTTCTCACAGGCAAACCAACTATCCGCCAAGGCATAATGGGGATGAATACCTCTCTTCCACATGCGCTGGAGCATCCTTATGGCGGAGTCCATCTTGCTCATACCGCATTCTTGATTCCGCTCATACGCTGGGCTCTCTTTCATGCGTCTCTTGGAGAATCTGCTGCGGAGTGCCTTCTTGCCAAGTCCGCCGTCCCCTTTCTTTCCTAATTCCTCATGGATGGAGAAGTCGAACGGCAGAGAGGACTTACCATCGAAGAACAGGCACAAAAGAAGCTTGTAGCCTAAGACATAGTTCATTCGTACATGGTCGAAAACCTTGGTAATATGCTCAAACTTCCTACCAGTCTTTTCCAAGGTTGTATCGTCAAATATAACACAGGAGTTCTCGCTCTCTGTCTGAATGCCATTCTTACGGAGAATGCATTCAAAACGAAGAACAGTATAGCTAAGCAAACGACGCCAATTCATTGCCTGCCTGACCATCATACGATAATAGCAGTTCTTTCCAGTGGTGAGAAGATGGTAGAAATTCTTCTTGTATATGGAGTGTATCGTCTCACCATTAATACGGAAAAGACAAAGGGAAAGAATCTGTTGAACAGCAGAGATACCATCGTGTTTCTCCAAAGAAAGCCTACAGAGCAGACGTCCAAAACCAAATTTTGAGAAAAGTGAGAGAATATCGCTACTCATCTTACTTTTAACACTTAAAAGCTTGGATATCTCGCTTAAATTGTCTAATTTTGCATCCATAACAGTTACTCTTTAATTTGTTGATAATCAATGTAATAAAGCACTACAAAGTTACCAATAATTATTGAGAAACTGTTATTTTAAGCCAACTTTTTGAGGGTGGGAAACTTTAGTTATCACTTTCTCTATATGATAAGTCTTACCACAACCCCATTCGCCCGACACCATCAAAGCGCCAGTACTTTCCATTGATAAATAGTTTCTTATACCGTTTAACATATTATTGTTTTTTAGAAATAAATCATTGTTTCAGGAAGCCATTTAGCGTTATGCATTATACCACCAACCTTTGTGGAGTCATTCTACACAATGTCGCCAAAAGCACCATTTTGGTCAATGCAATTGCTTCAGTTGTCTCAATATCCTTATTATAAGCAGCAAAGGACAGCACTAGTACCAGTCCTGCAAATATGAAGTTTCTTATTCCCTTTATTGCTTCATTCATGTTAGTTTTTATGCTTGCACTGCTCTGAAGTTACTTCACTAATTCTTTTGGTGACACACTGAGTAATTCCGCTACTTTGAAAATAATGGCGAGGTTAGGTTGCTTGCGATTGCCGACATAGGCATTTGTGATGCTAAAACTCATGCCCAGTTCTTTGGCGAGCCATGTTTGGGTAATACCTCGCTTCTTCAATGCTTCCTTGATAAGGTTGCTATGTTCTTTCTTCTGTCCCATTAGATGATTGTATATCTCAATATTAGTTACAAATATATGAACTTATAATGAATAAAACGAAGAAAAATGGGACTTTCATGCTACTGAAAATAGCTTTTCCAGTGAGAGGAAGCCCAAAGGAATTTCTTAAACAATCAATGATTATTGAAAACAACGTGCGTTTGTCCGAAATATTCCACTTTTTGAATATGTATTTAGCATTTTTGATAGTTGCTGATATCCTTGCATTTCCTTATACTTCCCGCTATATCCCTGCCTCTTGGAATAACATCAAAAGCCCTCTACTTTTGCATCATCAGAACTGACTGAATGCCCTATACACAGGGACGAGCTTTTCATTTCAAAACGATGGAATTATGACCGATTAGGGTTAAAAAAGTGTGTATGCCCTATTGTTTCTTTAATTAATTGATTTCAAATACAAAGATAATAAAAATATGGGCTTACACACTTTTAAGGACAGTACCAAATAATCAAAATAGCCTGCAAAATGACCATTACGCCGAAAATAAAAGGTTTGCCAATCATATTTGCCAACTGCCACCCCCTTTCGTATGCCCCTTGGAATTTGTGACATACTTCTCAAAAATTGTTTTTTTTATCGTCTCATAATCACCGCTTAATTTTATTTTTGCAGCCATCTGAACATCCTTACATCCAAATACGAATACTCTGTTTCGATATCTCAGATAATAATCTGGCATTCCCTTCCCTATAGCCTTTTCCAGTTCTTCTCCACTATAATTCACATAATTCAAACCAAAACATCTTTTCATCAAGGAGTAAAAGAAGAAGCGTTCCGAGAACTCCTCACCCAAAAACTGTACGTTGTCAAACAAAAGTGCATACGAAAATGTCCGTATACGGTTTTGCAATGAAGAACCTTTGCTGTGAAAAACGATAAAAATGGAAGCATATACTATTGACAACCAGTCTTAAGCTTATAAAGAATGTATGGAATTACTTCTTACAGTCTACTTTGGCAAATATATCCACGTTTTGCAACTGATAAATGAGGTAGAATTTCATTTTTATTGTATCTTTGTATAGTACTTTGTACATGAGAGAATTTTGAGGCTTGGTTTGCTAATACAAAGATAAGAAATCCTCTCAATTTTAACAAAATAAAAAGTCAAGACAACTTCAATATAAAAAGTAATAGAAATCGTTATAGGGCTTGTCATCGGCTTCTTCCTGGGTATCGACGATCTGATAACCCGTCTTTCCAGGACCTTCGATAAGACAAGGTAGCAGCTTTACGATGGAAGCGGCAACGTGATGCGCAGGGTGGAGAGCTTGAAGGGACTCGGCATAACGCCGAAGAAGCAAACCAAGGGACTGGAAGAAATTAATACATTGGACCGATAAATGAAAAATAAAGGCTTATCATATTTCCTAAGATTACAGGTTGATTTCCTGTGGCTCTTGTGCATTGTGCTGTGTTCGCAGCTCCATGCTCAGGAACATTTGACCCGCAATATGCTGATGTTGTCGAATCTCAATACGGACAATGGGCTCTCCAGTGCCCGTGTGTATTCGATAGTTGAGGCTGAGGATGGTGCTATGTGGATCAGTACCAAGCGAGGCGTTGACAGGTACAATGGTCAACAGGTACGAAACTATACCTTGGCTACGGATATGCAGTTTAGTGATGCCAGTGGTAGAAATATCAAGTTGACTAAGAATAGCCAACAGCATATCTATGCCTATGATAATAAAGGAAAGATCTATATATACAATAAGGTGAAAGACACATTCCAACTCCAGGTCAATCTGATGAATGTACTTGGAGGAAGTGTGGTGCTCAATGACTTGTTGGTTGATGACAAGGGATGCTTTTGGATGGCGTTAGATAGGGGCGTGTATATGATGGCTCCTCTATCTATTGCTGGTAGCAAAGACAAAACAGCGTATAGTTCGCCGAACAAAGGAAAATACATTCTGAAGAACATATATGTCAATCATATCCGATTCTTCGGTAAACAATTATTGATTGGTTCTCCTTCGGGAGTCTTCGTCTATTCACAAAATGCAGCCCAGCCTCGATTGCTCTTGCGAGGGTATTCCGTGCTTTCGTCTTATCACGACGTGAAGGCTCATCAGATATGGTTGGGAACTTTCCATCGTGGCATTCTCTTGCTCGATGACAGAACATGGAAGCCATTGTCTTCTCTCACACAATTCTCATCCTTATCAGATATTCCGCTCATCCCTGTTCGTTCCATTATCCCCTACGATGCAGCCACCATCTTGATGGCGGTGGATGGAGCAGGTGTCTATGCCTACGACAAGAAGACTTGTAAGACGAATCTACTTTTGAATACGGATGGCAGACCAGAAAATGTATTGCATGGCAATGGCGTCTATGCCCTTTGCAAGGACCATCTTGGCGACCTTTGGATGGGCTCCTATTCAGGAGGTGTGGATATGGCTATTCCAATGGAGCATACCTTGGAGTTTGTGCGCCATGAGTATCTCAACAGCCAGTCGCTTATCAATAATGATGTGAACGATGTCATGCAGAGCGTGGATGCACAGGGCCACAATAGCAAGATATGGTATGCTACCGACAAGGGGGTGAGCATCTATGACGAGCAAACTCATCTGTGGCATCATTCCCTATATAACAAGGTGGCGCTTACCCTTTGTCAGACTGCCGATGGCAAGGTCTTGGTGGGAACCTATGGTGATGGCATCTTTCAGGTTCATGCCGATGGAAGCAGTAGTCGGGCTTACTCTGTGTCGAATGGCAAGTTAAAGACTGACTATGTGTATAGCATTTTCAAGGATAGCGAAGGAGGCTTGTGGATAGGTTGTTTGGATGGAGACCTGGTATATATCCCATCATCATTAGAAAAGAATGGAAAAGTGGATAACTCCGTTAACTACTTGCCAATCAATGAAGTTCAGAGTATCGTGGAGTCTCCTGATAAGAAGATGATTGCGGTGGGAACGACCCATGGATGTTATCGTATCGACAAGCGAAGCCTTCGTGTCAGTCGATTCTTCTATCCGTCGGAATTTCCGTCAGTCGATTATAATTTCTTTGTCAATGCGATGGATTTTCAGGATGCACGGCATATCTGGATAGCCACCGATGGAGGAGGCTTGTACCTCTACGATTGGCAGAAGCACCAGGTTAAGAACTATACCATCTCGCAGTCTTTGCCTTCCAACACCGTCTATGCCTTGGTCAAGACTCCCATTGGCAAGGTGTGGATGAGTACCGACAAGGGACTGGCTTTCATCGATCATGGAAAGGTGACCAATCTCAACTTCTTCAAGGGATTGGAGCGGGAGTACAAGCGTATGGCTGTGGTCCGAACCCAAGACGGGCGAATGATATTCGGAAGCAGTGAAGGAGCTGTGGTCTTGGCATCCAAGTTTGCCAGAGGATTGAACTACAAGGCTCCTCTTCATATCACGGGTGTTGAGGTGGAAGGAAAGACTTTCGATGAGGCTGCCCAACAGGAAGATTGGAATGCAGAACTCTTCAAGATGTTGCAGACTGGCAAGATGAGCTTTTCACACAGCGAGAATACTCTCATCGTGTATTTCGAGAGCATCAATTACCAGTATCAGCACGACATTCAATACCAGTATTATTTGGAGGGGTATGACCATCAGTGGAGTGTGCCTTCTGCCTACCAGCAGGCTCGTTTCGCCACCTTGCCTCCTGGCAGTTACACCTTGCATGTCAAGGCAATGGGTAGGAGCAACGGACGCATTTTGGGAGAATCCACCTTGCGCATTCATATCGCCCAACCATGGTGGAACTCTTGGTGGGCATGGATTGTCTATCTCAGCATCTTTGGTGCTATCGTCTATTTCGGCTGGGATTACTACAGGGAGCGTTTGCATCGCAAGTACTACGATGACAAAATCAACTTCTTTGTGAATACCGCTCATAACATCCGTACCCCTTTGAGTCTTGTGCTGGCACCTCTTGCCGACTTGGCGAAGGATACTACACTGGGCGATAAGAGCCGAAAGTTCTTGGAGATGGCACTGCGTAATGGCGAAAAGCTTCTGAGGATGGTGACCGAGTTGCTTGATTTCCAGAAAATAGCCGTAGCGAAGACACAAGTCCACTTGCAGAATGTGGAGCTGTCTGTCCTCTTGCGTCAGCAGGTGGATAAGTTCCAGATGTCTGCCCAGGAGAAACATATCAGTCTTCGGTTGACAACCTGTGGACAGCATACCTTCTCTACCGATCTTTCTATGATGGATTTGATATTCGAGAATCTGCTCTCCAATGCCGTAAAATATACGCCGGTGGGTGGAACCATCACCGTCTCTGCTTCGATCGATGAGGTTGGCAAGCAGGTCTGCATCCAGGTGAGCGATACCGGCATCGGTATCCCGAAATCCGAGGCAAGGCATATCTTCCAGAGTTTTTTCCGTGCCTCCAATGCGGTCAACTCTCAGGAGATGGGCAGTGGCTTGGGCTTGATGCTCACTCGCCAGCTTGTGCAGAAACTGGGAGGAATGTTAACGTTCGAGAGCGAGGAAGGCAAGGGAACTGCTTTCTTGGTTGTTTTGCCTGATAACGGAAATGTTAATGTTCCCGTTTCTTCCAAGCCAGCAAGTCTGCCAGAAACTTCAGATACCTCCGTGTCTGCCGATGAAAAAATAAAATCAGAGGAATCCCTTAAGGACACGCTCCTTTTTGTAGATGACAACGAAGACCTCCATCAATACATCCGTATGGCTTTCGCTGACCAATATCATGTGGTGGATGTGGAGAGTGGTGAGGCAGCCTTGAACTATCTGGCAGAGAATGGCGAGTGCGACATCGTGATATCCGATGTGATGATGCCGGGTATGCAGGGCGACGAACTCTGCCGTCGCATCAAGGAAAACAAGGAGACCAGTTGGCTGCCTGTCATTCTCCTGACGGCGAAGGCTGGTCGCGACTTCATGATAGAAGGTTTAGACCTTGGAGCAGACGATTACATTGCCAAGCCATTCGACTCTGCCATTCTTGCCAGCAAGATAGCGAGCATGTTGAAGAACCGTTGTCGTCTGAGTCAATACTATATGGAGCGAAGTCTCGCCATCGTCAGAGGAGAGGACTCTGGGCAATCGTCTCAAAAGAGCCTGTTGCCAAGCGAATCTTCCGTGCCATCCGCTTCCGATGGAAAGAATAAATCTTCCGATGAAAAAGAACCGGAATTGGATCCGATGGACCAAGCTTTCGTTGAGAAAGCAACCCGTCTCGTCCTCGATAACCTGAGCGACACCGACTTCACCATCGACCGCCTTTGCCGGGAGATGGCGATGAGCCGCACCCTCTTCTATGGCAAGTTGAAGACTCTGACGGGGCAAGGGCCGCAAGACTTCATACGACTCATCCGTTTGGAGCAGGCAGCCCAGTATCTGAAGCAAGGCGATAGCGTCTTGGATGTCTCTGTGAAGACAGGATTTGTAAACGTAAAGTACTTCAGTACAGTCTTCAAGAAACATTTCGGGGTGTCACCGAGTAAGTATGGATAAAATGAGCAGTGTAAATTGCTGGTAAAGAAAGTAAAATTACTACTATCTGATATTCAGTTAGTTATATATAAATGTAAGGTTTCAGACCTGGCGATAAGTCAGATTTGAAACCTTTTTTGTTTGCATTCTAACCTGGTTTTTTCCTCTTTTCTATACTTTTGCAGCCAAGTCTAAACAATAACTCGCAATGAATAAACAATTAAGCATAAACAACAATAAACTTAATAATGAAAATGAACCTTTTGAAAACCTGCTTGCTATTTGTAAGTATGTTTACTGTATTTTCTTGCAGTGCTAGTCCTTCGGTGGTGGATACGCCTGATACAAGCGAATCGATTCCTACCGCCAAGCAATGGAACAAGAATGTATTAGGTTGGAATCTCGGCAATGAATTCGAGTGCTCAGCTCCTGGACAGGATGGAGAGTCGATGCAGATTGGCAACCCTGACGGTTCCATCCATGCAGAGACAGCTTGGGGCAATCCCGTTGTCACCAAAAAGATGATACAAGCCGTGAAGAAGGCAGGTTTCAATGCCATCCGTATTCCAATCCGTTGGCAGTGCCACATTACCAATGCTCAGGCGATGAGCATCGACAAGGCTTGGATTGCTCGTATCAAGGAGGTAGTGGGTTGGTGTCTGGATAATGACCTCAAGGTTATCATCAATGCGCATCATGAAAAATGGCTCGAAGGTCGTCCTACCTATCAATATAAGGATGAAAACTGCCAAAAGCTTGCGCTCCTCTGGATGAATATCGCCTCTGAGTTTGCCAATTATGACAGCCGCTTGGCTTTCGCCGGTACCAATGAGGTTCACGTCAGGGACAACTGGAGCAAGCCTACTGTCGAGAACCTCGAAGTGCAGAATGCTTACAATCAGATATTCGTGGATATGGTTCGTGCCACAGGCGGCAACAATGCCAAGCGCCACCTCATCTTGCAGACTTACGTTTGCAACCCTTGGTTTGGCATCGAGAATGGAGGATTCATCATTCCGAAGGATGCCGAAGGCAATGGCAACAACTATATGAGTGTGGAGTTCCACTACTATCAGCCATGGAGCTATGCCGGCGATTGCGCCTACGATTACTGGGGTGATGTCTACAAGGATGTTGGCAAGATACCTGCTGAAAATGAGAAGACGATGACGGATTTCTTCGATAAGGCAATGAATACCTGGAGCAACAAAGGACTGGGTGTCGTAATAGGAGAATGGGGAGTAACCGACCACTATAAGTCAAACTCAGTGAAAGTGCATGAAAACATGACCTACTACTGTAAGTTCTTGACTACGGAGGCTCGCAAACGAGGCTTCTCTACTTTCGTTTGGGACAACAACCACTTCGGCAACGGCTCTGAGAAGTATGGCATCTTCGACCGTTTCAAGAGTATGAAGGTGAATGCTCCTTGGATTCTCGAAGGAATCTTTGGGAAAGAATAATGTTAAACTAAAAACAAAATATCTATTATGAGAAAGAAAACCATGTTTCTCGGCATGCTCGGTGCAAGTTTGATGTGGATGCCTACTTCTGCCATCCTCGCTGCCCAGATGAACAATGCTGCTATGAGCGTTCAGCAGAACCAAGGTATCAAGGGTACAGTGGTGGATGCTACTGGCGAAACCTTGATTGGTGCAAGCGTGAAGGTGGCTGGTACAACCAACGGTGCCGTTACCGATCTGGATGGTAACTTTACGCTGAATTGCAAGCCTGGAGTAACGCTCGAAGTGAGCTACATCGGTTACAAGACGATGACCGTGAAAGCTGCTAATGGCATGAAAATACAGATGCAAGAGGATGGTAAGGTCTTGAATGAGGTAGTTGTCACCGCCCTTGGTATCAAGCGAGACCGCAAGGCCCTGGGCTATGGCTTGGAGGAAGTGAAGGGTGAGGAACTCAGCAAGGCGAAGGAAACCAATGTCATCAACTCTCTTTCAGGTAAGGTGGCTGGTCTCGTCGTGCAGAATACGGCTGGCGGTGCTTCTGGTTCTACCCGCGTGCTCCTTCGTGGTAATACAGAAATGGCAGGCAACAACCAGCCTCTCTACGTGGTGGATGGTGTGCCTTTGGATAATACAAACTTTGGCAGTGCTGGTGAAAGTGGCGGTTATGATCTGGGTGATGGAATCTCTGCCATCAATCCTGATGATATTGAGACGATGACCGTATTGAAAGGTCCTGCTGCCTCTGCCCTTTATGGTAGCCGTGCTTCCCACGGTGTTATCTTGATTACGACCAAGAAGGCGGAGAAGGATAAGATTTCCGTGGAGTACAATGGTTCTTACACTGTCGATACCCAGTTGGCTAAGTGGGATGACATCCAGGAGATATATGGCGCTGGTTACAATGGCGAGCTGCCTGCATCCAGCACCTCTGGTACCAATACCAGTTGGGGACCTAAGGCCGATGATTTCATGTTCAAGTATTTCGATGGTGAGGAGCGTCCATTCTTGATGCACCCTAACAACGCCTCCGATTTCTTCCGCACAGGTTTCACCACCCAAAACTCTGCCATCCTCTCTGTTAATTCCAGTAAGACGGGTATGCGTTTCTCTGTTACCGATATGCGCAACAAGGACATCCTGCCTAACACCAATATGAGTCGTGACAACTTCAACCTCCGTGTTAATACCTCTGCAGGTCCTGTTGACTTCGACTTCACCGCCAACTATACTCGTGAGAAGGTGAAGAACCGTCCTGCCCTTGGTGACTCCCAGAGCAACGTGGGTAAGAACCTCATGACTCTGGCGGGTACCTACGACCAGGCTTGGTTGAAGCACTATGAGGATGCCGACGGCAACTATTCCAACTGGAATGGTAACGACCAGTATAACAAGAACCCATACTGGGATCTCTATAAGAACAGCAATACATCCGACAAGGACGTGTTCCGTTTTACGGGTAAGGCCATCTGGAACATTGACAACCACCTCAAGTTGCAGGGTACCATCGGTACCGACATCAACAACATGAACTTCGAGGACTTCATCGCCAAGACAACTCCAGGTACTCCTGCCGGAAAGCTTACCGACCAAATCTTCAACAACCGCACACTCAACGCCGAGATACTCGCCCTCTACAACAACTCATGGGGAGACTTCGATGTCAATGCTACCGCTGGTGGTAACATCTTCAAGGTGAACAACAAGACCACTACCAACGTCGGTCTCAACCAGCAGATGAATGGAATACAGAACATCATGAACTATCAGGAGCAGAATACTCGTGAGAGCATGTACAAGAAACAGATCAGTTCTCTCTATGCCAGCGCGAGCCTCGGCTACAAACATACTTACTATCTGGAGGGAACTCTCCGTGGCGATAGGTCATCTACGCTCCCTACCAATAACAATACATATGTATATCCTTCGGTATCTGGTAGTTTGGTATTCTCCGAGTTTATCAAGAACAAGAAGTTTATCAATTACGGTAAGATTCGCGCATCTTGGGCAAAGGTAGGTAGCGATACTGATCCATACCTGTTGGCACTCAACTATACCACGGGCAAGTACAGCTACTCGGGTTATACCATCGGTATGATAGCCAACTCAACACAGCCAAACAAGGATTTGAAGCCTACTATGACAGATTCTTACGAGGTAGGTTTGGAGATGAAGTTCTTCAACGGACGCTTGGGTTTGGATGCCACCTATTACAACCAGAACTCCAAGGACCAGATTTTGAGTTTGGCTTCAACCACCACCTCTGGCTATGCTTACCGCCTCATCAATGCCGGTGAGATTCAGAACCAAGGTATTGAGATTGCCCTCAATGCCCGTGCCTTGCAGATCAAGGACTTCGCTTGGGACTTGGGTGTCAACTTCTCGAAGAATACCAACAAGGTGAAGTCGCTCACCAATGGTATGGACTACTTCGAGTTGGCGAAGGCATACTGGTGCGGTGTTTCTGTTGGTGCCAAGGTAGGAGAGAATTATGGAGCCATCCGTGGACACGACTTCCTCTACAACGACAAGGGTCAGGTGGTTGTCGATGCAGCTACTGGTCTTCCAAAGGTTGACCAGAAAATCAAGACCATCGGCAACTCTACTTGGGACTGGACAGGTGGTTTCTACTCAACCTTCAGCTACAAGAACTTCCGCCTCTCTGCTGCATTCGATGTTAAGGTAGGTGCCGACATCTACTCTATGTCCATGCGTTCCGCATACCAGACAGGTAAGGCAAAGGGAACATTGGCAGGCCGTGAGGAGTGGTACACTTCTGAGGAGGCTCGCAAGGCTTCGGGTATGGACCTTGCCGCATGGCGTGAAACAGGTAACTGCAAGGGATTTGTCGTAGAGGGTGTCATCGACAATGGCGATGGTACTTATCGTAAGAACGACATCGCCGTGAACCCTGAGGATTACTGGAAGCATGTGGCAAATGGTGTGCAGAGTGCCTTCGTTTACGACAACTCTTACGTGAAGTGTCGTGAGATTACTTTCGGCTATACCTTCCCAGAGAGCATCCTGGGCAAGTATGTCAAGGGCTTGACCGTATCCTTCGTGGCTCGTAACCCATTCATTATTTGGAAGAATATTCCTAACATCGACCCAGACTCCAGTTACAATACCTCTGGTCTCGGTCTGGAATATGGCTCTCTACCATCTCGCAAGAGCTATGGTTTAAACGTGAACGTGAAGTTCTAATCTCGAAAAAATAAATCATTTCTTTAGAAGAGTTCTAATATATAATAATGTATGAAAATGAACAATATAATCAAGAAATATATAGGTAAGAGCAGCCTGATGATGGCTTTCGCCCTGATGACAACCGGCACTGCGATGAATTCTTGCTCAGATGAAACCTTGAGCAACATCAATACTGACAAGACCAAGGTGAGCGAGCTCGACCCTAACGCACAGTTGACTACTGCTTTGTTGCAGACTTATGGTGACTTCAGTTTGATGGATACCTACCGTAACTATATCTCAGGTTTTCCACAGTATTTCGCTGGTGGTTGGAACGTAACCAACTATGCAGGTTCCAACTTCCGTGAGGACGATATCGCTCGTCGTGTCTGGGACCGCTACTATGAGGTCAGCATCAAGAATCTTGTGGATGCCATCCACAATTCAGCAGACAAGGCAAACTTGAATGCGGCACTTCGTATCCATCGTGTCTATCTCACGGCAGTCTTGGCAGATACCTACGGCGACGTGCCTTGTTTGGAGGCAGGTCTGGGTTACATCTCAGGTATCTCCACCCCTAAGTATGATACCGTAGAGGAACTCTACAGCTGGTTCTTTGAGGAGCTTGACGCTTGCGAGAAGCAACTTGGCACCGGTACCGACCGCATTTCTGGTGATGTCACCAGCATGGGTGGTAATATAGCTAAGTGGAAGAAGTATGCCAATGCGCTCCGTATGCGCTATGCCATGCGCATTTCAGATGTTAATCCACAGAAGGCAAAGAAAGAGTTTGAGAAGGCTGTTGCTGCCGGTGCTATCGCCAGTGCAGCAGATGATGCTTACATCAGATATGCCGATACTCCTTATACTTATTATGATGGAGCCAACGACTACGATTTCCGCACCAATGCTTTAGGAGAGATTCTCTATGGTCAGGATGCCACATCGCCTACCATGGTATGCTCTACCTTGTTCTATCAGTTGCAGAATACCAACGACCCTCGTCTCTATCGCATCTGCCGTCACTACTACAATATCAAACGTAGTCAGGTGAAGCCAGACAAAGAGCAGAACATCGACTTGACCGATGATTTCCTGGCTTACTTCCAGAGAAAGAATCTCGGTGAAGAGCCTTGCAACCCTGGTGCTACCTGGTACACAGACTGGATGAATCCAGCTACGGTTGATGACCTTCCCACTTTGAAGAAGTATGCGGAGATAGACAAGAACACTTATGCCAACTCTGATTATATAGCCCGAGCAGGTCGTCCTTGCCTGAACATCGACTTCGAGATGCCTTCTTGTCCTGGCGACTTGATGAGCTATGCTGAGGTGGAGTTCCTCAAGGCTGAGGCTGCAACCAAGGGTTGGAATGTTGGGGGTGGTGATGCAGAGAGCCACTACGAGGCTGGTGTTCGTGCCAGCATGGAGTTGCTCAACAACTACTATCTTACATCCAACAAGATTTCCAAGGAAGAGATAGATGCGTTCATTGCCAATAATCCGTTGGGTGACAATCCTAAGGAGACCATCAACACCCAGGCTTGGATTCTCCACATGATGAACCCTTCTGAGGGTTGGGCAAACATGCGCCGCTCTGACTATCCTGCCATCTTGAATCGTGATCTCTTGACCAAGAATGGTTTTACTTACACAGATTCTAACTGGTCAATGCCTGTCCGTTTGCAGTATCCTGAGTTGGAAGGTCAGTACAACAGTGCTAACTACAAGGCTGCCATCGACCGCATGGGTGGTACAGACGACTGGCACAAGCACCTCTGGTGGGACAAGGCTGATGTAAACCTTCAGCCAGACTTCAATCCTCCATTCGGAAAGGGATACAGCAAGTAGTGTTAAGCGTTTAATGTTAAGTATTAAATGTTAAGTTTTATAGGACAATAGATAGAATAATTAATTATGAATAAGACAATGAAACAATATAAGGGAAAAGTCTTGAAGGCTATGATGATGCTCTTCGCCATGAGTTTCGCACTGGCTGGTACATCTACTTTGTCTTCTTGCTCTTCTGACGATGATCCATACTTCACTGTCAGCGAAAATGACGATCCACGTATTTTGAACACCGACTTGGCTGATTCCAAGATAGACCGCAAGACAAATTATAAGTTGGAAATCAAGGTGACTCCTGTTCACTACACCACAGTGACATGGTTGCTCGACGGCACTCAGATTGCCGAAGGTACTACCATCGACCAAACTTTGCCTTTAGGTAATCATGAACTGAAGATTGTGGCAACCACCACCAAGGGCAAGACCACATCCCGCACCTTGAACGTTACCGTGACTCCTGCTGCCGATGACCCAGCCTTGGGTACAAATGCCATCGAGCTTAGGGTAGCTCCAGGAGAAACTACAACCATCCACGAGTGCAAGAACCTGGGTCTCGTTCAGAAAGTTCTCATCGCTAATAAGGAGGTTGCCTTCAAAGTTCTCGATGAGGGTACAACATTGAAAGTTACTGCTCCTTCCGACCTCGCCAATGGCGATTACGACATTACATTGGTAGATGGCAATGGTGTACAGTTTGCTGGCGGTACCATCAAGGTAACCACCGAGGCTCGCCCATCTATGGAGAACACCATCTGGGAAGGTGAGTTTGCCGTGACATGGGGTACACCATTCAATGCCTTGAAGGATACCTTCCTCTCAAAGGTGAAGGCTGGCACCATTCTCCGTGTCTATGTGAATGGAAATGGTCAGGGTACTGCTGCCACTGCTTGGTGGAACAACATCCTTACTGGTAAGGGCGACCCAGAGCGTGGCGACATCATGGTGGATGGACCTGCTAAATGGGAGTTTAAACTGACCGACTTATCTATCCAACTTTTGACAGAGCAGGATGGTTTCCTCCTCGTGGGTGACGGTTACACCGTAAAGAAAGTAACTATCGAATAAAATATTAGAAAGATTTCCGTTTTATCATAAAACGTCAAACCTTTGAACTTATGAAGAAATTATTATTATCTATTTCAATGTTGGCATTTGCTTATACAACCAGTGCCAATGTTCCAGTTATCAAAAGCAACCCTAAGATAGAGGCTCAAGTAGAACAAACCCTGAAGAAACTCACCTTGGAGGAAAAGATAGGTCAGATGATGGAATTGGTGACCGACCTCTTTGGTGCCAACGACAAGAACGGTGTGTTCTATATCGACGAGCACAAGACCGATTCTATCTTTTCTCGCTATAAGATTGGCTCTATCCTCAACGCTCCTAACACTTGCGCACCAACCGCCAAGCAGTGGGAGAAGTACATCGAGCAAATCCAGAAGATTTCGATGAAGCGCATCGGCATCCCTTGCGTCTTCGGTCTCGATCAGAACCACGGTTCTACTTATACACAAGACGGTACCCTCTTCCCGCAGAACATCAATGTAGCTGCCACCTTCAATCGTGAGATTGCTCGCCATTCGGCTGAGGCTACTGCTTATGAGACTCGTGCGGTGAGTGTGCCTTGGACTTACAGTCCTACCGTTGATCTCGGTCGTGATGCCCGTTGGCCTCGCATCTGGGAGAACTTTGGAGAAGATTGCTATCTCAGTTCAGAGATGGGCAAGGCCATGGTCTATGGTTTCCAGGGTGAGGACCCAAATAACATCGACCAGTATCACATCGCCACTTCAATGAAGCACTTCATGGGCTATGGCGTGCCTTGGACTGGTAAAGACCGTACACCAGCCTATATCTCTCCTGCCAACTTGCGAGAGAAGCACTTCGCTCCTTTCCTGGCGGGTCTGCAAGCTGGAGCCTTGACCGTGATGGTGAATTCCGCTTCCGTCAACGGTATGCCGATGCACGCCAACAAGGAAATCCTGACAGGATGGCTGAAGGAAGAGACAGGATGGGATGGTGTGCTTATCACCGACTGGGCAGACATCAACAATCTCTATACTCGTGAGATGGTGGCAAAGGACAAGAAGGATGCACTCCGCATCGCCATCAATGCTGGTATCGACATGATTATGGAACCTTATTCTTGCGATGCTTGTGGCTACCTTATTGAATTGGTGAAGGAAGGCAAGATTCCGATGAGTCGCATCGATGATGCCTGTCGCCGTGTGCTTCGTATGAAATACCGTCTCGATCTCTTTAAGAACCCAACCCAGAAACTGAAGAATTATCCTAAGTTTGGTGGCGAGGAGTTTGCCAAGCTCGCCTTGGAGGGAGCTACCGAGAGTATGGTGCTCCTGAAGAACGAGCGTAATATCCTTCCTTTGCAGCATGGCAAGAAGATTCTCCTCACGGGGCCTAATGCCAATCAGATGCGCTGTCTGGACGGTGGATGGAGCTATACCTGGCAGGGCCATCGTACCGATGAGTTTGCCGGCAAGTATAATACCATCTATGAGGCATTCTGCAATGAGTATGGCAAGGAGAATGTTATTTTGAACCAGGGTGTTACCTATAATGAAAAGGGCAAGTATTGGGAGGAGAACGAACCTCAGATTCTGGGGGCAGTGGCTGCAGCGAAGGATGCCGACGTCATTGTGGCTTGCATTGGCGAGAACTCCTATACCGAGACTCCGGGCAACCTGACAGACCTCTGGCTTTCTGAAAACCAGCGCAATCTGGTCAAGGCTTTGGCTCAGACAGGCAAGCCTGTCATCTTGGTACTGAATGAAGGACGTCCACGTCTCATCGCCGACATCGAACCATTGGCACAGGGTATCATCGATATCCTTATCCCTGGCAACATGGGCGGCGATGCCTTGGTAAACTTGGTATCGGGCAAGTCAAACTTCAGTGGCAAGATGCCTTACACCTATCCTAAGGAAATCAATTCGCTCGCTAACTACGACTTCAAGAAGAGTGAGGAGGTGGGTACGATGGAAGGGGCTTACGACTACAATGCGAAGATTACCCAGCAGTGGGGCTTCGGATATGGTTTGAGTTACACCTCTTATCAATATAGCAACCTGAAGGTTTCCAAGTCTGACTTCCGCCACGGAGACATTATCAAGGTGAGCGTGGATGTGAAGAACACGGGCAAGGTGGCAGGCAAGGAGAGCATTCTCCTGTTCAGCAGCGACCTCGTTGCCAGCATGGTACCAGATGGTCGTCGTCTCCGTGCCTTCGACAAGGTGGAACTGCAGCCAGGTGAGACCAAGACTGTGACCTTCGAATTAAAGGCAGACGACTTGGCTTTTGTAGGTTGGGATGGCAAATGGAGATTGGAGGAAGGCGACTTCAAGTTGATGATTGCCGACCAAACTGCCTCTGTTCATTGTGCAGATACTTATCTGTGGCAGACAGCCAATAGATAAGCATATATAAAGATTGGGATCCATTCCTGCAAGAATATTCTATGTATTCTTGTTAGGAATGGATTTTGGGAAAATCTTTGGTGAATATGGGGTAGAGAAATATATTGCTCATATTGAACTTATCTTGACTTTTGTTTCTTTTTCACTTTCTTCATCAGAATAACAATAAAGGCTCTTCCGTTAAATGTGTGGACCGCAGAGTCAACCAGCAAGTGCAAAATTACAAAAGGTGTTTAAAGAACTCGCACTTTGGAGTAGAAAAGTTTAATTTTTCTCTTGGTCTTTCGTTCAATTTCTTTTGTATGGACATAATTCTCTTGTCTGTATAGTTACAATAGTCCGTTAAATATTATGCTGCGTCAGCAGTGAAACTAAATATATCATTTATCCTTTCTTTATTTAATGGTGTGTTCGGGTTCTTCTCGAACACGTCAATAATTCGTTGCGCATAGTAGGCATTGATCATCTGCGCTTTAAGTCGACCGATGGATGTTTCATGTTCCTTGCACATGATTTTCGCCACATTGAGTGCCGTGAATGAAGAGTTGAAAGCAAATTCAAGTTTTCTCTTGTCGCGTGCCTGACAATCGGTAAGACCGAGGAATTGCTTTGCGTCGCGAAAGCAAAACTCCTCTTGGAAACGTGTGGTATAGTACTCCATCACATCGCGTCCACTCATGCTCTCATCCGTAGAGAAGTACAAACGGCGGACACCGTTGGGCAACTCGTGGATGACAATCGACACGACCCTATGCAAGGACTTGCACCACGCCTTGAGCGCATAGGCTTTGCCTTTGGTCTCTCCTAAATCAAGCTCATTGCCTTTGGATATGTCGATGTTCCTTACGTCAATCTTGTCACCTTTGATACGAGGACGGCCGGGCTTTCCCGTGGGTTCCCCATCCCATGTGTAGAACAAGGCTGCGTCATGACGCAAGCGGCTCACAACATGGAAGCCCATCTTCATTACCTTGTCGATGAAAGGTCTTTTGGAGAAGGCTGAGTCAGCGACAAGAACCTTGCAAATACGCTGTAAGGTTACCTTGTCGTCCTCCAACACCTTGGTATACCAGTCGTATAGACTCATCTCTTTTTTCTCCTCCCCTTTTTCCAATGTGGTCTGCACAGCCTTGAGCATCATACACTCATGCAAGTCCACGTCTATCACACCGATGCCGAGGATCTCAAGACCGTGCTTTACCGCACCTGCACAGCCCGACCAAAACGTACCCACGTATGGGGTATGCTTCCCAGCCTTCTTGATGAAGCTTGGATCAATAACGATGGCATTGAGCCCTTTACCCTGCTTGAAGGCGAAAGCACTCAGCCACATATTTATTTCGAGCCAGTTCACGCTGCGCTCTGCCGTCTGCCGATAGCATTGTTCGCCACGCTTTCCATAGCGTCCCATCTGCGTAAAATTACATTTCCTTGGGATGACCATCAAAAGAAAAAGCATTTCCATGACGTTTGTTTGAATACTTTTGTTTAACTTTGCTCCATCTTCAGCACTAAATGCTGCTTTGCAGAGCTTCATATATCGGCTAATCAAGTTGGTTATCAGCATAAACTTTATTGTCTTTTTACATCTATAAAGTTACTGAAAATCAATGAGATAGCCGATTTTATTGTGTTATATTTTGTTACCTAATCATCTCTTTTTCAGAGACTTATTATGTCTTCTTTCTGTCACAATTCCTGTTGGCTTTTGGGTAAAAGCTTTGCAAACTGCGAAAATTTAACGGACTATTGTATAGTTATCAAACGAATCCTTTTTAGGTATATACTGCCTGATTAATTTATGGTTCTTCTGTTAAATGTGTGGACGCTTTTCGTATTGCTTTAACAGAAGAACCAAAGTTACTCGCTAAACAAAAAACATTGCTAAGATTGTCAACTATCTATCTTATTATTATCCTCTGACATTGAAAACCATTTCTTTTTATACTTCGAAAATATGCAGATAAGGATTTGAAAAATCATTACATAATTTCAAAGAAAACATCTATAACTAACGGCAAAAAAAATACATAAGAAGCAGGTTTGCAATAAACAGAAAGTCAAGTAGTTACCAAGTAGTAAAGTGAAATGTGCTTAATAGGACTTCAAAAGGGCGTTAGTAATAGCCTTAAAGGGCATCTTTTGCAACCCAAAAGGGCGTCGTTTAGAAGCCAAAAGAGCATGTATTGGGTTTGAGTTGCACGAAAATAATTTACAAACATAATTTAATAAGGGAATAAGCAGGTTGTAGATGACAGATAGACATCGAACCTAATTACATTTATCATGTAGTTTATCCCCCTTTATAAAACCATCTAATTGGAGGTAAGCTTATCATGTATGTGGATTAATCTCATTCTATTAACATTCTACACATTTAACGGAAGAGCCATAAAAATGGTTTCATTAGATGTTTTTTGTCGTGACTTGTTAGGTGTCTCTTGAAATCCTCCATGAAGTTAAAAATTTTTATTCCGTCACTCGGCATAACCGCCATCAGCACCTTAATCAATTTATCTTGCTCAATAGTTTCATAAAAACCGTTCACATGAGTCTTAGGCTCAATCATTGACTCTATGGTTCCCAAAGGAAGATGAATAACCAGAACTTCTTTCCCCAAACCTGCAGCACACTTTCGATATGTGCTAAATCTTATATCCTTTTCCATCTTGCAAGCTTTAAGAAAATTTGAATACTCTATGCCACTTATATGAGCAGCTTCTTTTGTATTCTCACATAAAAGAACTAAACTCTCAAGTGTAGGGCTACTAATATAAAGATACCCTTTGGGTTTTAATTTGTTTTTATTAGCCATAATATACATAATTGTAATTATTATGGCTACAAAGTTCCTAATGAAACAGGCTTTAGATAGAATATTAAAATACTATTTTCTGGTAGTATAATACCATTTTACGTATTGATAATCAACGGTATAAAATATAAGGTAGGGACCATCAGTGCAAAGTGCAAGACCTATCTATATATATAGGCTTGTACCTTGCACTGAAAATTGTAGCCAAAGAATTTATAAAACATTTTCTACCAAATATTTGGGGCATGTTCATATTTTTAGTACTTTTGAACCCAAGAAACACAAGAGCGTGTTTCAAGCAGCAGTATCCACGTGTACTCTCAAAATACTCTGTTGTGGCTACAATCTGGCTACACAGAAAAGAAGAAAGTTTATAAATAACTATGATACAAGGAGATACGAGGAATATTCATTTTCCTCTCTCTCCGCAAACAAGGGTGTAAATCAGCAAGTTACGCGATTTACACCCTTTATCACACCCCAAAACTTACAAGCATAATGTCGATAGAGAATGCTTTATTTAGGGTTAATACTTAGAAGAAAAGCATCATATTGATCTGGATCTTTGGTCTTGATAGTCTCTAGTATATACTGGGCACATTTCTTTATCTCGGCATGATCAGACATAGACATTCCCCTCTCCATTAACCCCTCAAGATGTGAGAGTTCGTTATCAATACGATCTATAGTAGTAGCTGCACATTCATCTGAGAAGAAGCGCATCATTTTCTTATGGAGGCAGTTTGTATCGTTATCAGGATATTTATAATATAGATAGGCCTCTAAAAATTTACGTGCATTATTCCCAAAGTTATAGAATAGCTCATAGTTTTCATTTTCAGCTGCTTGACTGCACTTGTAAATTTGATGAAACAGGTAGTTGAACTCTGTCACATGATCTTTCATATACTTAGGCATGCCACGTAAACAAGACTGATCACCTTGTCGCTCAATCAAAAACCATCCACGTTGTTCACCCGTATGTATACGTTTAAGATACCTCAAGAATTCAAGATTATGGGTAGATATAAAGAGCTGTGTCCACTGATGCTTAGCCACTATTTGCTGGTCTATCAGCGAGAAGATGAAGAACACATGATTAGCATCTAAGCTCGATATAGGATCATCAATCCAGATTATTGGCTTTTCTGCTACAGTCTCAACATCCTCTAGTTTTGCAACAAAGTACGAAAAAGCAACAAGATTACGTTCCCCTTCACTTAAGTTATACGCTTTCTGCCCTCCCCGAAACACATCAAAGTAAATTCCATCTTCATTATCTTTCTTAACTGCTCTAAGTTCAATGAATCTATGCCCAAAATAGTTTTCCAGAATTGCATTTACTTTTCTTGCTCCCTCTTCTTCATTTTGACGGAGGCGCTCTTTTTCTTTAATAGCTTTCTCCTTGGAAAGAACAGTTTTTTCCTTTTCTTCCTTTGCTTCTCCTTTCTCATTGAGAACCGCCTCTTTCTCTAATATGAACTTGACTTTCTCTTCATAGCCTATATCTTCCTTAAAGCGAGCAACTTCAGATAAGCGCAGTTTTGCCTGAGCTTTAGATTGCTCCTGCTTAAGCTTAGCACCATATTCAGTTGCACTTTTCTCAAGATTCTCAATCCGACTATAAACTGCATTGAGTTCTGAAAAATCAAATGCGTATTCAATATAAGAAGGGGTAGAATGAATATCCGCTAATTTCTCTTTCAATTGTAGCAAAATGCCGTTCAACGCTGTGAAAAGTTTCTCTCGGAGTTTATCCATGTCCTTATTAATACCCTCTACCTCAACTTTAAAATGCTGATAGTATTTCTCAGGTGAGATTTTGTAGAGTTCCTTTGCAATTTGAATATGTTCTTCTAACCAATCAACCGCCTTCTCTGCCTTATCTTTCAATTTCCTTGTTGCTTCGTCGTAATGACGTTCTAACTCTGCCCAGCGATTGTTTGTGATTTCACCTCCACAGAATAAACAAGTTTTCTTCCCCTCATGTAGTTTGCATCCTTCCTCAACCCATTTGTTTGCTATTGCATTGCGCACTAATTCTTCAATTTTTCCTGATGACATTATCTGCTGCTCCACAATAGCCTTAATTCGTTGATTTATATTATCGAAACTTGGTAAAGAATGTTCTGATATATGAGGGATTTGCTTTGTCTCTTCCTTTAACGATGCCTTCAACTCAACTATTTGCTCGTCTGCCAGTTGATTGTCTTGAGTAACCTTCTTAAGTTCATCTTTGAGTTTGGCTACAGTGTAATTCTGATCGCCAAAAAAGTGAGATAGATATTTGATACCAGACCCCTTATCCAGAGCCTTAAACGAGAGCTTCTTCTCTAGCCATTCCTTCTCTTTCTTTATTTCTTTTTCTACTTTTTGATAGTCCTTGACTGCATTCTTTCTCTCCAGATAGAGTCCAGTTTCATTCTCTTCTTCTGCTGACCCTAACAGACCTTTTAGCTCTTGTATTTCTGACTCAATCTGGGCATTCTCACCCAATACGGCAAAAGGTGTTACACCTTCTTCAGGATTACCAATAAAGAGTAGATTATCTTTTACAAAATCTTCATTGAAGACACGAACAGGGATTGTAAAACTTGCTATAGATTTCTCGTCTATAGTATTTCCATCCTTCAGTTCCAACTTGAAAGAACCACTCTCATACTTTTCGAGTCCGCCTTTTAACTCAAAGGCACGAAAAATCCGAGAAAGAGTTGTCTTTCCCGAATAGTTACGCCCAAATATAATATTTACATTTTGTAGGGTCTCTATTTTTCTATTATCGTCTACAAGATTCTTGTTCCATTCAAAATCTTTGAAAACCCCTAGATTCTTGATGTCAAACTTTTTAATCATATCTTTGTAGAGTTTGAACTCCTTACACTCCTTTACCTTAGAATGCCTGTATAAGGTGTTATTTTCATTATAACTTCATCTATATCAACGCTTCAGAACTTTCTCCATCTGCTGTAGGGCTTCTTGCTCCTTGAGATAGGCTTGATAGCGAAGTTCATTGGCTTGCAGTACAAGATTGTTGATGCGAGATTGCATAGAGTTGTCTTTGAGGAGGGGAATGGCAACTTCTGATAACTGTTTGTCATCTATTTCGTCAACAACAGCTCCATAAATATGCCGCACAATTAAAGGTAAAGCATAGTCTGTAGACAGCCAAGCATATATATAACCAGCAATATCTTTATTTCGAGGAGATAGTCTTAAACAATGTTCGTTTGCAACCCATCCAGACCAATGTTTGGGAACAATTATTACTTTTCCTATTGTACCGCTTCTACTAATCAGACACATACACTCTTCCAATGAAAGCTCTCTCTTTATCCTATCGGCATGCTTGCCTAATGAAAGATGTTTATCTTCAGAAGGGTCTAGTTGCAACAGTTGTTTACCGCCAAAGAAGGGTACCCCTTGCTCTTTTTCTACATAAATACGTTTGAAACGTCCAGGTAGTATAATCTCTTTACTGATTCTGGGGTCGCCAAGTGTGGTGACTTCTGCGGCTTGCTTAGAAATCAGAGAGAGAATCTCCTTGATTTCGGGCAAATGATAGGATACATCGAAGCGATTGTTCAACTCATTACTATACATGGTGAAGCAGCGAAATCCTGCTTGCGGAGCATAATACTTTGGTTTTAAATCCATCTTCCCTGGCAAGCTAAGAGCTTCATAGAGCAATTGTTGCGCTTCATCAATCAAATCATTCGATTGGTCTCGCAAATCGTAAGAGGCTATGACTGCGTTATGAATGCTTCGTTTGATTTCTTCTGGAGCATTAGGGATAGGCAAGTTCTTTAGATGCTCGGGTTCTATCTCATCAATCACAGCACCATAGGTAAAGGACTTAACGATACTTTTCCCTACTTCTGTGGACAGATATGCATAAACGTATCCAGCATAATTCGCTGTTATTTTTAGGGCGTGCTGGCTAACGCAATAGCCCTCAAGTGTACGATTGACAAAGGAAGTACGTCCTATAGTTCCAGAACATGATAGTAAAACTTGACCACGCCTTACACCATAGTTATCAAGAAAACTCTTATCTACAAACTTTGTGGGATTTGGTTTCACCTCTAGCATCTCCGAACTACCGATGAAAGGAATTCCTGTTGGGAGGTAGTTGCGCTTTGCTCGTGGTCCGTGATACGCCTCTTCAACCAATCCGTTTTCACCCCAAAGATATACCCAACCATAGGGACTATGGTACACTCGAGAGAGAGCTTCCATAGCCTCTATATCATAAGCCGATGCATCAAGGCGATAGGCGTTGTTTCTTACTTCCTCTGCCGAAATGCCGCACCAACGCAGTGGCGATGGTGCAAGAATTGTATTGTCTGAGTTTACCATGTTATGCCCTGTTCGCGTTTCCACTTGAGAAATACATCAGCCACCAAAATAGTCTGGTCGTTTACTATCTTCTCTTCAAAAGTCTCTTTGCGATAGGTCACCTCGCCTGTAGTCGCATCCACTTCACGCACATCATTCTCTTCATGACGCAGTATAAGGTTGCCCTCCTCATCACGTTTATATATCGTGTTACCTCGCTTGTCATGCCCAATGTGGTCTACCATAGCCATGAATATCTGATTATCAGGGATAAATCCAAGATTTTGTTCCTCCTGCAGCTCTTCTGTAGTCTTCTTGACCACGAAGAGAATGGAGCACTGAGTGCCGTTGTGAGGTTGGAATGTATCTGCGTGCAGGTCTATGCTTGCGATGATGTGAGTGTGTCGCATCAGCCAGACTCGGATGAACTCTAAGCCTGGTGAAGAGAATATACTATCGGGCAAAACAATTGCTGCACGTCCTCCAGGGCGAAGCAACTGCACAATGCGCTCAATAAAGATTTGTTCGGGAGGCACACTTCCTCTAAGCTTTGTGGAATTCATCAACCAATTGCCGTGTTGATCCTTAACCCAACTATGGGCAAGGTCAAACTGCTCTAAAATTTGTTGATCGTTGATAGGGATTTTAGAGCCAAAGGGAGGATTAGTTACAATGACATCAAAAAGGTCTATGGTCTTGTGATTGACGATGGAGTTCTTAGGACGTCCCATACGTTCCTCAAGAAGTTGCTTTTTCTCTTCGCTCCACTCGTGGGGAGGGAGAAGACTATTGAGCTGAATGATGTTGCCACTACCATCATTATTCATCACCATGTTCATCTTTGTGGCTTTCACTAAGTCTGGATTGATGTCGAAGCCAAAGAAATTTTCTCCCGCAATCTCAGTGATTTTATTATTGAAAGCATCACGCACCACTGGTGGCCAATCTTCTAAATTCTCACCATAGTCTTTTTGCATTTTGCTCTTAATCGTAGCAATGACCGCATTCATGGCCGTAACAACAAAGCCTCCAGTGCCACAACTGCTGTCTAGCACCTTTTCTCCCTCTTGTGGAGCAATCATAGCCACAGCCATTTGCATCACATTACGTGGAGTGAAGAATTCACCTCTATCACCACGGAGATTGGAACCTACGATTTCTTCGTAGGCTTTTCCCTTAAAATCAATGCGCGTGTCCAAGAGCGAGTACTTTTGTAGCTCACCCACCAAATGGCTGAGTGTGCGAGGCTCAAGTTTGATTCGATCGTTGGCTTCAAAGATTTTTCCCTGCTTTTTCTTTACCTCCTCAAAGATAGCTGCAATACGTTTATACACCGTTGCTTGTCCGTCTGAGTTATTGCGTTCTGATGCTGTGGTATAAAACTCCACAGGCTTAGTTACATTTCGCTCATCGGTAATCTTACAGAAGATAACTTTAAGAAATTCAAAGAAGGCAGCTTGTTTTGAGTGTCCTTCATTGACAGAAATAATGTCGTGACAGGTGCGGAAAGTGAAGAGCAGATTATCATCGGTAGCCTTAGACATCTGTCCTCGCTTAGGACGTTCGTTAGCACTGTTGCTACCATCTGCAGAAGGGATGTCGTTAGCTTCCTCATAATGGATGCGCCCCTTGTCGTCTGTCACCTTCTGATAAACAGTTTTGTGCTTGCCATTAGTCCACATACCCCACACGCAATTACTGCATGAAGCCATATAGGTCTTAAGCTGCGACACTCCTTCTCCTTTGTCAGTAGGCTTGACAGACTCCTTTTTACACTCGATAATGAGAACTATATTCTGCTGATCCTGGAGGTCCTCTGCAGTTGCTTTCTCTGAGAATATAACGATATCTGCACGCTTCTTACCATCCCCCATTTTGATGGGGTATTCTACTGCGATACGCTGTTTGGGATACTTATGCTCAATTACCAGACGCTTTTCTACGGTCTGACGCACATATTCTTCTGGAGTATCCTTGCGAATGGTTCCATCTATATAATCTCGTATTTTCCCTTCTGGGACTATTTGATAATTAATATCTTCTGGCATAATATTTTATGATTTCTTGGGGACTTAGCTGAAGTAGATTTAGATCCTTAACGCAAGTAAATAATCTTTTAAAGTCGGGAATTACTTCTAATGGCAGTCGAATAACTACTTTCTTCTTCTCTACTTCAAGCGCTTCATCGGAGATTGCTATGCACTCTCTGTAGTCCCACTCTGTTTTTACCTGCAAAAATACAAACTAATAGTCAGGAATAAGAATAAATGTAAGAGCTTTTTGAGTTAGTGGATAGATTTTCAGGAGAAACACGTATCAATGACAGTCTGTTTCACTGTTTTTTCTCTCTCAAGATGCTGGAGGACTTCATCATTTATCCCTATTTATCACTAGGTATTGTAAATCATCAGACTAGCCCATACTTTTATAGGACAGTACCTGAAATAAGTTCATTAGACAGCATAATAAGAAAATAAAATATGGATAAATACACCTGAACTATGTCAGAAATGTATTTATCCATATCATTATATCTTATATCTTAAATGCTTTATGGAAGCTCCTTTAATGGAATAAAGTAATAGCTTTTTCCAGCAACATATATAGTATTCAAGCGTCCAGACTTGAAGCGTGTCTCGAGATTAACAAGCTTCTTAAACATCTCCTTGTAAGCCAGATCCCATTCGCTTTCATTACACTTCTTACGGCGAATATCCTTTACACGTACAATGTAGTTCAATGCATCAGAACTTGGAACTGAAACGCGATGATAATAAACCTTTGAAATTGAAGACTTCGTACTGAGAGCCTTGCGATAAGAAAGGATGTTAACCAGCTTGCTCTGACGCTTAAAGTTATTTCTCAATACTGCAAGTTCTTGGTTTCCAAGAGAGTCTGCATTGATATAAGGCATCAAATCACGATAGCCATCAAGAAGATTCTGCATCTCATCCTTATCAAAAAGATATCCCTCGTCATAAGTTGAAAGCTGCTGTGGTGTAAACCACATCTTCTTAAAGAGAAGGTCGTTGATGTTGTTCTTTTCAATGTCAGTTACAGAGATTGCAGCACTGTCACAGAGATTCACCACCTCTTGTGTAGGAATAGCACGAAGAACACCATATTTATTCTCTGCGCTACGTGTCACATTTACAAGTTCGTTGTTACGTGCATTGAGCTGCATAAACAGTGAATCAAGTACATTTGAAAGACCTGCACTTGAAAGTTCAGAATAAAGTTTTGGATAAACAAAACCACCTGTAATAACGCTGTTCTTTGGTGCATCAAGCAAATAAACATTCTCGTTATCAGTACTCATATCTTTGAACGAGCCATTCTTTGTCCATTTTGGTTCGCAGAGATAGTCTCCAGAGAAGCTCATATACTCCAGGATGTTATTATCAAGTAGCTGCTTAGACTGCAGGATGAAGTCTTGATAAGGCATACCATCCTTAGAAAGGATTTGAGCAAGAAGGAGAGTAGCTGAACGCGAATATATCTCAGAGTTGATGTCAGAAGTGAAAGTTGGGAACTCATCAGTACCCAAGATAATGAACACATTATTATCAAACTTAGAATAAGGTGTCTCTCTAAAGATGGTATTCATCGCATCATGGAAGCCGTAGCCACCTGTTGCCCCAATAGTGTTTGGTGAAGTCATCTTTGTAAGATAGTCAATCCACTTACCAAAGTCGGTTGTTGGTGAGAGATGTCTATTTCCCTTCTGAGAAACTGATGTAACAGAGAACTTCGCTTGAGAATCCTTTGATACCTTTTCGCTTATGCCCTGGAAAGCATTAACAAGGTTGCGCACAAGTAGACGGTCCTTATCAAAGAACACAAGGTGGACATTTATATTCTTGCTATTCTCAATGAGTTGATCGAGTTCTGCCACAGCAACATCTCTACCTTTTACATTAAGCATATAAGTCTTCTTCCTGTCCCATACAGACAAAGGAAGGTTTATTGGCACTTTCTGGTCTGTCGACGTGTTTGTCCAATTTCCATCAGCAGTAAAGAGAAGTTTAGAACCCAATGGGAAACCAGCAAACTCAGGATAATTAGCATCCAACAGATAAACGTGATTCTGTCCTACCATTGCAGTGAGGTCAGCAGGAATCCACCCGAGTGTTGTGCGAGTAGAGTCAGAGAGCGAAGGACGATCAGAAACAAGTATAGCCTGTTTACTTGCATCGTACTTATAAGCATACACAATCTGACCAGCTACAAGCTTTCCCTTGCTCTTATCGAGGAAGAAGGGATCGCCATAGAGGTTCAGAGAGTCAAGAGTAAAGAATCTCTTTATATTTGACAATCGTGACACAGTGGATGCACCGATTCGATAACGTACTGGGAAGTTGTTATCTTTAGACACAAAGGCATGATTATACTCCAGCACGCTATTCTTATCAATCCATCCTACGAATGGTGATTTTTTAGCATCTTTAAAGTGAGTTCTTGAACTGAAAAGTGGTGCAAACATACCCTTAGGCTGTCCGAGCAAGCTCTGGTTAGCAGCAACAACCTTATAGAATCCGTTTTTCTCACCAATAACATAGAATGGCGCACCAAGCTTCTGTTCACTCAGGATGCGCTGTGCATACGGTCCAGCGTATGCCTTGTTATGGTCACGATCTGAGAAGACAATATGCACATCCTTATTGTTGTGTGTCTTCTGCTTTCGTGTATCTTCTGTCAAGTAATTAAAACTCTTTTTACCGACAGCATGTGTCTTATCATATCTTCCCACCTGTGCCAGACTACTCTGAGCACCTAAAAAGAAGAATGCAAGACCTGCTATAATATGGAACGCTTTCATATTTCCTAATTTTATTTTCCTGTATTTCTTTGAGTTACTTCAATTTTTGTAATATGATGGAAATCATCTACCTTCACATCGTCAATAGTCACACGTCCGTAACGATTACTCTCGAGGAAGTGTAATCCTTGACAATAGTCTGGGAACACATTATAACGCTCGCCATTGATGTGTACAACGACTTGATTACCATTACCGCCGAGATAGTTATTGATAATGAAATTACGATGTGCATAGAATGCTTCCTTATCTCTTGCACCTGCATTGGCAATAGCTTGTAGATGCTTCTTGATACCATTCTGTACCATAGCTAATGTATCAATAGGCTCTGGTTTTGGCTGATCAGCCTCATCAGCTGGATTCTCGATGATGTCTTCAACCTTTGGAAGGATAGTTATGACATGAGATACAGGATACAAAGTGGTATTAGTCTTCAGTTTGATGAGATATTTACCAGGCTCGTCATACTTATAAACCACCTGACGCTCAAAAGCATCAATAGTTCCACTCTCACCGAATTCCCAAAGCCAGCTTGTCATACCATCGCCTTCGGCTGAGAATACGAGTCGCTCACCTGCATAACCTTGTGTTGGTCCGACAATCTTAGGAATAGAATCAACTGCTACAGTGTCCTTGGTAATCTTCACAATATCAATAGTCTTTTCTGTGACAACCTTACCATCAACCTGTAGTGTGATGAGGTACTTTCCTGCCTGTTTGTAAACATAACTAATGTTAGGCTTACCAATGATACTGTCGCCATTACCCATTTTCCATAATACTCTCTTGTCAACAACTGCTGCAGAGTCATTAATGGTAAACTTCAAAGGCTCATTTACTTCCAATTGACTATTTGCATTACTGTCCTGAATGAAAAAGTCAAGATTCTTGTTGACGTTGCGTGAGGGGAGAAGCAAAGCCACCAATAATCCGACTACAGCCAGTGCCGAAACGATAGCCAAAATGATTTTTTGTCTTTCAGTCATAATTATTGTTTTTTAATTGTTATATCATAAGGGGTTTAATTTGTTAATTGTTAGCCACATATAACTTGGTTGTAAACCGATGCGCTATATTCATAGCAATAGGATTATGGAGAGCATATGTTTCTTGTGGATGAATGAGTTTTATCAACTATTCCAGCAGAAAGGTAGACGAGAAACCAGGCAAAGCCAACAAAAGCCTTATCTAATCTTAGTCTTCATTTCTTCGAGAATCTTTTTTCTGTCTTCCGTATTCTTGGTTGTCCAATAGAGTTTCTGCTTTATGTCGAAATAGTCTTGTATCGTTTTGAATGCACGCATACAATAGAGATATTTCGGATCATAAGAATGTTTGCGATAGTTGTCTTGCAGCTGTGTCATACGATCTTTTATCTCACTGATACGCTGTGTCTGCTGTATCTCGAAGTTAAGCGAATCAATATCCTTCTTCAGCGTAATCAGTTTCTCACTCATTTCCTTCTGATCTTCAAGAATAGCCTCGGCATCATTGATTTCTGTCACCGCATTACCTGTAATGGATTCTGGAATTGGTGTGACATACTTACAAAGGAGGATATAAAGTAAGGCCACAGAAAAGCATAACAAAAGCGTAAACTTAATACTGGACCATATTTTTTCGTCTCTTGTCATAATAATAAATTATTATTCTCTTTTTCTATTTAAAATTTCAGTTGCTTTCTGAATCTGTTCCATAATGTAGTCTAAGTCACGTTTCTCATCAAAGTAAGTCGCAGTGGTTTCCTGCGTAGCTTGTAGTTGATCAAACAGTGTCTTATAGAGAACATAGTTGGTGGTGTCATTATCACCACGATAGATTTCATCCTGCATGTCTTGTCTGTGACGAGCAATTATCATCTGATATTGCGCCTGCTCATTATCCGTACGCTTCTCAGTAACAAGATTGTTCATATCCTTGAACATTTGATCCATACGGAAATTATAGCTTGCCTGCTTACGGAATACCTCATCATAACGCACTTTCTTTTCGTCTACCATGTTGATTCCACGTTCGGCAGTTTTCAATGTGCAAACAGCAAAGAGTACGAAAAGCAATAGCGTGAAGCTAAAGATAAAAACAAAAGAGTTCTTTGCCTGACGGCGTTCTTTTCTATTTTTTTCTACCATTGTCAAGTGTATCTCTGTTAATCCCAAACCTTCCATGACTTACGCTCACTCTCAGAGACCTTGCCACTATTATCCTCGCTAATAATAATATTCTCCTTGATGAGTCCAACGTATTCGAGTTCGCTCAACTTATGGAAAAGCGTATCAATTACATTGAGGAATGCTGCAATGCTCACAAAGAGAGTATTCAACTCAAGATGATTATAGCTCAAATGAGCAATATCGCTTGTCTTGTGCATAAAGTCAGACGGCTTAATATTTGTCCACTCATCAAAGTACTGCAATAGTGTCTCAAAGTCCTTCTCAGGTAAAGAACGGAGTGAAGTGAGCAGAAGATTAGCTAATGCATTTGCAAAGCGCACAGTATAGATTGGAGGCTGCTCAGCTGCAATATTCTTCAATTCAAAGCAATGCTGGCTATAGAAATTCTTCACCACATCGCAAAGAGCGAAAGTGTTGTCTGCAAGCATACTGCGGTGAGGGTTAGAAATATTCTTAGCATATACCTTGAGTGCATTGCTGTGAATACGCTCAAGTGTTTCTGTCATATTCTCTAAAGCATGCATAGCTCTCTCAGAACAGTTGATACGCTGAATAGCTGGGATATAGTCGCTATCTATCAAGAAGGAACCACCATCTACGATAACCTTTCCCGCTACTATACTATTACCCTCAAGGAAGGCCTTATTAAGATTCTGCTCCAATACCAATTGCAAAGTAACCTCTGGTAATACGTAAGGATGATGGAGTGGGGTAGTTTCTGGATCTGGCACACCAACTGGTAACATCTTATAAGGATTAACAGTAAGGAGAATGCAGACTACCTGACGTGTAGAGAGATCAATCTCGATATCTTTGAGCGTACACTTTGGTGTGAAATCGCCATACAATTCCTTTGTAAAGAGAATATGGTAACCATTACGAGTCACCGCATTACATGCTCTAAGTTCTACTGATAAAGTCTCTGCAGACTCACCCTTAATATCCATGTCAATAGAACATTCTTCTTTTTCAGACTTATCACCGAATCCATAGTTATAGCTTGTCAGTTCCTCTTCACGGTTCTGTCTTAGCATTTCAACTACATTGTAATATGTCTCAAAGAAATGGGTATTATTAATTTTCTGGCCGTTAACCCAGTTTATTGGCAAATGCTCAATCTTCTTCATGTTGTATCTGGTTTATGCTTTTTACTCGTTTTATATAGATAACTTGATTTTTCTTTATTTTGTTTTCTGTGGCTGTGCAACGTGGGTCCAGCATCCGAATAAATAGAGGATAGCGGAACCATCGGCTCGTATAGAAAATCCAACCACTTTCAGCACCTTCCATATTGATTTCAATCTGTGCCTGTGGAAAACGACGATTTTGGTCTTCAACAAGCCAGTCAAACCAGTCTCCTAAAGCGATACCCTCAGCCAAGCGAACTGAAAGGGTTGTATAATCGAAATCACCCACCTTTCGCTTAAGTTTCACCTTGACAGTTAATGCCTTGAAAGTATCGAGATTGTCCCAATAGTTTCGATTAAATCCACTATGATTGATTCTCCACAAGTCGTAGATTGCTGGTTGTATGTTTCGGAAATACTTGAAACTACGGAAGACGAAGTAAGGAATCATAAACCAGCAGACAGCTGTCATCGCCCAAGGGGTATATTCCAATCCTCCGCTAATCCAGTTGAATACAAGATAGTAAATCCACATTCCGATAATACCTGAGAGCACTGTTACGAGAAGTTCGATAGACATATCATCGTTCTTCTTGCTAATGACCACGCGCAATGCCCATAGATAGAAAAATCCGAGAATGAGATAAGAAGTAACAGTCAGTACAAGTCCTCCCCACACATATTCATTCTTCAAATAGCCGAAGAGAGAAGGAAGTCCAAGGAAAAGTCCTGCTAAAAGAGCAAAGACAATAATCCTCTTCATGCCCAGCTGCTGTCGAATAGACTTCAGTGCTCCCATAACGAACACCATGACCATTGCAAGAAGCGGAGCCAATAAGTATTTCAAAAAGAAAAATATTAAAGGTTTCATTATTTCTTCTTATAAATTCGTATCATAACCTAAATAATTCTGTCCTAAGACGAGTTCTGTATTTGTCGTGACAGTATATATTATCTTTATATCTCTGGACGAAATGAGAAAGAATGACAGCACATACTTTACTGTTTCTATCTGCTTTTTCAATACACTTTCTTTTATCGTATCATGAAAGCAGAGATTTACTTCAACATCATCCAACTCACATAGTAATTGTCCATCAAGTCCTGAGTCAACCCCCAACATGCAATCACCCAAGCTAATGTAAGGAAGATTCTCTTCGTAATGATAGACATATCGTATCTTAGCGTCAATAGCGCAGACTACTGAAAGTAATTCTTCCAATGCAGAAAGATTCTCCTTGTAATGCTCTACCTTGAGAAGACACAAAAACATCTTGTATCTTTCGTCAACAGTAAGAGGGGCTGTCTTCGAAAAGAAAAGACTGGTGACATTCTTGATAATAACATTCTCAGACGGCCTTTCAAATAAGGATAACTGCCGCTCAAAGATACGTACACTGTCATGGAACATCATTGTGTCGAACGGAGAGAAAAAGTGTATCGCCTTCTCTGCCTTCTTCCTATTCTCTCGAATTGCTTCAACAACCTCCTTGTTGCTCATTCCTGGTGAGCTAAGAGAAATAGGGTGGAACATAAACTCAGGCAACTGATGATAAAAACCATTTCTTGCAAGGTTAAGTATCAGTCGTTCCCTTAATTGTCCATCCTTATAGACTTCCTCTTTCTGCAACTCGATAATATCTTGAGAGTTCACACGGCTATTCATTCCGTGAGTCATAACAACGGTCTTGTCAAGCAAATCCTCCCCAGTAATAAACTGCAGTTCAGCATAGAAGACTTCCGCAATAAGATGACGTGCATCACTATTACTGAATCCTTCTAAATCCCTGTTAGAAGTTGTTATGCGTGATTCCATTGCAGATTTCCATCTTTATAGGTTGCTATTATGTGATTGCCAGATTTGATAGCCTCTGAGACAATCAGCTTGGAAATAGTCTTCTTCAGATAAGTTCTCACTACACCTGCAATAGGACGCGCACCATACTGTGGCGAGAATCCCTTGGAGGTAAGGTAGGCTATTGTCTCTGGTGCTAAATCCAACTGAATATCCTTCTGCTCCAACAACTGCTTCTGCAGGCGTGAGAATTGGAGAAGGAAAATCTGCTGAGCAACCGCCTCTGTAATAGGTGAGAATGGGACTACCTCTGTCAAACGACCAAGAAACTCAGGACGGAAGTACTTCGACATAACCTCAATCAGTTCGTTAGAGGTTGGCTGATGTCCCTTCTGAATCTGTTCAGCAATCCATTGACTACCAATATTAGAAGTAAAGATGATGATAGAATTGGAGAAGTCACCTTCACGTCCTAATTTATCATGCACCTTACCTTCATCCATAATCTGCAGGAAGATATCGTAGACACTACTATGTGCCTTCTCAATCTCATCAAAGAGTACGACAGAATAAGGCTTTTGGCGGATTTTTGTCACAAGCAAACCGCCCTCTTCATAGCCAACATATCCTGGAGGAGCACCATACAATAGGGCTGCTGAATGTTCTTCCTTAAACTCGGACATATCGAAACGAATCATTGCTGTGTCATCATCAAAAAGAAGATCGGCTAACGATTTCGTCAACTCTGTCTTACCCGTACCAGTAGGGCCAAGGAAGAAGAATGAACCGATAGGCTTCTTTGGGTCACTCAGACCACTTCGTGACTCGATGATAGCATCTGAAAGGGTACGAATAGCTTTATCCTGTCCCTTAACTCTTTCGTGCAACTTGGTTTCGATACCCAAGAGTCGGTCTTTCTCTTGTGCCTGAATCTTTCCGATTGGGATACCAGTGTCATCTGCCACAACTGATTCTATTTCTAATGAGCTAACCTTCTCAATACCTTTCTGTGAAAGGGCAGAGAGTTCGTTCAACATTTTACCAAGCTTATCTAATTTCTCCTGTGTTGAATCATCATCCGTTAGTACGAAGTCGTCTTCTATCTTTGAAGTCAAAACAACACTCACCTTGTTAAAGATTGTATGATAAAGCAGATGTAAGTCGAAATCACTCACATCTTCTACCTGCATTGCCTTGTACTTCTCATACTGCTCCACAAGTTGTTCTACAATACCTGCAGCATTCTTATTACTCAGTCTTACCGAGGCTGCAGTACTATCAATGAGGTCTAATGTTGAGGCTGGTTGGCTCTTTTCCTTGTAGTATCTGTTAGAAAGATTATATGCACTTATGAATGCCTCCTCCGTCATTGGCAGACTATAATAAGCCTGCAGAATTGTTCTATGTTTTAGTAATGCACTGCGAAGAATATTCGGTTCGAGTTCCTCTACATTTATAATATTCAGTCTATTTGCAATAGAATGTTTCTCAATGTGCTTACGGAAGGCATCCATAGACAGAACCATCAGCAGTGTGACTGCACCATCGCAAATTTGAGCATCAAGGTTGTTGAGTATATAGGTGGCTGCCGTTGGGTTACCACTTTCGAGCAACAACTGTAGGTCGTCAATGACAAGCACACCACGACTCTTTGCTTGATTCATCTTCTGCAAAAGTCCCGTAAGTTTTTGGGTAATCTCAGTTTCATTGCCTGATTGTGCAAGAATCTTTGATGTGTTCAGCCCGACCAACGATGTTTGGTTGATAATCTCATCTTGGTTGATTTCCATTTCATGGGCAAGTGCTCTGATAATACCCGTCTTACCAACACCCGGTGCACCTACAAGCAGAATACCTTGTCGTTCAGAACGTTCCAACGTTTCCAATATCAGACGTATTTCCTTGCTACGACCGATAATAGACTTACCTTCTTCTAAGAGTTCTGCTCGGCGGAGATCAGATACGTATTGGATAGAACTACCCATATCCATCTCTGCAACTGGAGATAAAGGAGAGGTTGAAGCCTCAAAATATTCCATTATCTCATCTTCTGTCACACCAATTGATTCTATCTGCTGATGGGAGTAAACCACACCATCTCTGACAATTGCTGAGAACACACACAAGGCGTCAACAGAGTCTGTACCAAGCTTAATCTTTGAGCGTTCTGCCTCATCAAGTACCGTCTCTACCTCGTGGTCGGCGATTATCTCACCTGCATCATGCTCAACACCGACATACATCTCACGGTAAGTCTCAAACCAATCGCTGATGTAGTTCACTTCCTTTTGCATCGAGTTCAGGATCTCACGCAAACCTGTCTGTTCAGTCAACATAGCGATAACAAGATGAGCTACACCGAATGATAGGTGCTTATCCTGATGTGCCATTGCCTTGGCTAACTTAATAGCAGCTATGAGGCTATTGCTGTAATTTTGTGTATTCATACGAAAAATATCTTGTAAGGTGTCTTATTGATAGAACGCTTTGAAAGTTCGTCTTCTAAGAAACTTGTCATTGCAGGTAAATCAACTTTTTCTTCTTTACTTGCACCTGAAAGTTCTATTCTTACTTCTGTTGTACGGATAATACCACGTCGCACATCGTTTGAGATAGCTATACCATCTCTGATATCTACAGATTTCGCCAATTTCCCTAAACTACAAAGTACGAAACTCTTTATATCTTCGCGTGTAACAATACGGTCCTTTGACAGTAGACCATAACGGAGTCGATTAATCAGATCACGTTCTGAGTCGTGAGCATTACCTTGTTTTGTCGTTGTCTGGAACAACAACCCGCTTTGTGAGAATTTGTCATTCTCGGTTTGGTAGACCACAGTACGACTATCCAAACCGTTAGCAACCTCAGCATCAGTAGTCCAATAACTCACCTCAACCTCTGATGTCTTTTTGTAAGGCTGTGTAAACAGAAAAGCACGAGGGATGCTCTTATCTTGAGTGAAATCGTAGATGCTCTTTTCTATGTTCTCTATATTGTTATAGAGATTATTCAGCTGATCCGTGAGCGTATCTATCTCCATACTCTCAAAAGCACTTCCGTCTTCATGGATTAACTGAATTAGTTTGTTTATCAATATGCGAGCATTGTCTGAGTCAAATCTTTCTATGTTTCCAAAGTAAAGACTGTAAGTGCCTGTAGAAGATTCATTATAATTCCGCACAATATCCACGTACTGGTGGTTAGCATCATCATGAAAAGATTCTACATTGAGGAGGAAACGATTTTCTTTGCATGGTAGAGCTACGATATTACCTTTTCGTGCAAAATCATGCTGTATTGTTACCAAGCTACGATTGACAACTGGATAAGTATTGAGTAGAAAACGTACTTTCCCAAAATCCACATGATTAAACATCACTGGAAATTTCAACTTTAACCATACCAGTTTACTGCTTTCATCGTCTCCCTCTTCAGAAACTTCCCATTCTGAAGGATAGGTACTGAAAGGATTAGATGAGAGGGCTTTTGAATCAAGACTTATCTGAACATAGTTTTTTGAATAATAGTCACTAATCTCATTAAAGTAGTGATACTTCTCACTCTGTTCAAGTGGGAACTGTGGAACCGATACTTCTAATCTCTCTCCAGTTCCATCATAGACATGCACATCTCTTAGGAAAGGTCTGAGGTTATTGTTTTCCAAAAGAATACACAATATCAGTTTATGAGTTGAGCGTAGTAGACTCTGTGTCATTTCCAGACCTATCCACACAACACCATCTTCTGACGGCACTACTATATTTGGAAGTTCTGTTTCTTGCAGACTACCCTCATACGAATACATTACCCGACTATCGTAGGATAAGGCCTTTATCTTGGCATTTACTAAAGGGTAATTACTTAGAGGAGAGAAGTCAAGGTCTACCCATCCCTTTTCAAACATCATCTTCCTCGTATAAAAACGATCTGTTAATGTTAGTAAGCGAGACTCGTCACTCTTAGGTTCCACACTCAACAAAGCATGGGAAGGCATTGGAAGTGACCACTGCTGAGGTACTAACAAACATGCCAAACGATACAGAATATTTGAATCAGAATCAGATATTTTCTGATGAAGTCTACTACTATTATAGGCTATTACGTCAAGAATTAAATCAATAACGGGATCCATCTGCCTCAGATCTGTGATATTCCACAAGTCCATTGCAAATCTCCGAAGACGTTCTTTTATACTCTGTTGCCTTTTATCTATCATATTTTATTTTCATCTCTAATAATAATGTATCTCATTTGGGTAACCTACTTGGTCCTTTAACAAAGACTATCAACGATTTGTATGCTCATTCCACCATAACACGTGCATACTGGGTTCGTATACAGGATAATACTTTGATACTATCAAAGCGGACTGCCATACAAAAAGTGAATCGTTTCTCATATTGTCCATAGTTCTTTTGCTGTCACACGATGTGCAACAGAAGAAAAGTAACAAGAGTGTTAAGTAGTTCAATATGTTTATTCGTTTCATCTTCTTATATTACACTTTCCTTTCTATCAGCCAATCTTATTGTGATATTGGACTTATATAAAGATGTGTATTAAAGTTGAAGTGCTGGTCATTTCTTACAATAAGACCACTTACCCACAAGCGTACACGCTTTCGAGCATTAGGGAACTTATCTCTGACATCTTCCTCAACCTCAGTAAGTTCTACTCTTACATGGACGTCTTTTAGACGAGGTTCATACTTAATTATAGTGGCTTCCAATGACTGTCTGACCTTATCTTCCCAGTCTTCGTTTTTCAAAACTTGATTGAATTCCAAGTCCCATATAATCGAACCGTAATCCTCTCTTCCTTCCACTTCTCCATGACGAGAAACCACCAACATCATGAGATGCTGGGCAATTGACTCCTCATAGGAGCAGCGTTGGATTTGTCCATTTAAAGCCCCTGATAAATCCAAAGGTAGTTTTAGATAGTTCATATCACACCAAAATATTGTGCAAATATATATTATTTTTAATAGATATGGGCAACTTTTTTCTGTTTTTAATATTTTATAAGTATTTAATTGATAAAGTTCTCTACCTAAACAAGAGATACTTATCTCATAAAACAAGCCTTAACTCTGTATCTAAAATCAACTTTTAGTATTATATCAGGCTTCTTCCGAAATATGGAATGATAAATTAATAGTCTTATATAATAGGTACAAAGAGCGACGGAGGTGTAGCCTACAGATTCTTGATAAATACTTTGGGATAAACGCTTTGTTTATAAATTGCTAATAGAAATAATCCTCCGTCCTCCCTTTTTCTCTGTGTGACATTTCGTCAGAAACCTAACCTTAAGTGGCAAAACTAAAGATATGAATTGATATAGGAGAAAGGGCGAATTGAAAAGTCTTTACATTACTGAACGTTTTTAGTAAGAAAAATACGTTTAAAACTAAGTTTTTATGTGGTTTTATAAATACTTAGTAGTCAGTTTCTTACAAGATAGCAAATTTAAAGGTGCCTAATTAGCCTTCAAAAGGGCGTTAGTTAGCCTTCAAAAGGGCATCTTTAGCAAGCCTAAAGGGCGTCTTTTCGAAGGCTATTAAGCATAAATGGAAAGATAGAAGATGAAAAATTGTTTACATCTCTATGAGGATGGACAAGTGAATAAGTAAGCAGGCTGATTAGTTGACAAGTTTATTCTTATTATAATTTAGGTGTTTCCTCTACTTTCGAAGTAAGGTGAGGATTTTGCTTATTAGATGTTAAACCCATGTTATTTTATGTTTTTCTTTAGCTTTTATAAAAATATCTTTCTACTTTTGGCATCGTAAAACAACAGATTGTGAATCTTCCTCTTTCTCCAAGAGCAAGACTGTTTAACAGCCGTACAGAGGGGACTTCAAGAAGTTGTTGAGGTTTTCTCTTTTTTGTTTTCTGGTTAAGGAGATGATAAGGGTGCCTCGTTTATCATTTTTTTTCTAACAACTTAAAACTTTTCAATTATGAGTTCATTTAGAGCAACTTTGGAATTGGGTGGTAAGGAGTATGATGTACTCTATTCTAACTACGAGTTCAGTCGTACAACTGACAAGAAGGGTCAGCCTGCATCAAGCATCTCTGGCGGTCGTATCAGTGTAACCATCGAGTCTACTGATGACACTTCTACTATCGAGGCTATGCTTAACAGCCAGTTCAAGCCTGTTGAGGGTAAGATCGTTTACAAGAAGAGTGAAGAGGATGCTAAGATGAAGGAGATTTCTTTCAAGAATGCTTACATCGTTCACTACAAGGAAACACTCGACGTTAACAACGAGGCTCCTATGACTATCGGTATGACTTTCTCTGCTGAGAATATCACCGTTGGCAATGCTGAGCTTGACAACCGTTGGCCTCGCACATAAGTCTGAGAAACATTAGGACTATGCTGAGCCTTCGTACTTGGCATAGTCCTTTTTCGTTTCTTACTCAAGCGAGGGGAAACTTTACGATCCTACATACTCCGATAGCTTTCCCTTGAGCTTCTAAATGTAATGCCGTATAAGCCAATTAGCTTTTAATTTTCAAAACAAACAACCCATGTCAATTCCTTTCAACCCCATTACTATCAGCATAGGAAAGAAGTCTCTTTCTTCTTTTATTTCTCTACAAATCGAACAAAATATAGGTAAACACCACCGATTCCAAATGTCTGTTGAGCTCGAATCGGGGGGAAATAAATATGTACATAATATCAGCAGTAGTAAAGAGTGGCTCGGACAAAGCATCGTCGTAAAGGCTGCAAACACTCCTATCTTCGTGGGAGTGGTGACAAATGTACAGTTACACAGAGAAGGAAGTGACTTTGGATGTATCATCGTTTCAGGTTATTCTGCTACTTACAGAATGGAAACGGCACACAGCTGTTTCTCATGGAATGACACAACCATTGGGGATGTGGTTAAGAAACTATGCGCAGAAGCTAAGGTACAGTTGGAGTTAAATCCGGCATTCAAGGAAAACAAAGACTATATCTGCCAATACGAAGAGTCTGACTTCGACTTTATCCGCCGTCTTGCACATCAGTATCAAGAGTGGATGTATTTCGATGGAACAAAACTCATCTTTGGTAAACCAAGGAGATTGGCTGACCCTATAATATTGGAATATGGAACGACGCTGTCTTCGCTTGACATTGGGTTACAGACATTGGCACGTTCAGAACAGGTGTTCTCTTATCACTCTGGTGCTGACCGTGAGATGCAACGTATGACACCAGACTTGGCATATGGTCATGACAAACTATCAGGTGAGGCTTTCCGTGCATCACTCGGAATGTTCTCAAAACCTGCACGACAACATGCACTACCACGTATCAGCAATGAGACGGAGCTTATTAATTACATGGGACGTAAGCAGGCGGCTGAGACTGCCGAGACACATTATATCACGGCAGAGAGTCAGGTACCAACCCTGCGTGTAGGTTCAGTCATAAGCCTCTACAGCTCGTTCTTGGAGCGTGTAGGGAACCTATCAGAAGAGAGCTTGGGTAACTTTATCATTATCGAAATAACACATGAGGTGAGTCAAGGAAGCTACTACAAAAACCGCTTTAAGGCTATCCCTGCAACAATAAAGGCACTGCCAAGTCCAAAGGTACGTATGCCATTAGCAGAGACACAGATGGCAACCGTGCTTAGTAATGCTGACCCACAGGGCAAGGGTCGTGTGCGCGTACGAATGAACTGGCAGACGGATGGTATGCAGACAGGCTGGGTGCGTGTAATGACACCAGATGGCGGTAGTAGTAAGGACGTAAAGAGCAACCGTGGTTTTGTATTTATCCCAGAGGTAGGCGACCAAGTCCTCCTCGGCTTTCGTCATGGAGACCCTGCAAGACCATACGTTATGGGTAGTCTCTTTAACGGAACAACAGGTGGTGGCGGTGGTCAGGGTAACAACTGCAAGAGCCTCACCACACGAAGTGGTAGCTCCTTGAAACTTGACGATTCTGCAGGTAGCGTAAGACTACACGATAAGGGCACTGTAAACATGTACTTTGATGGTGCAGGTAATGCTTGCATGGATGCTCAAGCTAAAATAGGTCTTTCTGTTGGGGATGCTAAAAGTGAACTCATACTTGATAAAAATGGTAACGTTATTTTAGCAGCTGATTCTATTATTACCTTTATGGTCGGAGATTCTTCTATCGTTATTGATAAAAATGGTATTAATATAAATAGCTCCAATATTAATCTTAATGGTACTACAATAAACATAAAGGGAACAACAAAGACTGTTGTCGGACCAAATGAAAATTTGGGTGTAACCGTTTCAGCTGATGGTCCTGTAGACATTGTGGGTAACCCTGTCAACATTAACCAAGGTAAAGGCGGAGTTGTCAATATTAAATAACGCGTAGATAATGAGTTTGATAGATCGATTACACGGTCACGTCCAAGAAGGTGGTCTGACACAAAGAGATTACAAGTACCGTTGTGTGCAGACCATCACCACGAAGCTTGACGAGATACCTGTCAGTACTATTGTCAGTAAGAAAGATTACTCAGTAGAGAGATTTACGGATGCAGAAGGAACACAGGGCTTTGCCTTCAGTGTAAAAGATGACATTCCTTCTATTTTTCCAGAACAATATGTGGAGTCAATAACCCTAATTAATGAATTAGAGAATATGAAGGTCAATGCCATAATAGGTATTGACCCTGACACTGGACTAATAACAAAGGTTCTCAATCATAACGAAATTATAGCATTATGGGATGAGGAGAAGAAACAGCTAACGGACAAATATAATTTCCTGAAAGGTACGGCTGGAAGCAATGCACTGAACAATCTCATCAAACTGGAAGATAAGATAATATACCAGTATGATAAGTTTATGGAGAGTTTGATAGCCAATCCCTTTTACTCTATTTTCTTTGGTCAACATTTAGTTTCTGACGAGCTATGTGTTGGGAATGATACCATCCCTTACGCATCTCGCCTTTTCCCAGATAACAAATTCAGTTTGGAAACACAACGAAAGTCTGAGGTTCAAGAAGATGGGACATTGTTATGGGAATGCAGTGGTAAAAATGCATCAGATTCTCGTTTTGACGAGACGATACGCAAAGCATACAATGAGAAGATAAAACCTTTGATACAATATAGCTTTACGCAGTATAACATCAACTTTACACAACAATCTTGGATTAATCAGGCTGAACGATGCCTTCAGAAAGGTTCACTGAGTGTTATAGAAGAAGTTACTGATAATGTCACATTGAGTGTCGACTTACAAATACGAAGACTGACTAATACAATTTAAATTATGGGACAATCCTATGTAAGACATGGTACGAATGTAGTTTGTACTAATATGACCTGCGGAACACCGCGAGAAATATGGAGAGTTGATAAGGATGGTAATGTTATCAATACTGCCTCAAAGCTGCCGTTACTGAATATTGATGACAAAAAAATCTCTGACACATTTGTTTGCAAAATGCCTATAAAGAAATGGGGAGGTCTGTTAACATTTCTTGCTGGCGTTGCAGTTGGAGCTTTGATTGTCGCTGCTATTGTTGCAACTGGTGGTGTTGGTGCTGTCTTACTATCTGCTGTAGCTATCGAAGGTTGGATGGTGGGTGCAGCAATAGCCGTTGGTACTACAGCAGCCGTTTATGCAGGCTATAAAGGAGTGAAAGGGGTTGCCCACGATTGTGACAATACACTGGAGTCATCTTGGAATTCAGCACACCCAAGTGTATTTATAGAGCATAAGAAAGCCCTGCTGAATGGATCCTATATGATGTGTACAACAGGAGGATTAATTAATATCATTGTTAATCCTGAACAGGCTAAAAAAGCAGCCTTGTATATTACCGCAATGAATGCAGCAGAAATATATGTTCAGCTAAAAAGTAAATTCATTCAAGGTGCTATAGGTGGTCTTACAGGAGGAGCCAATCCTTTTGCTTTAGCCCTCTCAGTAGGCTTCTACACTGGTGCACTAAACTTTGGAGGCTTTGACTTTAGTGAGACGGACAAATCCAACCAAAAGTCTGATTCTATAGGGAATTTAAAAAATACTGGTACGACTACTGGGGTAGGAACTGGAGAGTCTGTTGTTGAAAGTAGTATCACTACAGGTGTAAAAGCAAATAAGGCAGGAGTGGGTGAGGCTGCAAGGATAGATGCACAGGTAACATCAAAAACAGGAGAGGCAAACATGAAAGGCTTGGAGTCTTTGGCTTATGGAACACAAGCTGCCGATGCAAGTGCGGATGCTGCTACTTGGGGATCTCAAGTAGCCACGCGTACATCAAATGGTGCAAGTGCGACTTCTATTGCTTCTGCAGAATTAGCAGAACAGATGTATAAAGAATCTTCTGAGGAACTGATGCACAAAGCTGCTCAAGCAGCACTCGAACAACAAGATATTCTTGCTGAAGCAGCAAGTATTCAGGGAGGAAAGACTGCTGCAGTAAAAGCTGCTAAAACAGGTGCATGGAAAGATGGCTTTAAGAATTTTGGAAAGTCTTTGGGCTTAGGTCTTGCAGGAGCTGCAGTTGGTTATGCGGTAGATGAAGGGTCTAATTGGGTAGAAAATAAAATAGAAGAGGGAACAAGTGATATTTCGGAAGGTATAAATAGCTCTGACGACATCGATATTGCAAGTAATGCAAACTATATGGGTATCATTGCAAATTCATAATATCAATGGCAAATAATTTTTCAATAGGAGGATTTAAAATATTCTCAACAGCAGGAACAGTCTTTGCATCTCTTGTAGGTGCACCACTACTTATCTTTATTATAACGAGGTTTACGCTTGGTGGAAATAAAGACGCTATCCCTTATGCAGATACGTATATAAAGAATTCAGACACAATAGTAGTAAAAATTCCTAAAGACCGTCACAAAATTAAAAAGGATGATGATATCTTTACTACCAGCGGATGGTTTATGGGAGTAGCACAAACACGCTCGGCAACTTATAATATGTATTATTTCTATTCCCCTGAACATAAGAAATATTTAGGAGTTGTTACTTTTAAAGGCAGCTATAATACCATTCAAAGGGGTAGTGGCGAGAAAATCTGGTATGATGACATAGAAGTTCAGAGACTAACTTTTCTTTACAGGATTAAAAGTTTCTCAGCCTACGTAAATCGTCAGCAATGGCAGGACCCAACCTACGGTACAAAGGATAATCCTGTTCCTATCTTCTTTAAGCGTGCGTTGTCAGGACATGAAACTTTAGATATGGATGATTTTATTACCATAAAGCCCAGTGTTAACAAAAAGTTTGTTGAACTTTATCTTGCGCATGAATTGTCTTCAAAAGAGTTTAATCGTCTTTATGGAGAAGACATGAAACGCTTGGGGCTAAAGGATTAAGTTAGGTGACGAGTAGACTAATTTACGAGTTGACAAGTTGTTTGCAAAGTAAGAAATGTGATTAAAAAGTTGAGAACGCCCCAGATTATTTGTACTTTTGTGATGAGAACAATGCAGATGTAATGCAAACTATATGGGTATCATCGCAAATTCATAATATCAATGGCAAATAATTTTTCAATAGGAGGATTTAAAATCTTCTCGACAGCAGGTACAGTCTTTGCTTCTCTTGTAGGTGGACCACTACTTATCTTTATTATAACGAGGTTTACGCTTGGTGGAAATAAAGACGCTATCCCTTACGCTGATACATATATAAAGAATTCGGACACAATAGTAGTAAAAATACCTATAAATCACCGTGAAATAGATACCGACGACGACGTCTTCACTACCAGCGGATGGTTTATGGGAGTAGCACAATCACGAATGGCAACTTATAATATGTATTCTTTCTATTCTCCTGAACATAAGAAATATTTAGGAGTTGTTACTTTTATAGGCGGTTATAATACTGTTCCAAGAGGTCATGGAGAGAAGCTTTGGTATGAAGACTTAGAAGATCATAGACTAACTTTTCTTTACTGGATTAAAAGTTTCTCAGCCTACGTAAATCGTCAGCAATGGCAGGATCCAACCTATGGCACAAAGGATAATCCTGTTCCCATCTTCTTTAAGAGATCACTCTCTGGTCATGAGAAATTAGGTGGTATGGATGATTTTATTACCATCAAGCCCAGTGTTAACAAAAAGTTTGTTGAACTTTATCTTGCGCATGAATTGTCTTCAAAAGAGTTTAACCGTCTTTATGGAGAAGACATGAAGCGCTTGGGGCTAAAGGATTGAACTGGTTGACAAGTAACGCTTGACAACACAATGATGGCGTAGCTTTGTTTTAACTCCAATTCCTAAGTTCTGAGTAATAAAAAGATAAGATTATGGCACGATTAACATTTGAAGAAAGAAATAAAAACAACTATACCAAGTATAGTGATGTTCCTATTAAAACAATCAATAAATATAAAGGAGTACTTCCTGAAGAACTGTTAACCATCTGGCAAAATATGGGCTATGGTATTTATGAAGATGGTTTTATACAGTTTATTAATCCTGATGAGTATGAATTTGTATTTGATTACATTGATAAGTTGTTAGAACCTTCTATCGTATTTGGTGTTACGGCTTTAGGAGATTTGTTAATATGGGAGGGTAATGATAATTGGACGATTTCATCTGATGAGGGAAATAGAATCTTGTTTATAAATATAAGAAAGTGCACAAGCGAAATCTTAGGTGATATGGATTTTCTTTTAAACTTTACTTTAGGAGATGAAACGGCTATTATAGATAAGGAATATTTTGACTCCCGACCTTATTTAAATATTAAGGGAAAGTTACCTGCTTTGCAATATGGTCAGTGCTATGGTTATGTTCCAGCCTTGGCATTGGGAGGCAAAGCATCCAGTAAAAATCTGCAAGTGGTAGATGTAAAGTCGTATGTAGACATAATAGGACAAGCTGTTGGTAAATTTATAGATTTATCAGATTAAGAAAATATGGATAAGGAAGAAAGAATAAATCAGATTACCAAGCAGGTGAAGATACTGGAGCGAGTTCCACGAGACAAACGAATAGAGGTGTTTAATCGTGGTGCAAAGAACATTTATGTAGTTGGCAGTATTTTATTGTTAATAGTTCTTTGGATTGTCATTTTTGGAAGCACAATTCTTGAGATGGAACCACTTTGGCAACTGAATAGAGGGCTTATGAGAAATATTTGGAACATCATCGGCAAGCTTTTCTTTCCCGTTTTCTTACCATGTATATTCATCATTGGAATTCCAATAGAAATTCGCAATTACATTATCAAACGAATTGTGGATAAGGAATACCCACTAAAAACAGAAAAGTAGTCAATAAGCGAAGATAAAATAAAAAAGGTTCTTCTGTTAAATGTGTAGATTGTTAATAGAATGAGATTAATCCACATACATGGTAAGCTTACCTCCAATAAGATGGTTTTATAAAGTGGGGAGATAAACTACATGATAAATGTAATTAGGTGTGATGTCTATCTGTCTTTTACAAACAATTTATTCTCATGCTATTGATTTTTGTAAACTCTTTTTACGCAGTTCGAAGCTAACACATGCTCTTTTGCCTTCTAAAAGGTGCCTAATTGACTTGCAGTAGGTGCCCTTTTGAAGTCTTACTAATGCCCTTTTGAAGTTCAATTAAGCACCTTTTACTTTATTGCTTTATAACTAATTGATTTTCTGTTGATTGCAGACCTGATTCGTATATGTGTTTTTGCCGTTAGTTATAGATGTTTTCTTTGAAATTATGTAATGATTTTTCAAATCTTTGTCTACAAAAGAAGTTTATAGATGGATTCATAAATACAAAAAAAGTAGGCTGGAATAACCAGCCTACTAAATGTCCATTATATCTAAAAAAACTGAGTGTAAGAAACAAGTCTTATCACTCTAACTTTCTGAAGACCCAGAAATAAGAGTAACTTATTTATCTTGTGAGTACTGGCTTTCCCAGTTAGCCTCTTCTGGCTCTTCTCCCTTACGACCCTCAAGCTGAATAACAAAACTCTTTGCAGGGAAGTATGGAGTAATGTGAATATCAAGTAATACACGATCCTTTTGGTTTGGATCTTGCTCAATTCTCATCACTCGGAACTTCTCTATCAGACGAGTTGGACCCTGTATGCTATCAAGGAACTTCACAATCTGGCTTCTCAAGTCAGCCTCTGTACGAGTTGTCCAGTTCTCAAATGCGCGGCGGTTCAGGAAGTCGAAAAGGACTTTAGAGATATAATCGAATACGCGAACGACAGAGTAAGTCTGCAATCCAAGGTTATCACCATTGAAGAGTGTCTTGGCAGAGAATGCCATCACTTTACTATACTCGTTGACCATTGGTACAAGACCCATGCGCTCTATTTCAGAAATCTCGCTTTTCTTCAGATCAAAACGTACACTCTCAACATCATTAAGACCACCGAATTTCTTACCAGCAACAACCTGTGACATCAATGTGCTGTAGATTTTACCAGCAAGTGCAGATGAGCCTGGAACGTAAAGATTGTCTTCTTCTCCTACCTGTACTACTTTCTGGCGTCCTAAAAGCCAGTTACATGTCATAATAATGTTTGACTTGTATATATCACCACCAGAATGGTCAGCATTAAAGAAGACATCAACAACATCGTCTGGTGTTTCTAAATCCTGGAAGTCGGTTAGGAGCATTACCTTATTGCTGTGTGCAATTTTACCCCACTTATCAAGTACAGCATTAGAGCCTAAATATCCAGGGATGACAAGCAAAGAATAGTTGCGGCGGAGGTCAAGACGATCGAAGTTATGCTTAAGTTCATTACTGATATAGTCAATGAAAACAGGATTGTCTAAGTCTTTCAATTGATCCATCTCAGCATTGACAATAGTGATATTCTTAACCTTCTGACTTTCTGTATTGCGATAGAATAAAGCAACTGAACGATAAGAAGTCTCAAGCTCACGTGTACGAGCCAAAACCTTACTAAGATTCTTATTCAGTAAGTCCTCAACATGCAAGGCTCTTTCCTTAGCTTTATCTCTCATCTGTTCAGCAGACTGACCAGATTTTAAGAGATCAATCCATACTTCAAGACGATTAGCTAAAACCTTACGGTCATTCTCCCATTGTGCATCAGAGAGGAAGATGTTTCGGCGTGCCTTACGTGAAGGATTCAGATTGGAAAAGCCGTCAATGATATTCTCTAAGAAAGTAAATCCGCCATACTCTTTCAGTTTATCAAGCGCGTTGGCAGCAGAAGAGGTTCCCTGCTGTGCAATAGTACTCTTACTTATAGAAGGAGCCTGCTGTTCTTTAGCCTTTATTTTATTATTGTCCATTTTCAATTTAGTTTTTATTCTTACTTGGCTTCTGTGTTCTTAATTTCGTCAAGTGAACTCTGTAACAAATCAATTACAGCTTGGCGGGTTTCAGGATTAGCCAAAGCTTTCAGTAAGGCTTTATTTGATGAAAGTTGGCGAGCAATCTTTATATTCTGCTCTTTCTCTACATCAAGTTTACTAAGGAAAGCACTATGCTCTTTTAACTTTTCTGAGTCAAAATCCCCAAGATTCTTAAAGTGCATTGTCTCTGTGACATCTTCACCGTTGTCATCTTGCATCTCAAGTGTAACAGATGGTGAGAAATGTTCAAAGACATCTTCTACTGTTTGTAAACCATAAACCGCTTCAGGACTGGCTGGAGCCTCATCGGTTAATTTCTGTACTAACAAAGTTCTGTTGGAAGGGATGTCGGCAATTGACTCATTAGCGTCAACATTTACCTCATTTCCTCCAATTCCATAATCATAAATGGCCATATTTCTTATATTTAAGTTTTATCTAATAAGTTACAAATATACTCAAATCTGGCACAAAGCTATAAAAATTATACGTAATTCTCGCAAATTAAATGTGAAAAGACATTTATAAGCTAATTTTTATTATATTTTGCTGAATGTTTTTCTCAAAAAAGTTGTTCATAAAGCACTTTCTCCTCAAAACATCGCTATAGATAAAGATATTTTATAAAAGTTCATTACGGATAAAAAGCTATTCATAGATAAATGCGTAAAAACTCCAAATAGGGTTGGGGGGTACTTCATGATTAGCTATCTATGTGTACTTTATTTTCATATAGTCTTTTCAGTTCCTCCTTATTAAGAATTCTAATAAGGTACTCCGCCACAAAAAGTTTATATTCTTCAGTTGTAAGATTATCTTGAACATCAAAGTAGGGGATTGACTTTGTAGAGCGATTGTAGGGCATATTATCTTTCTTTATTTGCTTTTCAACACTTCCAGAAATGAATTTGTACCAAAATACGGGAACAGGATTTCCTTTTGTGCCATAATTTAGAATCATGTAGTTACATGTACCAAGAAGATATTTCCTGGATTAAAATACGATTTAATTCTGGCAGCACCTAAGTCTCCACCACGTTTCTCTTGATTAAAAAAGTCAATTCCTTCAAACATACATATCGCAATATACTTTTTGATTTTAGCATCATAAAAAGATACTGTGAAATAATATACCAAATTGTTATGTTGGACCCGATAATTAGCAACATACTTTCTTTCTATTTTCTCTCTATTAAGTGGTAGCTCAATCTGAACAATCTCTGAGTCATTGATATATGTTTCTAAATATTGCAAATTATCTGTATTGCCTGTATTGGCAAAATAACTATATATGGTATAGATTAACGGAGCTAATAAGAAAAATCCAATAGCTCTCCATATACCACCTGAGAAAGACGATAGTTTAGTCCGAATCTTTTTCTTATTCATTATTCTATTCATTGATTTAATCTAACATAAACGACACTATAAATGACCCATTATAAGGTTAGGCCCAAATCGATTATTAGAACCTAAATATATTTTGATTATAAAAGTATTTCTTTAATTTCCTATCAATACTAATCTTATTATACCACATACCAAAATCAATAACGAACAGACACATCCAGAGGTAAAAACAAATAACTCCTATACTTCCTAACCATGCAAGGGGAGTACGTATAAACGCTGCAACAAGTGGAGATGCTATCTCTTTTCCATTTACTACCAGACCTTCTGTATAGATAACTTCATCTGATTCAAAAGAGTGTCCTTCTCCAGGGATAAAACAATCACTCTTTATATAATTACCATTTTTATCGTTATCAATAAAGAAACTTATTGTATCTCCTTTGTGGATTATGTAGTCGTCAAGTTTATATTTAGGAGGAAATAAAAAGAAGGGATAAGAATTTTCATATCCTTGCCAATAGGTATGACTGGTATCACCTTCCAAAGTAAAATTAGCCTCCCAACCACTATGAGACTTCTGTAGTATATGTATTCTATTAACAATACCTGTTCTATGTGGAAAATCATCCTTTACCGTGAGGAAACCTATCAGATAGAAGGGTATCAAGAAAAAAAGAGTAGCTGCCATAAAATATATTCTGGCTGGAATATCCCAAAACTCTAATAGGGAATCAATCTTAAATTTATACTTCAAATTCATAAAGACATACTTTATTATAAATACACTTACTTCTTTATCATTTCAATCTTACATGCAACTTCAGAGACTATCGGTTCTAACAGTTCACTTATGGTTAGTTCAATAGAGTTAGGCCATTTAACTTTATTATCTCTTTCAACTGAGCAGAATAAATCATATTTATATTCTCCCATCTGTCTCTTTAAGAATGGGAAGTTTTTTATAAATTCTGACTTAATATCAGAATCTTCTCTACTACGTTTATTTTTTAAGGTTAGTAGAGTTGCTGGTGTATCACTAAAGTGAACAATATCATCTAATACAATAGAAACTTTCTTCTCAATTTGAGGGAATAAAAGTGAGGAAGTATTATAAAGGAAAGTCTTGTTGCCTTCTTTTTTTATTCCATCAAAAGGTATCAAACTCATTCCAAGAGCTTTATAAAATATCGTTTTATTAAGTTCTGCAGCAAAAGATTGCGAACCATGAGCATATAACTGATTTCCATCTGATATTATTTTGGAAATCTCTACTGATGAGTTTCTTATATCTGTTTTAATTCTTTCCCATTTTTCATGTAGTTCTGTAAAATTTAATACATCCTTCAACTTACCACATAAATCCATTGATATAAGTAGGTGGGATTGAATATCATTAACTTTATCAAGTAACTCAAGGGATTTCTGCTCTAAAAATTCTAAACCGTAGGTGTTGGTCTGGTTTAGTATTTTAATGTCAAGTAAATAATGATTATCTACAATCTCAGAGCATACAATACTCATTTCTTTCTTTGAACTTACCTCAAATAGGGGTCTACCAGAGATCGTATACTTAGAAGTCGTTTTAACTTTATATTTCCTAATAATGTTATCAAGGAATATTTCTGCATTAATAAAGTTATTCTTATTGTCCATCATATATTTTACGTGTAACTATTCAACAATGACAGGGGATATACAGTGTATGGCAATTTATCCGTTTTTTAGGTCTAAATAGAATTATATGGCGTTTTATAGTAGTTCTTAGCTGTTGCTGAGACCAAATAAACTTCAAGAAATGTGTCCACTCCAAAGTCAAAATGAAATGTATAAGAGTACTTTAGTTTGATTTTTAACTTGCTAATTTGGAGACTTAGGACATATATGTTAAGGTTCAATCTGACAATCTCAGCATACTGCTGATAGATAGTTTCACGCATCAACCGCATATCTTCCGTTATACCTTGTAATACTTTTGATATATTCGCAACTTGTTGTTTCATAGAGATAAAAGTACAAAAAATATATCAAGTATGCAAGGGAATACGCTTAATAACAGTTTTTCCATTAACCCCTAATCACTGCTGTCCATTTAAAATCAGTAATTGTTCTTTGAAATAGTTGAAATATAGCTAGTTGCAAAGTTTTTCAGAGTCAACGGATTTGAATTTGTACCAAACAATACCAAACAATATTGCACAAATACCATGGTACTTACCAATAAGCATAGCTATCACTGGTAATATCACCATAAGACAACCAATACATAAAGAAAGAAAACTTGAAGGTGTTATCAATCGTCTTCCTTTCTTTGCTATACGGTATACAATGATAGCACCTGCAACAAGGGATAATAAATCCCAAATATAATCACAATACATCATATTATTTTTCGTTCTGCTTACTTCCTATATTCTCTTTTTTCGATAAATTTATCTGTTAGCCGTTCTACACCAGATAGTTTCAAATTTACACCTTGTCTTACATCCATCTTTCCAGCACAGCATCATTGTGGCATACACCATAATCATACCACCCATTCCGTGATTACCTTATTTCTATATCATCTATCGTTATAAGCGGTTTATGTGTTTTTTTGACAAGACTTTGTCTGCTCTCGAAAATGTACAATTGAGCCGATAAGTTTCTTTTTTCACAACAACTTCTCCATCTATTTCATAATTTCTATAAATTGAAATTGTTTTATCGGGATTTAGTTTATACCACATTACCTTTTCACCAGTAACATCTTCACTGATTCTAAGTTTTGCAATTATTCGATTGTCTTTTTTTGAATATGATGCAAGATAAATATTAAGCGTGTATCCATCCGTTTGACCATATAAAAGTAGCCAATAGGATTTAAAATCAACCTTCCCTATTGCGTAATATGAGAACTCATATCCAGTTGAAAGATTGATTAAACAATCATTTTTTGTTTCACATAAATACAAAGAAACTAAATAGTCAGATATCTGTTTACATTTAAACACATCATATTCATTGGGAAGTAGTATGTGCTTCTTCACTGCATATAAGTCAACAAAACCATCTCGTCTTTGCCCTAACGCATGTTGCGATAAAGAACATAATAACGCTATAACTACAACAAACAATTTAATTATTCTGTTTCTCATATCATTTCTTATTATTATTGAAACATACTTAATGTTCTATTCTAAGTTCCCTACCCATTCAAAAAATGTAGCACTCTCAGGAATATCAATGTTTTCTTTCCAGTAGATAATATGGAGAGTGGCGCACCCAATGCTGGTACCTGGTGTCGTGTTAGGATGCGGAGTCTGAGTCTATTGTCAAAAGAGCTCTTTTTCTTCATGTTCCGACCACTACTGTCCCGTTAAAGAGTACTAATAACTCTTTGAATTAATTGAAATACAGTCTTTTGCAAGAGAGAACTCGATTGTCCTCTCTTTCCAGGGTTATTTGATTACTGGTCCCGATATTAACGGGATACTGATGTGTTCCGATTCATAAGTCGTAAATGCAAACCAATTACGAATAGCTTTTATATTATATGAATGGTCATAATAAATCGTTAAGACCAATACAGGGTGTATAATAATATGATATATAGATGTAGAAAACAGATTGGAATTTTCTTTTTTTATCAGAATTCGATGCTCTCCATAATAAGTGTTTCCTGGATATACAGTATCCAGCATCTCTGTTGTGGACATCAGTAATTCTTTGTGTCCACTATAGGAAGTAAAAATTTCACTGCCCTATTTATAAAATTTAATTACTTCTCGAGACTCTTCTTCTCTTTCTTCGAAAATTGTTGTTGTGTCATTATTCTCACATATTTTATAAGATTTGACATTATCTACAGGGAGTAAAACATGTTGAGATTTAGGATTACATGATCCCCACACGCCAAGCCCTATAATCAACACACAATAATTAATAATTCTTTTTGTATTCCTTAAAGTCATGATCAAATGTTTTTTTAATTACTATTTTGTTCAATTAACTCGGATTTAGTTGCTCTATACAACTTAGTTCCCTGTAAATTAGGGTACTTTTGTATTAAATCATGATGTTCTTTCTCAGCCGATGTGCTATAATCATAAACTGTTTGCTTAAGCTCAGTAAATGCAGGGAAGAAGACATCTGACTTTTTCTACGTCTGCAACTCATATTTATCTCCTAATATTTGCATTTCTTCATGATGCGTTCGCCAGCAGTGTTGGATGTATAACAGCTCACCTTACCGTTTGCATGGACAAGGCGGTCCAAATAATCATACTCATACGTATGCGAACTCCTTCCTCCTAACTTCGCCTTGTTGAGTTTTGTTAGCGACGTTGGGTTGGCGGCATTCGTAATACCGAGGATATTATCCACAGCATCATAGCGATACTTGTTTTCCATCACAGTCAGACCATCCGCTGTAAGGTTTATCGCCTGCAGACGTTCACGCTGCTTGTCATATGTATAGGTTGTCTCCGTGCCATTACCGAACTTCGTATAGACCTTATGACCGTCTTTTGTTGTAACCTATCCTATGCATAATAACGGATTTGACGTCCCTGTTTATTGCTCGTAAGGCTCTCCACCTGTCCAGCAGTATAGTAGTGATAAGTTTCACCATTAGGATAAGTCATCGTCTGCACACGATTCCAACTGTTGTATGTGATACCATAGACATAAGTCCTGATATCTGCCACATTCGCCATCACCATACGGACAGTCTTCGTCACCTCACCCTCAGGAAAGGTACTCGGAATAGGGTACTTCTTTCAGCCGTTCATGGTCGTAAGTACAGGATGTGTAGTCCTTCTTAGCGATAGACTTTTTCAACTATGCCGTGAGTTTACTCAGGAGGTTGCTCACCGCATCGTAGGTCAGCATTTATTTTTCATTCTTAGGTTTTTCTCAATCACGAATCCTTTTGATAAATTTTAGGCAGCACAAATATAAACAAACTATCGTAAATAAAAAAATAATATCCCATAAAAAAGGCTCTATGAGTAATTTATTGTATGGAAAAGTAGAATCATACTTTGCACTCGTTAAATGGATAAAAATAAAAGGGAAGCCAATATCTATCTTCCCATCAGTAGAGAAAGAAATTATATTGAATAACAATGATAGAATATTTATCAAAGCATATAGGACAATAATCGATGCAGCATGCCTCATAATTTCTTATCTGTTTACTTTATTACTACTATTTTTTTGAGAATTATGCTAATCTACTCTGGATTAATATCAGTTCTCTATTGCAGTCTGACCGCCTGCTGTAAGGCTCTTCACCTGCAGACGTTCACGCTGCTTGTCATATGTATAGGTAGTCTTCGTGCCATTACCGAGCTTCGTATAGGTCGTATGCCCGTCTTGTGTCGTAACCTATTCTGTCAACAATAGCGCGCTGACGCCCCTGTTTATTGCTGTCCAAAAGTGTTTTTCATGCGGAGATTGTTGTGGATAGTGCCAAGGTATCAATAGAAAAGAAAACCTACCATGTTAACTATCGGGTAGCCAATCTATAACATTGTTCGTAACTTAATGAGTTGATACCTTGAAAAGAGTAGGTTGTTGGGCGTGTATTGGTTTGCGAAAAATACTTACATATTTTTGAATAAGGGCCTTAAAATAAAGGAGAAAAATAAGTATATCAAGAGGTTTTGTAACTGTCAGTAAGTCAGTTTGTTATAATGAAGCATTTTAAAAGGTGCTTAATTGGACTTCAAAAGGGCGTTAGTAAGCCTTCTAAAGGGCACCTATTGGAAGCTAATTAGGCATCTTTAAGAAGCCTAAAGAGCATGTGTTGATAATTAAGCGTTCGAAATAATTTTACAAATATAGGTGGGTTGGATAAAAAGAGGTTGCTTCCTAAGATAGAATGATGGGCTAAAGTTCTTATCTAATAAGGCACATGGAAACATAGAGGGACAGAGCTAAACGAAATATCATGGAGGTGTCAACAGTACAAAGGGTGACGGAGATGGCGATAAGAAAATAAAATGTTAAGAAACAATGTCATAGTAATAAAAACTATACATTTTGTGGTCTGATGACAAATTTGAGTTTAACGAATGAAGCCAATTTATCATACTTTGCGCAATGTATTCCTTAAGAAAAAACTTGCAGTATTGGGATTTTGTTGCTATCTTCGCAGACACGAAAGCCATCAATGGCATCTGAATAAGAATCAAAACATGGGAAGAAATAAATTCGCAGAAGACGAGATAAAAGAAATAGCAAAGCTACTCCGACTGAAGAATGCGGGTAATCGGGCGAAACAGAAATTGGTTCGTCATGACCTCCGTACAATTTATGAATTTAATATCTCTGACTTCAATGAGCCTGGTAAGGCTTTCGGTGAAGAGGAGTTACAGGATGCTATCCAACGAGGAGCTATTCAGATTCTTGATGATGCTACTATCGCTGATATGAAGGCAAAGTGTGCGCGTGACAAGGCGCGTGATGAGGCTGCACGTGAGCAGCAAGCCATTGAAGCGGGAGAGATGACCGACTGGAAAGCTGTTGCAAAGGAATGGGACGAATGGGAGAACTCGCAGAAAAGTAGTAACTAATGTGACCATTCCTTTTGTGGCATTCTTTTTGATAATATATAGGTAATATTATCTAAAAATTCAACCGAAAGAAAGATTAGATGACAGAGTTAGAGCCCTAACATAGGACTCTTGGCAGAGAAAATAACAAGTAATTCTTAACCAGACTTTTTCTATCAAAGCTTAATTTGATAGTGATGTCAAGGTTATTTATTTAAAACAGAACAATGACATTATATCCCAAACTCATTACAGATGCACTGGAGAAAGTAATTTATCCAGGAACGAAAAAGAATATTATTGAAAGTGAGATGTTGGCAGATACACCCAGCATCAATGGTAATAAAGTAAGTTTCACGCTGATTTTCCCACGTGAGACCGATCCATTCCTCAAGTCTACTATTAAGGCTGCTGAGGCTCAGATTCACTATTCTGTTGGTAAGGAAGTTGAAGTAACCATTACAACAGAGTTCAAGAATGCGCCACGCCCAGAGGTGGGTAAGCTATTGCCTCAGGTGAAGAACATCATTGCTGTTAGTTCAGGAAAGGGTGGAGTAGGAAAGAGTACCGTCTCAGCTAACCTCGCTATTGCCTTGGCACGCCTTGGTTATAAGGTAGGTTTGCTTGATACCGATATCTTCGGTCCAAGTATGCCAAAGATGTTTGGTGTAGAAGATGCTCGTCCATACGGCGTAGAAAAGGATGGACGACAGCTTATCGAGCCTGTGGAGAAGTATGGTGTGAAGTTGCTTTCTATCGGTTTCTTTGTCAATCCAGACACAGCAACCCTTTGGCGTGGAAGTATGGCAACCTCAGCTCTTAAGCAGCTTATTGCTGATGCTGATTGGGGCGAACTCGATTACTTTATCCTCGATACACCACCAGGAACCAGCGATATTCACCTGACACTCATGCAGACACTTGCTATTACGGGTGCAGTAATCGTGTCAACTCCTCAGAATGTTGCATTGGCAGATGCACGTAAGGGTATTGATATGTATCGTAATGATAAGGTGAATATCCCAATTCTCGGTTTGGTTGAGAATATGGCATGGTTTACTCCAGCTGAACTTCCTGAGAATAAATATTACATTTTTGGAAAAGATGGTTGCAAGAACTTAGCGAAAGAACTTGGATGTCCGCTACTTGCTCAGATTCCAATCGTACAGAGCATTTGCGAGAATGGTGATAACGGAACACCAGCAGCGTCACAGGTTGACACCATTACAGGTCAGTCGTTCCTCAGTCTTGCGCAGAGTGTAGTCACTGTTGTCAATCGTCGCAATAAGGAACAGGCTCCAACAAAGATAGTTGATGTAAAGAACGGGTAAACGGCATTTACGTGTTTATATATAAAAAAATAGAGATATACGTGTTGGCGTATATCTCTATTTTTTGCAATAACAAATATATTATTCACTTTTTTACAAAAAGGAGGGCTGTTTACAAATTTATTTTATACTTTTGCACTCGTTATTATGAGTTAATTGACCTAACCTATTATTCATTAATAATCTTTACGTTTATACGTTAAACAACCTGTGTAAATAAAAAATGTTTCTTTATTCATCATTACCTTACTATAATAAGGTGATAGTGGTGTAATGCAGTTGTTTATGCAGCTGTGATTAATAAGTAACAATTAGGAACCTAAAATATAAATATTTAAACCCTGAACCTAATGAGAATGATTCATGAAACAAAGCAGAAGCATCTGTATTTCTCATTCGCTTTTGCCCTTTCTATTGCGTTAGCCCCAACGAGTGCTTATGCAGTAGGAAATCCCGTAGGCTCACCTGAAGCATCAATGCCTCAGGCTGTGCAACAAAACGGCAATCACAAGGTAACTGGTCGCGTTGTTGACTCTGCTGGTGAGCCACTGATTGGTGCCACTATTATGGTGGAAGGAACCAAGGAAGGTGCTGTAACGGATATTGATGGTAACTTTACCATCAATACCACGTCAAAGGCAAAGTTGGTCATCTCTTATGTTGGCTATACTACCCAGACAATCCTTGTGGGCGACAAAACCACCATCGATGTTACGCTTAAAGAAGTAGCAAACACTATGAACGAGGTTGTTGTGACAGCCTTGGGTATTAAACGTGCTGAGAAAGCTTTGAGTTACAATGTACAGTCAGTAGGCTCAAATGAGTTGACACGTAACAAAGATGCTAACTTTGTGAACTCATTAAACGGAAAAGTAGCTGGTGTTAGCATTTCTAAGAGTGCCAGTGGTGTCGGAGGTGCTACACGTGTTATCATGCGTGGTGCCAAGTCTATCGAAGGTGATAACAACGTGTTGTATGTTATTGATGGTATTCCAATCTTCAATTTCAGTGGTGGACGCGATAGCGGTATCATGGGTGAAGGTCGTGTAAGCAGTGAAGGTATTGCCGATTTCAACCCAGAGGATATTGAGAGCATCAGCGTTTTGGCTGGTCCTTCCGCAGCTGCTCTTTATGGTAGTAATGCTGCCAATGGTGCTATCCTTATTACAACAAAGAAAGGTAAGGAAGGACGTGTAGACATTTCATTCTCAAGTTCTGCCGACTTCAGTTCACCTTTGTTGATGCCAGAGTTCCAGAATACCTATGGCAACAAGCTTGGCTCTTATGAGAGTTGGGGTGAGAAGCTTGCAACACCAAGTTCATACGACCCAAAGAAGGACTTCTTCCGTACAGGAACGAACTTCATCAATGCTTTGACATTGAATATGGGTAATGAGTTCAATCAGACTTTTGCCTCTGTAGCAACCACTAATTCACGTGGTATCGTACCAAATAATACTTACGACCGTTACAACTTCACAATTCGTAACACCACCCGTATGTTTAAGAATAAGGTGCAACTCGACCTCGGCGCATCATATATCAAGCAGAAGGACAATAACATGGTGTCACAGGGTGAGTACTGGAACCCAATCGTTGCAGCCTATCTCTTCCCACGCGGCGAGTCTTTCGAAGGTATAAAGACCTTTGAGCGTTACGATAACGTGAGAAATTTCCCAACACAGTATTGGCCAATTAGCGATAGTCGTTTTGCTAATCAGAACCCTTATTGGACTGCTTATCGTAACTTAGCACCAGATGATAAGGATCGTTTTATGTTCAATGCTGGTCTTACCTATAACATCTTTGATTGGTTGAGCGTTGCAGGTCGTATCCGTCTCGACAAGACGTTTATCACAAGCGAGCGTAAGATTTATGCTTCTTCGTTCAACTACTTTGCAAAGGAGAAGGGTGCTTATGAGTATTATGACTACAAGGACCATCAGACCTATATTGATGCTATTGCTAATATCAATAAGACCTTTGGTAAGTTTAGTCTTGCTGCCAACGTTGGTTATAGCTATTCTGACTATGCTTCTCTTACTCGTGGTTATGGTGGTAACTTAGTATTAGTGCCAAATAAGTTCTCTTTGAACAATATTAACCCAAGTGATAGTAAGATTCGTGAAGGTGGTGGTGACTCAAAGGTACGCAACGTTGCAGCTTTTGCAAGTGCCGAATTGGGTTGGAGAAGTATGGTTTATCTTACTTTGACAGGTCGTAACGACTGGAACTCACGCCTTGTAAACTCATCTGAGGAATCATTCTTCTATCCATCAGTTGGTTTATCTGGTATTATCTCAGAGATGACAAAACTCCCTTCATTTATTTCTTATTTGAAGGTTCGTGGTTCTTACACAGAGGTTGGTTCACCTGTTTCACGTTCAGGTATGACACCAGGCACTATTACAACTCCAATCGTGGGTGGTAGCTTGAAGTCTACTGATATCTATCCATTTACTGATTATAAGGCAGAGCGAACAAAGTCATACGAGTTCGGTTTGACTGCTCGTTTCTGGAAGAAGTTGTCATTCGACTTCACTTGGTACAAGTCTAATACTTACAACCAAACCTTTATCGGTGAATTGCCAGAGAGTTCTGGTTACAAGGCTGTTTACTTGCAGGCAGGTAATGTAGAGAACCGTGGTGTCGAGATGGCATTAGGTTATAACGATAACTTCGGAGGTCTGCAGTGGAACTCATCATTGGTTTATTCTAAGAACGTCAATGAGATTAAGGAAATGGTGAAGGACTACTATCATCCATTGAGTCCTAAACCTCTCAATATCCCTGAGGTATCAAAGGATAATGGTCGTGTACTGCTCAAGGTGGGCGGTTCTATCAACGATATTTATGCAAGAAAGGTATTGGCAAAGGACAATCAAGGCTTTGTAAATGTTAGTCCATCAGGCGGTATGAACTTAGAGACAGTTGAGCCTATCTACTTAGGTAAGACTACCCCAGACTTCACAATGGGTTGGAACAATAACTTCACCTATAAGAACTTTGGGCTTAGCTTCTTGATTAATGCACGCTTTGGCGGTGTTGTTACTTCTTCAACACAGGCATTGTTAGACCGTTTTGGTGTGTCTAAGGCATCAGCTGATGCAAGAGATGCAGGTGGTGTGATGATTCCAAATCAGGGCTTGTATGATGCAAAGAAGTATTATACACTTGTTGCAACAGGTGAGAACGACCTCGCAGGTTACTATACCTACAGCGCAACAAACGTTCGTTTGCAGGAACTTACTTTGAGCTATAAGTTTAATTCAAAACTGTTTAATAATGTCATTAAGGATTTGACACTTTCATTTGTGGCTACAAATCCATGGATGATTTATTGTAAAGCACCTTTCGATCCAGAGCTTACAGCTTCAACAGGTACATACGGACAGGGCAATGACTATTTCATGCAGCCAAGTCTGAAGAGTTATGGTTTCAGTGTTAAATTTAAATTCTAATTGAACATGAAGACAAAAGCATATAAATATATCGTAGGTGTCCTTGCGCTGTCCTTGTTTACGGCTTGTGACTTCCAAAAGGTAAACACTAACGAATTTGAACTCCTCCCAGAGGAGGGATTGATGGATGGTATTTCTATTGGGGGTCCTATAACCGCCATGCAGAAATGCGTCTTCCCAGTAGGAACACAGGCAGATGGTACCAGTGTTGCTAATAGATATCAAACAGCCTATAACCTTGCAGCAGATTGTTGGAGTGGTTATTTCGGTCAGAATAATAACTGGGGTGGTCCTAATAACCTCAACTATTTCCTCAAGGATGGTTGGGTAGCATCGTCTTATACCGAGTCTTACTCTACTGTTGTACCTTTGTGGCAAGACTTAAAGGGTAAGACTGAGACTCAGTTCCCAGAGGTTTTCGCCTTAGCACAGATCCTGAAAATCTCTGCATGGCATAAGGCTACCGATATGTTCGGACCTATCCCTTATAAGGAGGCAGGTAAAGGACTTATCACTGTGCCATACGATAGTCAGGAAGAAGTGTATAAGGCAATGTTCAAGGAACTCTCAGATGCTATTGAGGTGTTGACAAAGTACGCTGATAATGGTAACAGCAAACTCTTGCCAAATGCTGATGCTGTCTATGCAGGCGACGTTCACAAGTGGGTTGTGTATGCTAACTCTTTGATGTTACGTCTTGCTATGCGTGTTTATTATGCTGATGCTGCACTCTCAAAGAAGTATGCTTTACAGGCTGTCAATCATTCTTATGGCGTGATGAAGATCAAGGATGATGAGGCTAAGATGGAGAGAGGTGCAAGCTTGGAGTTCAAGAACAACCTCGATGTTCTTATCAACCAGTATAACGAGTGCCGTATGGGTTCTTCTATGTTGGCTTACTTAGGTGGTTATCAAGACCCACGTTTGCCAAAGTACTTCAATACAAGTACTGTTTCTCAGGCTGTGACTGTGGGCACATACGGAAAGTATTCAGGTGTACCAACAGGTCATGACGTAAGTTCTAACGATGCTTTCAAGGATTCTTCTCGTCCAGCTATCACAAGTACAACTCCTACTTATTGGATGCGTGCTTCTGAGGTTTACTTCCTCTTGGCTGAGGCTGCTCTACATGGATTCGCTGTGGGTGGTACTGCTGAGTCACTTTATGAGAAGGGTATCGAGATGTCATTTGAAGAGAATGGTATTGCAAGTTCTGAGGTAGCAGACTATATGTCGTCTGGTCTCAAGCCATCTGCTTACAGTTTCCATCTCACCAATCCAGGTGTGAATGTTGACGTACCAGCAGTAACAGAGGCTACTACAGCATGGAGTGGAACCGATGAGGAGAAACTTGAGAAGATTATGATACAGAAGTGGATTGCACTCTATCCTAACGGACAAGAGGCTTGGACTGAGTATCGTCGTACAGGTTATCCTAAGTTGCATAGTGTGGTTACAAACTATAGCAACGGTGAGGTTGATAGCGAGGTAGGCATCCGTCGTATGCGCTTCCCAACTAATAAGTCTACATCGGCAGAGGATATCGCCAACTTAGAGAGTGCACGCAAGCTACTTCGTGGCGGTCTGGATAAGGCTGGAACACGTTTGTGGTGGGACAATAAGAATCATTAATATCAAGCATTTTGAATATGAAAAACTTTAAATACATCAGTTCGTTGGTATTGCTCTGTGCAGGAGTCCTTTTCTGTGGATGTAGCAAGATGACAGAGGTAGAGAACGAACCTTACGATCATATCGGTGGATATAATACGATGAACAATGCTGAGAGCGAGAAGTATTATGCCGATTTGAGAGCTTATAAGCAGCAAGCTGTTAACTATGGTCGTCCTGTTGCCTTCGGTTGGTATTCTAACTGGTCGCCAGCAGGTACCTATCGCCGTGGCTATCTTACTTCTATGCCAGATAGTATGGACATTGTTTCCATGTGGAGTGGTGCACCTAACCGCTTTAATATTACACCTGAGCAGAAGAAGGACAAGGAGTTTGTGCAGAAGGTGAAGGGTACAAAACTCTTGGAAGTTACACTCTTGTCTTACATTGGTAAGGGTAGAACTCCTGACTCTGTCTATACTGCTGTTGAGAAGCAGGCTGAGAAAGAGGGTTGGGCAAACGACCAAGCTCGCGTTGAAGAAGCTAAGAAGAAGGCGCGTTGGAAGTTCTGGGGCTACGAGGGTGTTGCTGGTTCTGACAACCATAAGCAGGCTTTGGCTCGTTTTGCTAAGGCTCTCTGTGACTCATTGGTAGCCAATGACTGGGACGGTTACGATATCGACTGGGAGATTGGCAGTGGTGTCTTCGATATGGATGGTACACTCAGTACCAATGCCGACCTCGTTTACTTGGTAAAGGAGATGAACAAGTACATCGGTCCTAAGAGTGATCCAGATCACAAGGGCCACCGTCTTATCTGTATTGATGGACACTTTGGTGGACTTACTGAGGATTTAGATGGATATGTTGACTACTGGATTGATCAGGCATACGGTCGTGTAACTCATTTCGATTACTATGGTGTTGACCCAAAGACAATTATCACAACCGATAACTTTGAGTCATCTTTCAAGAGTGGTGGTCAGTTGTTAAGACAAGCCAAAAGTATGCCTTCTAAGGGTTACAAGGGTGGAGTAGGTGCTTATCGTTTCGATAACGACTATGACAATACCCCTAACTACAAGTGGATGCGTCAGGCAATTCAGATTAACCAACAGGTGTTCAAGGAGAGGATGGGGCAAACCGCTCAACCTTAACATTGTAAATCTCACATAATAATTTTAATAGAATACAAATATGAATAAGCATATTTTCAAACATATTGCTGTGGCGTTTGCCGCATGCTGTGTGGTGAGTTGCCAGGACAGTGAGAGCGATTTGTTGAAGCAGAAGGTCTATTTTGATGGTAATCTGCAGAAAGTCGAAATGCCAGACACTGGTTCAAGCTTAGATGTTGATATTGCTTCTCGCCTTTCTAATAAGCAAGGTGAGGCGGTGGATGTTTCTTATTCACTTGCCGACTCATCACTGGTTGCTCTTTATAATAGCAAGTATGGAACAGACTATGTTGCTTTCAAGCATCAGAATGTTACGTTCAGTAAGACTTCTTCAACGATAGCTGCAGGAAGCATCTACGCTGACAAGGTGTCGTTGACGCTTAATAATCTTGATCAGTTAGAGGCTGGTAAGAACTATATGTTGCCTATCAAGCTTCATTCTGCTTCTACACCTGTCATTGATGGCGAGGACGTTGAGTATATTGTTTTGGCTAAACCTGTCAAGATTACGAAGGCTGGTGATTTCTATAACAAGTATATCTCTGTGAAGTTCCCTGCTGGAACCTACTTTAAGTCATTTACTTACGAGGCTTTAGTTCATTCTATCTGGTGGGGCAGCAACTGTACCATCATGGGTTCTGAGGGTCTGATGATTTTCCGTGTTGGTGATGTTGGTGGTGGAATCTCTGCTGGTATTCTTCAGATAGCAGGTAGACAGCACTACGAAGCACCTGAGAAACTTCAGATTTATAAGTGGTATCATGTGGCAGTAACCTTCGATCAAGCAACGGGTAAGACCGTTATGTACCTTAATGGTACGAAGTGGGCGGAGTCTGCATGGAACATCTCTGGTTTCGATCCTAACGCTGATGTTGGCTTCAACATTGGTAAGATTCCGGGCTTCCCTTGGGGTGAGCGTCCATTCTATGGTTATATGAGTGAGGTTCGTGTATGGAGTGTTGCTCGTACCGAGAATCAGATTAAGCAGAATATGTTAGGTGTTAATCCTAAGTCTGACGGCTTGGAACTCTATTTCAAGATGGATGGCTCAGAGACCGTAAATGGCAATAAGATTAAGGATGCTGCTAAGGGTATCGAGTGTACCACTGGTGGTCTTGAGTTTGCTACTCTTGCTCAGCCTGTTACAATGAAGGATCTTCAATAAGGTTATGCCATAAAGAAATTGTATATAAAAGAGTCGGACAACGGTGTCTGACTCTTTTATTCTTTGATTTTTGAGGTTTGACCTATGACCTTTGATCTTTGAAGTTTGAAATTTGATTTTGACCTTTCCAACATCGGTAATCATAATTATGACGTACTGATAAGAACTTTGTTCGAATAATTCTGAATTATCAAAGTAATCATAATTTTGAATTCTGAATTCTGAATTCTGAATTACTTCTGTATCACTGGCTTTCCCTCTTCAAAGCGAATGGGTAACCAAAGATGTCTACTATCACTCAGCTGCTTTGGGTTCCATATATCCGCCATAAAAACATACTCTGCACCACCAAACAATTTCTTCGCTGCTGTCGTCTCAATCTTATAGATATATGTACCCTGTGCACCAAAAGTCTTGTCAGCACCATCGCCACGGCAGGGGTTAGGCAATTGTTCCCATGGTCCAAAGATATTCTTTGCACGGAACATTCGAGCAGCATTTGGTGCCCAACCAGTGCAACCGCTTGTTATCATCCAGTATATATCGTCTTTCTTGAAGATTGTCGGAGCCTCATTCTGACCTCCTGCTGCAACACGTATAAACGTACCATTATGTTGCATATAGTCGTCAGTGAGCTGTGCAATATGTAGGGTGAGGTTATCCTCCGATGAATAGATATGATATGCCTTACCGTCATCATCGACAAAAATCGTCATGTCACGTGACATCTGACCGCCTTCCAAGTCACGCATAAAGAACATTCCACGCTCTATCTGTTTGTACCAAGCAGGCGTCCACCATGCTTTATCTTCTGGCTCATGAAGCCGCTGTCGTAAGTCTGTTGTGTCAGTCTTTGAGAAGCCTATTGGATAGATTCCTGCATTGACACGTCCCGACCGCACAAAACGGAATGGACCAAGTGGTGTGGCGCTCACTGCAACTCCAGCACGAGCTGCCCCATAGCCACGTCCTTTCAACTCCAAGTGGAACCACATCACAAACTTCCGTGTCTGCTTATTATATAACACCTTTGGTCGCTCAATGATACAGCCTCCTTCGATGTCGCTACCTGCTTCATTGCTCACAGGCAGCACCAGCCCCCTGTTCGTCCAGTTCGTTAGATTCTTTGATGTATAACAGCTGACTCCCAGCGAGCTATATGGCTTCCCATCCGCTGAACGGCTCTCACCATACCAATAATACGTATCCTTATAGCGAATGATGTTTCCGCCGTGTGCATTAATATGTTTGCCCGTGCTGTCCTTCCATTCGCCTCCTATCGTCGGTGCTTGCGCATGAATAGTAAGCAACGACATCATTAGCATCAGTAATAACAATATCTTTTTCATTCTTTTTGAAGCAAATTGATGAATGAGTTTTCTGTTGCAAAGATAGCCAATTCATGGAAGGAATGCAAAGAGTTAAAGCGTATAAATATATGTAGTATGCAAGTTCTTTTATATCATAAAGGTTAATACCAACTATTAGTAGATTCTTTTGGGAGTCTTAACGTTTATGTTTCTTCTTTTCTTTATGATATTTATTAAATAGTCTGCTGTCTCTTTGGGAGTGTTTTTTACGTTGAAACTATCTGCTATAATCCATTCCCCATCAGTTAATAGATAGGTTTTATAGATTGCGTTACTATTTGGTTGAAACTCATCTTCAGCGTTTTCCTTTATCATACTCTTTTTAATACAAATAGAAAAGATATAATATTGTTCTCTTTTCGCATTGAGATATTGTTCTATCTCTTTGGTGTACAGATGTATCCGCTCACTATCTTTGCCTTTCCAAAATCCTTTTTTATTATATACATCCCAATATTGACGTTCTCTCTCTGTACGCCCAAGGAAATAAACTGTATATAAATCTGTTGCATTCTCACCAGAGAAGTAAGGCAACAACGTCTTCTCACCGTCCGATAATAATAGGGTAGAAGTTCTGTTTTGCTTATTCAGAAAGTCTATTTCCTTTTGACTTTCACACCAACCAGATGCCAAGCTTATCAAAATCAGAGAAAAGATTAAAGTTATATGTTTCATTTCTGCTTTTATTATAAGATTACATTTTATGGAGGTATATTGATGAATATTTCTTCTCCGATGCAAATATAGTCATAATCAACTAATAATCCACGAACAAAGATAAGTTGTTTGTAACTTGTTTATAAAAGACTATTCCAAGAAACTCCCTTACGTTAGAATTACAAGTTTCTATCCTAGTATAGGTGTCTATATCTATGCCGAATAGTATATGGCTAATATAGATTTTAAGATTAAATCTTGGTTAATGATCTAAAATTTGTGATCAAAAATAAACTAATTAAACCAATAATACAATACGTTTATAAAAGTTTGTATATTTGTGAACAAAAGATCAAGTCATTAATGGAAAACCTTGGGTACGATAAGACAAGTATTGCCTCAATCTTTGAATATAGTAAAAGATTGATAGGGCATTCATTGAATGAAGTTGTTGATAAATCATTATTTAAGGAGCTGAATCTACAAGGACAAGGCAAAGGTGGTCTTGGACAGATGATAGAAAAATACTACTTCAAGTATGATATTAACAACGACCCTACTCCAGATTTTCAAGAGGCTGGATTAGAGCTGAAAGCAACAGGCTTAAAGAAAAACAAAGGTGGAGAATTACAGATAAAAGAACGATTAGTTTGTGATATGATAGATTACTGTTCTGTTGTTAACGAGCAGTTTGAAACATCTCTCTTTTATCTAAAGTGTCGTATAATGTTACTTATATTCTACCTTTATGAAAAAGGTGTAAGTAAGTGGGATTTACGATATATCTATACGGTAATTTGGCAATTACCAGAAAAAGACTTGTTAATTATAAGACAAGATTTTGATACTATTGTCAATAAGATTAAGAAAGGTGAAGCTCACGAACTGTCAGAGGGAGATACTGATTACCTTGCTGCATGCCGTAAAGGAAAAAAAGGAGAAAAAGATAGGAAACAGCCTTTTTCTGATATCCCTGCACCAAGACGTGCCTTCTCTTTGAAGCCAGCTTATATGCGTACGATACTTTCCTACGTGAAAGATCAGAAAAGGAGTGATGTCAGTAATATAGAGATTCCCTCAATAGCTACAGGGCTTGTGTCAGAAACTGATTTGAAAGGAGACACCCTAGAGGGCATTATATTGAAAAGAATTAAACCTTGGATAGGAAAGTCTGTTCAAGATATTATTGATTATTACCAGCCAGGTTTGATGGTTAATGCAAAAGATATCAATTATGTGGTATCATGTTTGATAGTCTCTGATGGTAAATTTAACGGACGTGGTAAGCAACATATAGAAAAGGCAGATGAATTTGTTAAATCAGGTTTAAGGCTGAAGACAATACCGGTATTTTCAAACAATAGACTTAAAGAGGCTATGTCGTATGAGAATATTGATTATGAAGAGTTATACAATAATGATAATTGGTTTGATTCAACAACCTATGAACTTTTCTCTAGCAGATTCCTCTTTATGGTTTTTCGTCATCCGAATATTCAGTCAGGAAGTTTCCACTTTGATTATGGACCAATGATTTTAGAAAAGGCTTTCTTTTGGACTATGTCTCAAAAAGACTTAAAAATAGCAGAGGAGTACTGGCTAGACATCAGAAAACATGTACTGAGAAATGAAATAGGACTTGATTACTTTTGGAAAGCTGGTTGGAGTAATAAAAACGGCAAACACTTTCATGTCCGTCCAAAGGGTACAAAAAACAGTTATCTTGGCGCTGCAGATAATCCTAATGGAGGAAAAGCGGATAAATACTGTTATTGGTTTAACAAAGAATACGTAACAAACATTATTGAAAATAATAAATAAATATGTCTACAAAGAATAATACATACAGTATAAATCAAGGCGATTGGGTGCTATGTGAACCTATTGCAGAATACTGTAAGAAAACGGTACAATCAATACGTGAACTATCTCTATTCTCTGTAGATTCTAATATTATAACTAAACAAGATGATATTCGAGTTGTAGAATTGTTTGCAGGTGTTGGAGGCTTTCGTGTAGGATTAGAACGTGCTTCCGAGCATTACAAAACGATATGGAGTAATCAGTGGGAACCATCTACAAAGCGGCAGGATGCTTCTATAGTGTATTGCCATAGATTTGGAGAACAAGGACACAGCAACGAGGATATAGCAACAGTCCCAACAAGTGAGATACCACAATGTGATTTGCTTGTTGGCGGATTTCCATGCCAAGACTATTCTGTTGCAACAACTCTGAAGCGTTCGGGCGGTATTGAAGGTAAGAAAGGTGTGTTATGGTGGCAGATATATCGAATCTTAGACGAGATGAAACAAAAGCCTAACTACTTGCTTTTTGAGAACGTAGATAGACTCTTGAAGTCGCCTGCTTCACAGCGTGGACGTGATTTTGCTATTATTCTTGCTTCATTAAATGACCTTGGCTATACTGTAGAATGGCGTATTATCAATGCTGCAGACTATGGTATGCCACAACGTCGTAAGCGTACTTATATCATAGGTTACAAGAATGACCTTGCTATGACTAAGCAGATAGACAACCCTTTGGAGTGGATTCTGTCTAAAGGTGTAATGGCACAGGCTTTTCCATTGAGCATTGATTATAAAAACCAACAGACAAGTTTTCGTATAGAAGGAGATTTGTCTACCGTTTCATCCTCATTTAATAAAGGTAAGAAGGAATCACCTTTTGAGAATGTAGGTATTATGAAGAATAGGGAGGTCACAACTCTTGAAGCTAAGGCAAAATACGATGGTCCGCTATTAACGTTGGGTGATATACTGTTAGATGATAAAGAAATACCAGCAGAGTTCTTTATTCCTGAAGAAGAACTACCGCGCTGGGAATACTTGAAAGGAAGTAAAACAGAGAAAAGAGTTAATAAAACAACTGGTTACGAATACAACTATTCAGAGGGAAGTTTGGCTTTTCCAGACTTTCTTGACCGTCCGTCACGTACTATCATTACAGGTGAAGGAGGTAAAGGACCGTCCCGCTTCAAACATGTTGTTTATACTCCCAACGGACGTTATCGACGTCTTACCCCACTCGAGTTAGAACGGCTAAATATGTTCCCAGATTATCATACGGAAGGAGTGTCAGATATGCGTCGTGCTTTCCTAATGGGAAATGCACTGGTAACTGGTATCGTTGAGCGTATTGGTGCTGTGTTGATAAAACAAATGGGTTAGACAAGTTAACGAGTTGACGAGTAAACAAGTTGTTTGTGGACAGGGTAATGGGAGACAGAGTAACAGGGGAACAAGGAGACAGGGTAACATGTTTAACAGGTTTTTTGGGGGTGAGGTAATTAGTTGATAATGTAGGGTTGGAGTGAAATATGTTTACAAAAGTCGGTGTGTTTTGGGTCGAAAAATGGTCTTAAAAGGGCTAATCTTGGTGGTCTTGTAACTTGCAGAGAATCAAATACTTGTAAGATTGTGTTTTATAAGGGCGTTAGTAAGGGTCCAAAAGGGCGTTAGTTGGAGCTCAAAAGGGCATCTTTTGCAAGCCAATTGGGCGTTAATTGTAAGCTAAAAGAGCATGTGTCAGATTTGAAGTGTGCGAAAAAATGTGACAAAACAAAGAAAAAGGAGAAGGGGAAGGAGAAGGGGAAGGGGAAGGAGAAGTAGCCCCTCCCCCTTACCCCTCCCCCAAGGGAAGGGGAGTAGATAGCGAGATACCCCAGTGAGTCTTTGACCTTTGAGGTTTTAACATTGAACTTTATGATTTGAACCTTTAATAACTACGAATAGCGCAAATAACACGAAGACACGAAGACACTTAGACCTTTGAACTTTGAGTTTTGAACATTGAACTTTATGATTTGAATAGTGAGCTTTAAACTTTATCTTTGTCAGTAATCATAATTATGGATTTTGAATTATGAATTCTGAATTAAAGCAGTAATCATAATTATAGATTTTGAATTATATCAGTCTTTCTCAAATACAAAAGTTGGCAAGTAAGCGAGTTGTTAGTTATAATAGATATAACTATTTACTCGTTTGCTTGCCAACTATACAATTATTTTGTAAACCTGTTCACTTGTCAACTACACAAGCAACTTGTTTACTCGTTAACTCGTTCACTTGCCAACTATACAAGCAACTTGTTAACTCGTCAACTCGTCAACTTGTTTACTTGACAACCACCTTACGTGTAGTACCATCAGAAGACTTGATGATGTTAAGACCCTTCTGTAGCTTCTGAATCTGTCGACCATCAACGGTGTAATACTTTTCTGTTGTAGTCTTGTTGAAGTTTGCACTCTCAATACCATCGGTAGGAAGTGTAGCAACCATTGGCTCACTTGAATACTTCTTGCCGTCAGACTCATAAACCATTACGACCTTGAGGCGTGTGATAGAACTATCATAGAAGTGAAGAATACGTAGGTTATCGATAACCTTGAAGTCATAATTTCTCTTGTCCTTGTAGTTGAAAGGAATATTAGTCATTTCGTCCTCATGCATGTCACGGTACAGACTTTCAGTCTTCTTGAACTTGAAAGGTTCTGTACTGCCATTAACATAGACATTGTAGTACATCTTCTCTGGGTTGAGAACGTTGCCGTTAACATCTGCGTTCTTTACATAGAATGCTAACTTAATCTCATTAGAAGTGTTGTCGTAGTTTGGAGTAGATGTTAAATAGAAGTATTCTGGTGTCGCTGGGGCTCCAACCTCCTTCTGAACGTAAGGAGTCAAGGTAAGAGCTTCATAGCTCTCTATATAGTCTTCACCAGTAATGTTATCATTACTTGCTCTACCTAAAGAAGTTCTAAGAAGCTTAGAAGCAGTCAGTTTACCAGTTGCATCAATGCTGAACTCAAGGTTCTCTGCAGCCTTGGTTTCACTCTCGAAAGCAGCTGCAAAGGTGTGATATTCCGACTTATCGCTATCGTATTTCTTAAAGTCTGTCTTCTGGGTAATACCCAAATACTGATTAGTAGACATGACAGCCTTGTCGCCCTGCTTGGTAAGTTTCACCCAAACGTTTGCGAGTTTCTCAGCCTTGAACAAGCCCTTGACATAGATATCGTTATTATCGGTCATTACTTCAACAATACGTGGTGAAGGATCAGACTTAGAAGTAACGGTGTACTGGCTCTTTGTAGCTGTAGCTGGTGGTGTAATAAGCTGCTCTTTAAGTGGTTCAATCGTAAGAGCCCAGTCGCCACCATAGTTATTTAGCCAGCTATTATTATAGGTAGCACCCCATATTTGCTTCTTCTGACCCATACCAGACATCTTGAGTGTTCTTCCTTCCACTGTGAAATCTACGTAGTTCAAAGCTGTACCAACAGGCTCGTAATTCTTTCCATCATCAGAAGAAACCAAACGATTAAGAGAGATAGTACGCTCACTACTTTCCTCCTCATCATCGTCCCCACCATAGTCGTCTGTAAGGATATCCTGTGGTAGCTTTGCTCTATACTTGCCATCAGGTTGTCTCTCAAGCTTCAACCATGACTTACTGTCGAGGCCTGATAGTGGATTGTAAATGTAAATACAGCCATCTTCACCGATAACAATCTTAGATACCAAGCCTTCATATCTGCCTGCTTGTGTACCAGTCCAACCCTTCTTAACCCAAGACTTGCTTGAGCGATACAGGTTTTCAATCAGCTTACCTTTAGGTGTGTCTTTTATTATCTGAGCGGAAGCTGTAAGGCTCAGTACTAATGCACAAATTGAGAATAAAGTTCTTTTCATAACTGTTACTTTTGATTAAATAATTTATATTGTTTGTCCTTGTTTTAGAAGTCGTAACCAATACCTATGGTGCAGTAGCTACTTCCTGCATCTGCTGTCTTTAGGTTATATGCTCCGTTCAGACGTAAGCCATGGTACTTGAAGCCTGCACCCATAGTAACATGGCTAAGGTCGTGGTCACCATACTCATAGCCTGCACGTACTGATGCCATCTTATTATAGGTGTATTCAAGTCCGCCACCAAGCATAAAGAGTTTGGCTTCTAAAGGTTGGAAGAAGTAACGAGAAGACAAGGCTGCAGCAACTTGATGCTTCTCTGCTACCTCTACAGACAGCGCACCACCTACGGCAAGATAGGTTGGGAGCGTCGTTTTGTGCTTGTTACCATAGTCGAGTTGAGGACCAATGGCACCCACCTTCGCATCGAGCATGAGGTTGGCAGGTTTGTTGGCAAGGGTCAACTCGTTGTTTTGATAGGCTCCACCCACGCTGAAAGCAGCACCTGTAGCATTCTTAGAGAGGTGACTATAGATAAGACTTCCTGTTGCATAAGCAGCGAATCCCTTACCTAAGAAATAGGTATAACCCAAGTCGAGGGTCCAGTTATAAGGCTTATAGTCCTTGGTTGGATTGCCCAAGAGGTCGGAACCCTTTAGACTTAGTCCTCCAGCATAACGGAAACCAGCGAAGACTGCATGACGCTTAGCCAACTTATAGCCAGCAGAAAGCGCGTAAATGGCAAAGGTTCCTTCGGCACCCTCAGTCTTTTCAAAGAGAGCGGCAGAAACATCTGCGGTGAACTTCTTATCAGTTGCGAAGATAGCAGCTGGATTGTTGTATAGATACATGCCCTCAGCAGCAGCCGACGCATTACCCATAGCGGCTGTTCGGGCATCGGTATTCGCTGTTAATATCGAGAGATCTTGTCCCTGAGCATTAGCCTGCGTAGCACCGAGGAGTGCTGCGCAAGCCATGAGAATGATATGTTTTGTATTCATACTTGTTGTGTTTATCGTTTAATGAACATCTGGGTATGGTTGCCCTTACTGGTATATACGGTCAGTTTATACGTTCCAGGATTTAGTTTAGAAAGGTCAAGTGTGGCTACGTTGTTCTTATCTGGAGTTACAGTAGCCTTCATCAGACGCTCACCCACAGTAGAACTGATAACGAGTTCAGCCTGTTTTATCTCTGGATTGAGTAGGGTGTGGATGTCTCTCTGTACTGGAATAGGGTAGACGGCATAGACAGGAGCCGACTTCTTTTCAACAACTCGTACTTGGAAAGAGCCATCAGAAGATGTCTCACGACCGTCTGTAGCAGCGATGCTGATGCGTGTAACACCCTTTGCCATTCCCTTCAATTGAAGGTTGTCATTGCTGATAGTAGCTGCAGCGATACTACCATTGGCAGCTGTGGCTTTGTAAGTAAGCTGAGTATTGCTACTATGTGTGTAATGACCAGTCAATGGAATCGTTACTACTCCCTCGTCCAATCCGATGATATAGTTCTCGAAAGGCTTTGTTAACTGTGGCGGGATGTACTTCACAATCTTAAATGTAAAACTCTTCTCCGCCTTTGCTCCTAAGTCATCTGAGAGTATAAAGGTGCAGTTGTAACTACCAGCTTCGAGCACAGGAACGAGGTTGACGGTCACAGTATTGCCCTTCACTGTGTAAGAAATGCCCTTTGTCTCACCCGTAGCTTTGATGTCCCAGTTGTGACCATCAGGGTCAGCAACGTTGAAAGAGAATGATTTACGATCGTTCTCCATGACCTCTATTGCCTCTGTTGGGAAGTTTGTCGCCTCTGGAGCATGGTTGAGTTTGGTCGTACACTTCTGAATCTGTGGCTCAGAGAGGTTGCCCCAACGGTCTACTGCTACCACTGCAACGCTATAGGTGGTGTTGTCTTTCAAGTCATCAAAGTCATACTTAAGTGTCTCACCCAAGCTATGACCCATGCCATTGATTTCTCTGTAGGTCATATCCTTGAGTTTATCAGCCGTCAATTCACCCTGAGCAATATAGAGTCGATAGAAGGCTGCAGTCTTATCCTCGTCCTTGGCGATGCTCCACTCCGCATTGATGTCTACGAAATCGGGCTTGAGCGTGAGTGTACCCACCTTCTCTGGAGCTATCTTTGTGTCTGATTCAAAAGCTGCTTCGGCATCAATATAACCCTTACCTAACTTACCTTTGTAGGTTGGGTTTTGTTCATCGATGTTATAAGGGCGATAAGCAGTAATCAAACGTGACTTTAGTTCTTCATTTGTAAAGCCCTGACGACCGAAGTAAGAGGCGATGAGTGCTGCAATACCTGACACGTGTGGGCATGCCATTGATGTTCCTTGGAAGTAAGCATAACCTGATGCAACCTTCTTCTTTGGTACTGTACTCAATACGCCAGCCTCTGTTCCGAAGCGGTCTTGATCACCACCTGGAGCGGTAATGGTCACCCATTTTGCGTAATTACTATAACTTGCCTTACTGAAGTCCCATGCCATTGCTGCGACGGAGACCGTCGGGGCATAGCAAGCAGGGTAAGCAGAGAACTCTTTGTTCTCATTACCAGCAGCGAACATTACCACACCACCCTTCATTGGAGAGTCTGGACGCTGGTTGCCGTTAGCATCACAACCCGCCATCTTGATGAAGTAGTCCACAGCTTCTTTCAGCAACTGAGGCATAGAGGTGACACCTGCAGTAGAGGAATATCCCCATGAGTTTTGACAGATAACAGCTCCGTTGTCAGCTGCATACTTAATGGCAGCAGCCGCATCGCCCTGTTCGTCTTTGTTTCTAAATATCTGACAACTCAACAAGCGAACACCACTATCGGCCGAACCATCGCCACCTGCGATACCAGCCACACCCTTTCCGTTGTTGTTGCGGGCAGCAACAGTACCCGCAACGTGGGTTCCGTGTCCGCCATCATCGGGTTCGATAGTACCGCCAACAACGTCTTTAGCTGTTACAAAGTTGTAACCATAGATATCATCAACAAAGCCATTGCCGTCATCATCGACGTTAGGTTGACCGTTCTTTTCCTTTTCGTTGACATAAAGATTGTCTTTCAAGTCCTCGTGGGTGATGTCAATACCACCATCAACAACGGCAACAATAACGTTTTTCTTACCTGTTGTGTACTTTTCCCAAACAGGTTTAACATTACAGTCAGCCCCTTTTACTGCACGTGGATTTATAGTACCGTTGTTGTAGTAATGCCACTGTTTCGGAAGAAGAGGGTCGTCAAAGTTGCTTCCTGTACCCTGCATGCTTGCTTCAGGAGCGCTATAAGGAGTCATCTTAACCGTTGGTCTTGCCATTGGTAGTACTCGTTCAGCACATTCAACACCTTCAGCTTTCTTGAATTGGTCTAAGACAGCAGCCACATCTTTGCTCTTATCAAAATAGATTGTGTACCAACGGTCGAGTCCTTCAGCTACGGTTCGTGCTTCATAGATACCTGCTGGCTTAAAGACTCTTTCCATCTTATAAGCTCCAGAATACTGCATTGCAGAAGTCATAGCCGATGGGACGCTCTGCATCTCCACACTACCACTACGCGTTGAAGGTATAGATTCGTTTGTACCCTTTGCCAACTTCACGTTAATACAGCCTTTTATAGCAAAAAGGTCTTTGTCAATATTGACAGAGCGTGTGTTGGAAACGCCCGCATCCGAGTCCAAGCTGTCCTGGCATGAGGTAGTAACCATCATGCCAGAGAGCGCACACGCACATAGATATATAATCGATTTTCTCATCAATGTTCCTTTATTTTATTTCTTTGGATTGTATTGTTTGAGCATACGTTCTACCTTTGCCAGACGTTGTTCTTTACTTCCTGCAAAGACAGTTGGCTTGTATAGAACAGTAATTTGCATGACTGCCTTACCATTATTGACGTCAGCATATTCTCCACCTGAGATTGCCAAGGTCAGATAGTCAGAACGACGCGCATAGACATGATGCTTACCATTGTAGCCAACGAACTCAAAGTTGTTAGCGGTAAGCAGTTTGTCAAACTCATGGGTTACGAACCATTCATTACCATACTGCCATATTCCTAAGTTCGGCTGACTGTAGAACAAGCTGTATTGTTCAACGCTTCCAGCCTTCTCTTGTGGCACAGCCGCATCACTATGAAGGTAGAAGAAGTAAGTACGTGCAATCAGTGTAGGGTCATTTGTCTTGTAGAGAATAGCCTCAACCTCATTACTCTTAGACATTTGTCGCTTCATTTCCTCACTGTTCTTACCTGCCTCATAAGCTTCTACATCACTTATCTTCTTGTCAGTTTTGTTCAAAAGGTCTATAGGACCAAGGTCAAGACTACTAAAGGTAGGGTAGCTACGGTCTTGTGTGTGCATCTGATAGAAGAATAACACAACACTGTTGTTCTCCTCTCTAATGTCTACATCCATCGTGAAAGCTTCCTTTATATTGACATAATGATTCGTGTCTTTCTCGTCTCTTGTGTATCCATTGGCTCTCATAAACTCTTGGAAAGCCTGCGACTTCACAGCGTTAACACCCTCTCTTGTCAGTGAACGTGTGTAAATACGCGTTGGAACAGAATACTTTGTGTCGTGTACATAGACCACATCCTTGAACAAAGGCGATGGAGTCTTGAAGAAGTAACTCTCTTCAAAGATGCCGTTTACCTCATCAGGACCGCCATATTCCGTCAAGAAACTACCACGGCGATACTCAAAGTCCATCATCTTATGCAGACTATAAGGATTACCTGGGTTACAAGCCAAGATAAAAGTAGCAACGCCCGGCTGCTTAACAACCACCTCATGGTTCTTTCCAGCAAAGGCGATTGTTAGTTTTGTGGTTCTTTCCGTAGTGCCATAATTAGGCTTAGAAATAAACTTCAAACCATGCTTTTTCTTGATAACCTGCATCCACTCTGGCTGCTCATTCTGTGTAAGGTCATAGGAAGTAGCATCCAACTTCAAGTCGACAGTAGTCGTACCACCTGCCTGTGGCAGAATTACCTCACCATTGTTTAAGTTTAATGTGATGTCAGCAGCACTCTGAATTACCATGATTTTCTGTACAGCCAGTCCACCATCAACAAGGATATAGCTACTTCTCTCCATACCTGTTGTATTAGGGTCGAGGTGTACAGCAATCTCGTTTCCGCTTTGTGTAAGGTGTACCCACGCCTTCGGTGTCGTAGCCATCCACTCCTTACAGTTCGTGTTTACGGTAATTGTCTTCTCACCAATCTGATTAGAGAAAGAAATCTCCTTCTCTGAAACATTCAGATAGGGCTGTTCAAAGCTGTCATTCTCAGCACATCCAGCCGCTATTCCTAATAATAGGCATAGCAAGGAGAACTGCAGCAGCTTATGTATATTGATTATACGCATATCATGTAATAATTTAAATAAGGTATAACAATTTGCTTAGAACTTCAATGCCTTCTTGGCAGCAGCAAAGTTTCTAATCATCTTAGCCTGTGCCTTTACGGCTTTACTACTTGCGCCCGATACGGATGGATCGTAGCTGTAAAGCAATGCGAGAACAGGTGAGTTGTTGTCTAACACACAGGTAACATCAATAACCAAGTGGTCGCTTTCACGTACAAAGAAGTGGTTATTACCTGATGTGCGGAGGAAAGAGAAGCCCTCATCACCCAATACCTTCTTGATTTCTTTGGTTGCAACCCATTTAGTACCGTACTTCCATACACCGAGGTTGGTGTCTTTGAAGAGTAATGCACCAATCTGAACACTACCAAGATTGTCTGGAGCATCACCATCCTTGTCTGTTGTGTAGAAGATGTGAATACGTCCGTAGGCTGCAGAAGGGTCTGTACTTGCTTTCAGTTTATACTGAATCTGTGATACCTCAGTATTCTTATGTTCGTTGAGGCTACGCTCTTCTTCTGTACTACCAGCCTTCTGCTCGTATTGTTCAATCTGTGCCAACTTCACGTTGTCTTTCTGCAGAAGCTCAAGAGGATAGAATGGTAACTTACTGAAAGTCTTGTAATCGCCATTCTGCTTCATGATAGGTGTGAAAGTGAGGTTTACACCTTCGTTGTTCTCCTTTTCTGATACATAAACCTTCAAAGAGAGTAAATCCTTGTCATTGGTATATTCTCTGTCAGACTGAGAATTACTGCGTACATAGCCATTGTCTGTCAAGAACTTATCGAAAGCCTTGTCCTTTACGGCATCAATAGCCTTTCTGCCATCACCAATCATGATAATCTGTGACGGATTAATACCATCAGTGCTACAATACTGAATCAAAGTAAAGATAGGAGAAGGCGTGATAAAGGTGTATGTCTCCTCAAGTCCGTAAGCTGGCATAGCTGTTTGATACTCGCGCAGGTAGCTACCACGACCCAACTCAAAGTCCATAATCTTATGTTCGTCCTGTGGTACACCTGGATGAATAGGGAGGAGGTAGCGTTGAATACCCGACTGAGATACAACAATCTCACGGATAACACTACCGCTCTTTGCGTAAAGTTTCACCTCACGTTTCTGATAGGTATCGTTACGTTCAGCAATCAGTTTGATTTCTTCCTCAGACTTAACAATCTTCAGCCAACTAACTTCTTCGCTGGTAGTTACGTCATAGACAGACGAATTCGTCGTAATGTCAATCGTCTTCTCACCACCTGTCTGTGGAAGATAGATAGCATTTGGAACCACGTCAAGCGTTACGTCAGCAGCGCTCTGAGTCACAGCAATCTTACCAGATGCGCCATTGGCGTTAACGAGTACATAGCTTGTGCGCTCTGTTCCAATCTTGTTTTCAGTTACCTTCACCTTCAGTACGTTACCGTCCTGAACCAGCGAGAGCCAGTCGCCTTCCTGTGGAGACGATGCAATCCAGCTGTTTTGATTTGTTGTTACACTAATGTTTCTTTCGCTTACGCCTTTGTCAAAGGCAATACTGTTTTCAGAAAGCACCAGTGTTGGCATTTCAAATTCGTCTTCCTTTGCACATGAGAACAAGCAAAGAAGAATGCCGCCTAACATTAGGGAGTAGAGTGTCTTTTTTAATTCCATACTCTTCAAGGGTTTTATTAGATAAAATATAATATTGATTAGATTTTTTTAAAAGAGAAAAATCTCTTTGTCTGGTATTTAAAAATGAGTAAAAGCTTTAAATGATGGTATTTATCTTATTCGCGCCAAATTAGATTATCTGTCGCAAATATATTATTTGATAAGAACAAAAGCAAGTCGATTTGGTTAAAATAAACTAATCATTTGTTATTTATTTCTCATCTTATACACGCATGTAAATAAATACAAATATGTTCTTTTAACACATATTTCTGATTTACTTTTCGGCAAGTCAAGTCTTCCGCCAGACTTATCACCTTATTTAATATTCTATATAACATCATTATTATTACGGTCTGTAAAATTTTTCGAGTGCAAAGGTACTGGCTTCTTGTTAAGGTGGCAATACTCATTTATAGGTAATTTATTGTTGATTTTTTGTGTGATTAGGTTTTCTTATCCCTAATAAAGATTACATAACTTTGATTATTAGTTATGGTTTATTGGGTTTTGTGGACTGTGAAAAATAATTACAGAATACGCCTTCTGTAAGCCTTTTGTTTATAGAAAATTGCTCTAACCCAAGTTTAACACCCACTTTCGCCTAATTGTTACTGTCACCGTACTTTTCTCGTTTTTCTTATGGGCTCTGTGTCCTACAAATTTTATTCTTTTTGAATGGTGAGTGTTTTAAGTTCAACTTATCGTATATCTGTTTTGCTTGCTTCGAAGGACTACTACATTGGCGCATCTCGATGGTTTCACCTAATGGATTCTTCCCTTTTGTGGTGACGAGCTTTTGGGTACTCATACGTCGTACTATCTCGGTCCAGTAACAGGATTCTCCTTCTCGTTTTAATTGACAACGGATAGTGTTTACCACCCAGTAGGCTAATAAACCGAAGAAGAGGTGTGCGTCGCTTCGCTCATCTTTCTGATGATAGATAGGACGGAGGTTGAGTTCATTCTTTAGTTGTCTGTTCGTACATTCTATCTCACGGATGAGATTGTAGTATTCCCATGTCACACGCTCAGAAAGTGTCCTGACATTGCTGCGGAGGAAATAGACTCCATGACCAGATTCCATTGCCGAGAGGTCTTTTATCTCCCAGTCTACACGTAGCATCTCCTTGGGTTTCTTCTCATTTTTTATGTAGCTTATCTGGTAGAACTTCGCTATAGAAGGGTACTTCTGTATGGCACGTCCTGTACGTTCAACAACCTTTTCATAGGTTTTCGTTCCACCTTTCTTGGAGATTCCTTCGTTTATCCTCTGCAGGTCCATCTTAAAACGCTCTCTCCAAACCCTGTTCATGGACGACTCTGTCATAGCTTTCGAAGGAGATGTTATTTCGAGATAATAATCCTCATCATCCTCTGTCTTAACCTCTTTCAGCGTTATCTTCTGCCGACGGGCATCCATTACTGTAACGCTCTTGTTATCATCACTGAGCGTATAGTCTTTCATTTTCGTACGAGATACGCAGAGATAATTGTAACCCTTTTTCTTTATTAACTCCAAGTTCTCTTCCGTGGCAACACCTGCATCCATGATAACGAGCGTATCCTTGGTTCGTGATGGATTCCTCTTTGCCAGCGTATCAATCATATTGGGTAGAGACTTGGGATCTGCTGTATTACCCTCCAAGATAGAAGAATAACGTATAAAACCTTCTTTATTGATACATAATGCAAGTACAAGTAGCTTACAGTCAGAGCGTTTTTCTTTTGAACGACCGAACTTGGCTTTATCGCTATTACGCTTACTACCCTCGAAATAGAAGTTGGTTAAGTCGAAGAGCATCAACTTGTTGTCTATATTAAAGAGATCGTCAGTAACGCTGCACAGATGACGCTCTAACTGTTCCTTTAGTTCATACAACTTGTCAGTGATTTTATACAGAGAATTGATCCCTGGTGTCCAGCCAGGAACTCCACTGTAAAGTTCGCCAGCAGCTGAGTTATCGCGCAAATAATAATAAGATGAACGTTCAGAGACTGCATATACCGTGCGAACAATCAATGCTGACAAAGCCGTGTGTATCGCATTCTCCGTCCAGCCGTTTTTGCGCAGAAAACCCTCTAACTGCAGCTTGTCTATCGTCTGCTTGCAGAGCCACTCTGCACCAACATTCCTTGCGTCAGTATAGTTTGCCGTCTCGAGGTCAATGTAGTTCTCATATTTTCTCAGCGACTTCTGCTCTTCCTTATTAAACCGATCGATTCCACCTTCTTTCTCCATACGGCTCCACCATTCGTCAGCCTTTGCCTGTTCAATAGGAGTAAGTCCCTCAAGGCGTTCTTTGAAAAGCGAGGGTGTACTTCTGGTTTTGAAGCGTTCGGTAAGAGCGTATGCAATTTTTCGAACCTGTACAGCAGTAAGTGAAGGTTCAAAACCTATGTTCAACAGAATTAGCGAATGTACATGACCCTGCACGTCACGATATGACTCCTTGATGCGATAATAAGGAGCCATGTCGCCTGTGGCAGGGTTGAATCGTGTCTGTACATTTGCGTGCATGAGTGCAAAGTAACAAAATATTTTTGATATGGCTGTGTCCTACAAATCAGATTTTACTCCTCGTTACAATACCCTATACTTGATTATCAATCATTTATCAAATTGATACTACACAAAACATCCCGAAAATTTATGAAAAATAATTTTGCCGGTTAAACTTGGGCTAAAAATGGGGTTTTGTAACGGTCAGATAATCAAGGTCTTACAAATACGATTTGAAAAGGGCGTCTTTTAGACTCTTAAAGGGCGTTAGTTAGACCTCAAAAGGGCATCTTTTGAAAGCCAATTAAGGCTTAATTCGAGTCTAATTGGGCGTTAGTTGTTTTTTAGTAGTTTGAATAATCTTTACATAATATTGATTATTTAATCCTCTGTGAGTGGATGAATGCAGTTGGGAGTTAGTCTGTACATTTAGGTAAGTGCTTCGTAGAAGGATAAACGTAAAAGCCCATTGATGGTATTCTGTAGGTTAATCAACCGAATACAATCAATGGACTTGTGATATATGATGATTATGTTTTATGCTTTTTTCTTCTTAGCACTTCTTCTCTTCCACCACAGGTAGTAACCACTAATAGGGAGGAAGCCACCGATAAGGGCTGCGATAGCATAGAGAACGCGTGAGAACCATCCGCCCCATGTTCCTGTGTGTAACTGCTTAAAGAGCATACCGCCCTTTGGCTTCTTACCATGCTGATCGCCTTTCATGTCTTTTGCTCCCTCCTTGTGTGTTTGTGATTGTCCCTTCATCTGACTCGCGTTCGTAGGGGCAAAAGCTTTATCGTTTGTTCCGCCCTGCTTCATTCCATCTTTAGGCTGTTGCATCTTCATTTCCTTTGGTGGCATAGGCTGACCGAAGAGTTTAGACATTCCCGCTCTGTACCAGCCGAAAGAGAAGACAGGACCAGTGAGTGCCATGAGGAAAAGGAAGATAAAGACATAGATACCTAATGACACGTGAGAGTCGTAAACAAAGCGACGGAAACCCTTGTCAGTGCTGACGGTCAAACGACTTTTCAACGCCTTCTTGGTCTTTGGCCACCAGATGACAACACCCGATAACAATACGATTGACATACAGATTGCTGACACAGCTGTAAGGATGCGTCCAAGTGACTGTCCACCCTCATGTGCATTCTCAGGTTTCATAAAGAGCCAACGGTGCAGTCGTACTACCATTGTATAGATTGGCATCTCTTTGGCATTCATGTCAAAGAGGGGTGCGAGGTCTTTTATTAGCAGTATTGCCAGACCACTGAAGCACAAAATAGCCATGACTACGCCTAATGGTAAAGCAAACCAACGGTGAATCTTTAAACAGAATTTTCTCATATCCTAAATAATTATTGTTTTGTTACTTGTTTATCTGTTGTTTCCTCTTTTACTTATCCTTTTCCTTCCCTTTCGTTATGGACAGCTTTTAAGACTTATATGCTTAGATGATTGAAAACCCTGAAAGTTTATTTTATGAGGAAAGAAATTAGTGTTTGTTTATGTTGTTGTGGAGATTTTGTTTGTTTTCTTTGTATGAAAAAGAGGTTAACATAGCTTCATTCGCCTCCATATCCAGTTAGGGATATGTCGCCATAAGTAGGTGAGTACGCACCAACGGCTATCGATGACGCAGATGTGTCGTCGGCTGTTAATAGCCTTTATAATACTACGTGCCACCTTTTCTGTGGTCATCAGCATCGGGAGGTGAGAGGTACCAGCGAGTAGGGGAGTGTCGACAAAGCCGGGACGGATATCGGTGAAGTGGATGTTATGATATTTACAAGCAGCGAGTTGTTCCAATGCTTGTAGATAGGTGTTCTGCATCGCCTTTGTTGCACTATAAGCAGGAGCCGGTCCGAGTCCTTTTGTTCCAGCGATAGAGGTGATACATACGATGTGTCCACCTCCCTTATTGGCAAAATAGCGATAGGCACAACCAATCATTCGTGTGAATCCAACAGCGTTGGTTTCCATCGTTTTGAGTTCTATGTCAGCATTAAGACTTGGGTTTTGCCAACCGATTCCTGCGGCATGAAAATAGAGGTCGAGTCCTCCCATACCTTCTATAAGTTGCAGTAAGGAAGTTTCTGCATCTTCGTTATTTACATCAATTTGGGCGGTGTAGACTCGCTCTGGTGCTATAGCTTGCAAGTCTGTCAACTTGTCTATACGACGAGCAGCCACACCAACCGCCCATCCTTGTGCGATGAGCAGTCGTGCTACTTCATGTCCGATACCGCTGCTGGCGCCTACGACGATTGCTTTTTTCATTTCAGTAAGTCCTTAGGTAAGAGTTCGTTGAGGCTATCTTCGCGAATAATCTTTGGTACAGCCTTGCCGGGAAGCACTAAAACTTTTTTACCATTGCGGTAGATATGCAACTGTCGTGAACGTATCACAGCTGTTATCTCATCATCATTCTGCATCGCCTGCCATATAGGATAGTAGACACCTTCTTCGTTAAAGAGCTTCTTCTGCAGGTGTGAACACATATTGGTAGTATCGAGTTCTATCATTTCTTTCGTTAAATTTGGATGTTATTACGTGGATACAATATCCGTTTCCTAATCTTACTTTCTGCAAAGTTAGGAAAATAAAGCCGTATAACAAGCAATGAATTGGAAAATACGTGTTTTGTGTAAGGATGTGTAGTTGTGGTTATTAGAATGTTTCCCTTTCTATATTAAGTTGTCAGAAAAGAAAAAGGTGCAAGCCACGTAATCCATTGGCTTACACCTTTCTTGCGGAAAGAGGGGGATTCGAACCCCCGATACCCTTTAGGGGTATACACGCTTTCCAGGCGTGCCTCTTCAACCACTCGAGCATCTTTCCTTGTGAATCCTAACGTATATCGTCTATATGTTAGACTCAAATTGGTTTGCAAAAATAGAACTTTAGTTTTACAATAATGCGGCAGTAAAGAGGATTTTAAGTTTCTTTAAAGTTTTAGAGTAGTCTTCTCTTGTGATATTCTTCTTAGTTCGTTATTGCTAAATTGTAGTTTTCTTATGTAATAGTAACTGTTTGAAATATAAGATTTAGTCTTGTGAAAGGGGTGTTTTGTTGCAAAATATTTTATTAAAATGTCTCTTAGTTTTGTAATAATAAAATCTGCCATAAGGTAGATAAAATCTCATTGTAATCATAGATGATAGCACTGTTTATAGGTCTTGTGGCAATTAAATGAAATATACTATGTTTTTTTTATCTTTATATCCCGCCTAATTCATGGAAAATTAGTATCTTTGCATTTTAGTTTAGAACCAACGATTTTCGTTTTAGAAGATAATAATTAAACATACATACATCGTGGCTGAAACAAAGTACATTTTCGTTACGGGCGGCGTAGTTTCTTCACTTGGTAAAGGAATTATCTCGTCATCAATCGGTAAGCTTCTTCAAGCAAGAGGTTACAACATTACCATTCAGAAGTTTGATCCGTACATCAACATTGACCCAGGTACGCTGAACCCTTACGAGCACGGTGAGTGCTACGTAACAGAGGATGGTATGGAGACCGACCTCGACCTCGGTCACTATGAGCGCTTCACAGGTATTAAGACTACGAAGGCGAACTCTATGACTACGGGACGTATCTATAAGAGCGTTATTGACAAGGAGCGTCGTGGCGACTACTTGGGTAAGACTATTCAGGTTGTTCCTCATATTACGGATGAAATCAAACGTAATATTAAGCTTTTGGGGCAGAAGTATCACTATGACTTTGTGATTACTGAGATTGGTGGTACTATTGGTGATATTGAGTCAGCTCCTTTCCTTGAGGCTATTCGCCAGTTGAAGTGGGAATTGGGTAAGCGTGCTATCAATCTTCACTTGACATATGTTCCTTATCTTAAGGCTGCAGGTGAGTTGAAGACAAAGCCAACTCAGCACAGCGTAAAGGAATTGCAGAGTGTAGGTATTCAGCCAGATGTGCTCGTGATGCGTACAGAAAAGCATCTTGACGATGATATTCGTAAGAAGGTCGCAGCTTTCTGTAATGTTGATTTCGACTGCGTTGTACAGAGTGAGGACCTCCCAAGTATCTATGATGTTCCTGTAAATATGTTAGAGCAGGGTTTGGATGCTGCTATTCTGCGTAAGTGCGGTGAGGAAGTTGGTCCTAAACCAGCGCTCGGTCCTTGGAAGGAGTTTCTTGATCGTCAGCGTAAAGCAACTAAGGAAGTACACATTGGACTTGTTGGTAAATATGACTTGCAGGATGCTTATAAGAGTATTCGTGAAGGATTGTTGCAGGCTGGAACCTATAACGACCGTAAAACAGTTATTACCTTTATCAATTCTGAGGAACTGACAGAGGAGAATGTAGCTGAGAAACTTAAAGGACAGGATGGTATTGTGGTTTGTCCGGGCTTTGGTCAGCGTGGTATTGAGGGTAAGATTGTTGCTGCTCACTATACACGTACACATGATATCCCAACCTTCGGTATCTGTCTTGGTATGCAGATGATGGTGATTGAGTTTGCTCGTAATGTCCTTGGGTATAAGGATGCTAACTCACGAGAGATAGATGAGAAGACTACACACAATGTGATTGATATTATGGAAGAGCAGAAGAATATCACCAATATGGGTGGTACGATGCGCCTTGGAGCCTATGAGTGCGTACTGCGTCAGGGTTCACATACCTTTAATATCTATAAGCAAGAGCATATACAGGAGCGCCATCGTCATCGTTATGAGTTCAATAACGACTATGAAAAGGAGTTTGAGAAGCATGGTATGATGTGTGTTGGTCGCAATCCAGAGAGCGACTTGGTTGAAATCGTTGAGATACCAGGTTTGAAGTGGTATATTGGAACACAGTTCCACCCAGAGTATCAGTCAACTGTACTCGGTCCACATCCGCTCTTCCTCGACTTCGTAAAGACTTCAATTGAAAATCAGAAAAACAAATAAATGGATAAAAGAACAATCACAGGGTTTGTACTTATTGCCCTGATCCTCTTTGGTTTTGCTTGGTGGCAGCAGCCATCAGCTGAACAGGTAGCACAGCAGAGAGCTGAATTTGTAAAGGATTCTATCGCTGCAGCTAAGAAAACTCAGACAGCGAAACTTGCAGCTGAGAAGCAGGCACAGCAGAAGGCTGCGCAGGCTACTGATACTACAGCACTGTTTTATTCTGCATTGAGTGGTAAAGCACAGGATATTACGCTGAAGAATAGTAAGGTAGAACTGACTTTGAGTACCAAGGGTGGTGTTGTAAAGAAGGCTGTTATCAAAAACTATATCGGTCATAATATCGCTGTTAAGGATGGTTCACAGGACCAAAAGAATGTTACTTTGTTTAGTGGTGACGACCAGAGCCTTAACTTTATGTTGGCTGCAAAGAATAGTAATATTGAGACAAAAGACCTTATCTTCACTCCTTCAAATGTGACAGATTCTACTGTTACGTTTACAGCAGTTGCAGGAAAGGGTAAGACACTTACCTTGAGCTATACACTTGGTAAGGACTATTTGCTCAATATGTCTTTGCAGGCAGAGGGTATGGGTGGACTCTTTGCTCCAAACTATAACCAATTGGATATCAATTGGCAGGATCGTTGTAGACAGCAAGAACGTGGTTTTACATTTGAGAATCGTTATGCAACACTTACTTACAAAAAGCATGATGGTGGTACTAACTATTTAAGCGAGACATCAGAGAAAGAAGAGACGACAGAAGAGCCAATGGACTGGGTGGCTTTCAAAAACCAGTTCTTCTCTGCTGTGATGATTGCAAAGGATAACTTTGCAACAGGTGCAAAGCTTAAGAGTACACCACTTGAGAAGTCTTCTCATTACCTTAAGCACTATGAGGCTAATATGAAGGCTGGCTTTGATCCAACGGGTAAGCGCCCTTCAGAGTTCGAATTCTACTTTGGTCCTAACGATTTCCGTCTGCTTCAGTCTGTTGAAACAGAGAGTAAGTTTGCAAAGGAACTTGATATGGAACGCCTCGTATATCTTGGTTGGCCATTGTTCCGCATTATTAACCGTTGGTTTACTCTTTATGTATTCGATTGGTTGAGTAAGGTGTTCCCAATGGGAGTTGTATTGATTCTCATTACCTTATTATTAAAGCTTATTACCTTCCCAATGGTGAAGAAGAGCTATATGAGCTCTGCTAAGATGCGTGTGTTGAAGCCAAAGTTGGATGAAGCAACGAAGCAATTCAATAAGCCAGAAGACCAGATGCAGAAGCAACAGGCTATGATGCAGAAGTATTCAGAGTATGGGGTGAGTCCTTTGTCAGGCTGTCTTCCTATGTTGATACAGATGCCAATCTGGATTGCGATGTTCAACTTCGTACCGAATGCTATCCAACTTCGTGGTCAAAGCTTCCTTTGGATGCACGACCTCAGTACTTTCGATCCAATCTTCTCATGGAACCATGACGTTTGGCTCGTTGGTGACCATATCTCATTGACTTGTATCCTCTTCTGTGGTGCTAACTTGCTCTACACATGGTTTACCATGCAGCAGCAGAAGGATCAGATGGTTGGACAGCAGGCTGATCAGATGAAGATGATGCAGTGGATGATGTTTGGTATGCCATTGTTCTTCTTCTTCATGTTCAATGATTATTCATCAGGTCTGAACTTCTATTACTTTATATCACTCTTCTTCTCAGCTGCTATCATGTGGGCATTGCGCAAGACAACCAATGAGGAGAAACTTCTGGCTATCCTTGAAGCACGTCGTGAAGAGCGAAAGAACAACCCTAAGAACAATATGGGTAGTGGACTCTTCGCTCGTATGCAGGCTTTACAGGAGTTACAGAAGCAGCAGCAAGAAGAACTTCGACGCAAGCAAGATGAGCTAAATAAGAAAAAGAAAGGTCTATAACTATGAACAAAAACTTAACCATGGCAATGACTGCGGCTCTGATGATGAGTGGTAGCGTTGCACAAGCACAGGATGTGAACATCGGACGTAACAACATTACGCTGACAAGTGACCTCATGACTCCTGAGACACTTTGGGCTATGGGACGTATCGGTGCTGCACAAGCCTCACCTGATGGCAAGAAGGTTGTCTATCAGGTGGGTTATTACAGTGTCAAGGAAAACAAAGGACACCAGGTACTACGCGTGATGGATGCCGATGGTAAGAACGACCGTCTGCTGACTACCTCTGCAAAGAGTGAGGGAGATGCAGCATGGCTCGACAACAACACCTTGGCATTCCTTACAGGTGGACAGCTGTGGACAATGAATGTAGACGGTACTAACCGTAAGCAGTTGACACATTCGGATATCGACATCGAAGGTTTCCGATTCTCTCCAGACTGTAAGCGTGTTGTTCTTATCAAGAGCATCCCTTACTATGGCACTATCAAGCAGAACCCAAGCGACTTGCCAAAGGCTACGGGTATGGTTATCACTGACATGAACTATCGTCACTGGGACCATTACGTTAGAACAAATGCACATCCATTTGTGGCAGATGTAACTGCTGAGGGTGTTGGTGCGGGTGTTGATGTACTCGAAGGTGAACCTTATGAGAGTCCGTTGGCACCATTCGGTGGTATTGAGCAGATTGATTGGAGCAAGGATTCTAAGTTCATTGCTTATACCTGCCGTAAGAAGGAAGGTACACAGTATGCTATCTCTACCGATGCCGACATATATATATATAATGTGGAGACTCGCCAAACAAAGAATCTCTGCAAGCCAGCCGACTATGTTGAGCCAAAGATTGATGCTACAAAGAGTATGCGCAATCAGGCTGTAAATCATCAGGCTGGCGATATGAATGTAGGTTACGATGTTAACCCTAAGTTCTCACCTGACGGCAAGTACATTGCATGGCAGAGTATGAAGAACAATGGTTATGAGAGTGACCGCAACCGCCTCTGTGTCTATGAATTGGCAACAGGCAAGAAGACATACGTTACTGAAAGCTTCGATTCAAATGTAGACGACTACACATGGAGCCTTAATTCAAAGGACCTCTATTTCATTGGTGTATGGCATGCAACGGTCAACGTCTATCAGACGAATCTTAAGGGCGAGGTGAAGCAGCTTACAGAAGGCAATCATAACTATGTAAGCATCTCACTCCTTGGTGATAAGAAGTTGCTTGCTATCCGTCAGAGCATCTCTCAAGCTAATGAAATCTTCGCTATAACTCCTGCTAAGAAGGAGAAAGCAAGCGTTCAGACACAGCTCAGCTTTGAGAATAAGTATATCTATGACCAGTTAGCTTTGGGTGATGTAAAGTCTCGTTGGGTAAAGACAACTGATGGTAAGGAAATGATGGAATGGGTAATTACTCCTCCACACTTCGATCCAAATAAGAAATATCCTACATTGCTCTTCTGTGAAGGCGGACCACAAAGTCCTGTTTCTCAGTTCTGGAGCTATCGTTGGAACTTTCAGATAATGGCAGCCAATGGCTATGTCATCATTGCACCAAACCGTCGTGGCTTGCCAGGCTTTGGTAGTGCATGGAATGAGGAAGTTAGTACCGACTGGACCGGTCAGTGTATGAACGACTACCTCTCAGCAATTGATGATGCAGCTAACAATCTCCCATTTGTAGACAAAGACCGCTTAGGTGCTGTTGGTGCTTCATTTGGTGGCTTCTCTGTTTATTATCTTGCAGGTATTCATAAGAAGCGCTTTAAGTGTTTCATCTCTCATGATGGTGCTTTCAATCTTGAGAGTATGTACACAGATACTGAGGAAGCTTGGTTCAGCAACTGGGAGTATGACGATGCTTATTGGAATAAGGACAAGAGCGAAGCTGCAAAGCGTACTTACGCAAACAGTCCTCATTTGAATGTTGATAAGTGGGATACTCCAATCCTTTGTATCCACGGCGAGAAAGACTATCGTATTAATGCTAATCAAGGAATGGGTGCTTTCAATGCAGCTCGTCTGCGTGGTATCCCTGCTGAGTTACTTCTCTATCCTGATGAGAACCACTGGGTATTGAAACCACAAAACAGTGTTCTCTGGCAGCGTACATTCTTTAATTGGCTCGACCGCTGGCTGAAGAAGTAGGTGATTAGTAGACAAGTGAACGAGTTTACAAGTCAACAAGTTGTTTGATAGTATTAACTCGTTTATTTGTCAAACAAGTAGACAAGTCAATAAGTCAACAAGTAGACAAGTTGCTTGATAGTATTAACTCGTTTACTTGTAAACGTGTTAACTCGTCAACTTATAAACTCGTTAACTCGCCAACCTATTCACTCATCAATTCATTCATTTTTAACTTATAATCTAACAAATAACTGGTTTACTTGTCAACTTGTCAAACTTGTCAACTCGTAAACTTGTTAACTAATAAAATCATCATGACTGATAAAATTCAAACATCATTGAGAGATTCAGCAGCGATGCGCTGGACGGCTCTCCTCCTTTTATCCCTGGCAATGTTCTGTGCCTACATCTTTGTTGATATCCTTTCTCCAATCAAGGAGTTGATGCAGGAGCAGAGAGGTTGGGACTCAACCGCATTCGGTACTATGCAGGGTTCAGAGACATTCCTTAATGTCTTCGTTTTCTTCCTCATCTTCGCAGGTATCATCCTCGATAAGATGGGCGTTCGTTTCACTGCTATCTTGTCTGGTGCAGTGATGTTAGCTGGTGCTTTAATCAAGTACTATGCCATCAGCGACAGCTTTGCTGGTAGTGCACTTGACGTATGGTTTACCAATAACCTCAACCACATTCCTGTCTTCGAGCAGTTGGGTGTATCTCCTTTCTATCAGGGTATGCCAGCCTCTGCAAAGGTTGCAGCTTGTGGTTTCATGATATTTGGTTGTGGCGTTGAGATGGCAGGTATCACTGTTTCTCGTGGTATTGTAAAGTGGTTCAAGGGTCGTGAGATGGCATTGGCAATGGGTTCAGAGATGGCTTTGGCTCGTCTTGGTGTTGCTACCTGTATGATTTTCTCACCATTCTTTGCTAAACTTGGTGGCGATATTAATGTTTCTCGTTCTGTAGCTTTCGGTGTAGTACTTATCTGTATTGCATTGATGATGTTCATCGTTTACTTCTTCATGGATAAGAAGCTCGACTCACAGACAGGTGAGGCAGAGGAGAAAGACGATCCATTCAAGATTAGCGACCTTGGTAAGATTCTGTCAAGTATGGGCTTCTGGCTCGTAGCATTGCTCTGTGTGCTTTATTACTCAGCTATCTTCCCATTCCAGAAGTACGCTGTAAATATGCTTCAGTGTAACCTTACCTTCCACGAACTTCCTGCAGGTTCATTCTGGGCTTCATCAAGTGTGACTATCATACAGTATGTTATCATGCTCGTTGTTGCTGCAACTGCATTCATGTTCAACTTCATGAAGAATAAGGCTTTGAAGAATTTTATGCTCTTCTTGTCTGTTTTGAGCCTTGTAGTTTATTGCTACATGGGTTATATGCGTCAGTCTGCAGAGTCTATCTTTGCTGTATTCCCATTGCTCGCAGTAGGTATTACACCAATCCTTGGTAGCTATGTTGATCATAAGGGTAAGGCAGCTTCTATGCTCGTTTTGGGTTCATTGCTTCTGATTGTTTGTCACCTCACTTTTGCCTTTGTTCTTCCACAGTTTAAGTCAAGCCAGGTAGGTGGTGTTATCGTTGCTTATGTAACCATCCTCGTTCTCGGTGCTTCTTTCTCACTCGTACCAGCTTCATTGTGGCCAAGTGTTCCAAAACTCGTAGATGCAAAGATTATTGGTTCTGCTTACGCCCTTATCTTCTGGATTCAGAATATCGGTCTGTGGTTGTTCCCACTCCTTATTGGTAAGGTACTTGATAAGACAAACGTAGGTGTTACTGACCCAACACAGCTCAACTACACAGCTCCGTTGGTTATGCTTGCTGGTTTGGGTGTGATTGCTCTTATCATTGGTCTTACTTTGAAGGTAGTAGATAAGAAGCGCAACCTCGGTTTGGAAGAGCCAAATATCAAGGAATAATAGTTGTATGACAACGGGTAAAAGCCCATATACTAAGTAGTAATGGGTCGCTCGTAAATTGTTCTACAGCTTAAAATAAATTATATTGAAAAGTCCTCGCAAGTATATTTCTGCTTGTGAGGACTTTTTTTATTTATAAAATGATAAAGTTTCTGTGAGTTCAGTACCTCTTACTAAGTTCTTCTTAAAGTCTTTATATTTATTGATTTTGTAAAGAAAAATCACATAACCAATTTTAATTGATGCTTAACAGCGTTTGAATTAACGCCCAATTGGCTTCTAAAAGATGCCCTTTTGAGGGCTAACTAACGCCCTTTTGCGCCCTTGTTAAGCACCTTTAGAAATGTTGTTTTGTAACTGTTTCGTTAATAGGGAGTTATAGGCGTATGGCTTATGTTGGTTTTGAGCATTAAAAAGAGGCTTGTTGTTGAGTTTTATGTCAATACTTTTCGCAGCTGATGATGTGTAAAAAGTGACGTGATAAGAGCTGATATAATCGAGGGATAAATTGTTTGAATAGGGGAGGAAAGCATGAAAACGAAGAAACCCACACATCGACTGTGCGGGCTTCTTTGTATGTTTCATCCTTTATAGAAGGATTTTTGGTTATTCTACGCTATTAATAATAGGTAGATAATGTTCTTACTCCTCGTCCTCTTCATCATCATCTAAAACGACGTCAGCAACCTTCATACCCTCAATAGGTAAGGTGCGGTCGATAACAGCATTGTAAGAGATTGAGCTCTCGCTGCGTGACAGACCAAGTGGCATCAGCTTGTCGTGAATGACAGACATAAGGTGATGGTTGTTGTATGCGTAAATCTTCAAGAAGAGGTCATACTCACCTGTGGTGTAGTGACACTCTACAATCTCTGGAATCTGACGCAGAGCTTCAACAACATCATCAAATTTCTCAGGATTCTTAAGGTTCAAACCAATGAATGCACAGGTCTCATAACCGATACGCTCTGGGTCTATAATAAACTGTGAACCCTTTAATACTCCAAGATTTGTTAACTTCTGAATACGTTGATGAATGGCTGCACCGCTGACGTTACATGCACGTGCAACCTCAAGGAATGGAATTCTTGCATCCTCAGAAATGAGGTGCAGAATCTTCTTATCAAGACGATCTAAACTTCTATGTGCCATTATTTACAATTTGATTTTGCTTACAAAGGTATTAAAAAAACTCTTAATAAGTAAGTTAAAAAGTCGTTTTTTACAACAAATTACAACTTTATAACCTACTTCAGTTTGTTATTCCTACTCATTGTGGCTGTAAAGTTGACATTCAACACGTTAGCCTCTCTCAACACTTGTTTGAGATCCATAATCGTACCCATATCTGCATGGCGGTCTGCCTTGATGCTTACACTTAGCTCCTTGCGCTGTTCTGGCGGTAAGGCGGCAGAGAGTTGAATCAGATATTTCTTTATTTCAGGAATCGTTGTGATATGGTCATTTAATTGTACAACCATCTTCTCTCCTTCTACTTGACCGAGACTATTGATGGGACGACCAATATAGATGTGCTGTATAGTTGAATTATTATACATGCGTGAAAGCTCTGTTGCCATTGGCACTTGGTACTTTACGTGTACGTTTGCTTTCCTCATGTGTACAACCAGCATGAAGAAGAAAAGAATAGAGAAGATAAGATCGGGCATAGAAGCTGTGTTCAATGCAGGGATCTCATGATTTCTTCCACGATAGAGTTTCATTCTGTACCCCCTTTCTCTGTGTTGTCTGCCTTGCTAACAGTATACACCTCTGATATTCGCATAGGCACTTCGTCGGCTATTTGCTTCTGCTGTTCGTTGCTACATAGCTCAAACTCTTTTCCAAAAAGATTGAGTGCACGTTGGTTGCGAAGGGTGTTATACGCTGCAACTAATTGGTTTTGCACGTGGATATAAGTATCGTATGAAGCGTTACGGCTGCTCTGTAACTGGATAAGATGCCCCTTTCCGTTAGTTTGAATAAGCTGTGTTGCGCGCTGTAAGAGCTCCTTCATCGTCACAACCTTTCCATCAAGTGTCACTTGATTCTCCGCATCGATAACAATACGCATTACTTTTCTGCTATCAACGGCAGCAGGTGGTGTCTTTGTTTTGTCGATAGCAGGCAACTGACGTGACAGTCCTTTGTCGAGGTCCATAGAAGAGGCAACAAGGAAGAATATCAACAGCATGAACGAAATATCTGCCGTTGACGTCGTATTTAGTATAGGAACTTTCCTTCGTTCTCTCTTACGAAACATCATTTTCCGCGTCCCTTTCTGTAATAACGAGTCGCTCCAAAGGCTACTACTCCTGCTGCAAGAACAAGTAAAAGTAGTGAACTGTTCACAAACATATCTGTTATACGAAGCCAGAAGCTATCTGTGAAGTTCTCTCCATTGACCATCATTGTCTGCGTAGAACCGAAAACAAAGGTCAAGAGTAAGATGAGTGCTGTTATTCCATATGTAGTATAGGTAATCTTTCTTGCAGGAATACCATTCGTCATTCCTTCACTTCGGTTGGCTCTTCGTATGCCTCGAACTACGGCAACGATAGAGGCTATAGTTGTGATAGCAAGCAATCCCCACATAAACCAAAGCAAAACGTCGGTAAGCATAGGTGCATTGAATGCTGTGTTGCCTGTAAAAGGGGTGTCATAGCCAATGAGGTAGAAAGCCAAAAAGACAATAGCTGATAACGCTACTATCACGTAGAGGACACGCTGTGATATGCGTTCTTCGTCCATCTTTGCTATACCTTTTATTTTCATCATAACACTTTTTAATTCAGAATTCAGAATTCAGAATTCATAATTGTAATTACTTCTTTAATTCATAATTATGAATTTTGAATTTCTCAATTATGAATTATGAATTTTGAATTATGAATTCTGAATTCTCTTAAGTTTATATTTCATGATTGCATCCAACAATGTGATGGCTGATTCTTCCATCTGTGCTGTGATATGGTCAATCTTTGAGAGGATATAGTTGTAGAATATCTGCAGCACGAGGGCTACGATGATACCGAAGATGGTTGTAATTAAAGCCACCTTCATACCTGATGCCACAATCGTTGGACTAATATCGCCAGCCTCTTGAATCTGATCGAACGCCATAACCATACCGATAACGGTTCCAAGGAAACCGAGTGATGGAGCCATTGCAATGAAGAGTGTAATCCATGAACAGCCCTTCTCAAGGTTAGCACTCTGAACACTACCGTATGAGGTAACGCTACGTTCTATATTTTCTATAGAATCGTCTATACGCAACAAACCTTGATAACAGATGGAAGCTACTGGTCCACGTGTGTCGCGACTCAGTGCTTTTGCCTGTTCAATCTCGCCTGCAACAATCATATCATCCAACTTACCAACAAATCGTTTGGCGTCTATTTCTGAAAGACTTAGATAGATAATGCGTTCAATACAGAATGCTAAGCCTAACACCAAAGCTAATGCTACCAACGACATGAAGCCTGCATTACCCTCGATGAACTTACGCTTTAAGGATTGGTGGATGCCCGTATCTTGTGCGGTTGGTGTTTTAACGGTTGCTGTATCGGCTACACCTGTCTCGTTCAGTGCATCATCTGAAAGTGTGTCAGCAGTAGCTGTGGTCGCTGCTTTGGCTGGTGCCTGTGCTGAAACGATGGTTGAGCAAGAGAAGGAGAGTATTGTTATGATTGAAAACAACGCTATTAATTTCTTCATATTCTTAAAACCTGTAGTGGTCTCCTTTTTATAACGGCATTGCTGCCTTGGTTGTGAAAGGCTTTTTAGCCTATGTATATGACGGCTAAATTACCTCTATAATTATCTGCGCAAAGGTATATAAAATTGTAATAACAGCCAAATCTTGTGCTTGAAAAGATTAAACCTAAATCGGTTTATTAGATTACAACGCTCATATTTTTACGATAACTATCCCCAATTAGATGCTCTCACAAAGGGGAATAAATACAAGGTAAAATGTGAATAGATTTGGTGTCTGACCGTTTTCTACAAACAACTTATTCCTTGATTATGCAATATATGTAAACTATTTTCAGACGACTCAAGTCTAATACATGCCCTTTAGGTTTCTTAAAGACGCCCTTTTGGCTTGCAAAAGGTGCCCTTTAAGCCCCTTGCTAACGCCCTTTTGAAGTCCAATTAAGCATCTTTTGATATGCTACTTTCTAACTAATTGATTTCCTTTTGGTTACAAGTCTTCCTTTTATATGTGTTTTTGTCTTTATTTATAGATGTTTTATTTGAAATTATGTAATGATTTTTCAAATCTCTATCCGTATCTTTGAGGTATTAATAAGAAAAGGTATCTTGCGTCGGAAAGTTATAATAAAATATGTAGTTTGATAGTTTTTATCCTATCATTTTGTTTAATAAGTTACTTCAGTCCTTCCGTTAAAACTATGTAAGAATCATCTATAGATTTAACGGAAGAAACATATTTATTTCTTAAAACTCTGTGTAATAGCGTTCTTCTCTTCTGCTTTTTGAGCTTCTTTGTTTGCTTCCAACGCATTCTTCTTGCGGTGATACTGCATCACTTTCTTACCGAAAAGAGCAGCCATGGAGTCTTCAGAGAGGTAGCGCATAGAACCAGAGTCAAAGCCGACAGAGTCTTGTGGGATGCGGTGTCCCTGTTCGTCAAGTGTGTCTTTATAGATATAAAGTCTACCGTTGAAGATGTGCCAGCTCGTATAAACAGTCACCTTAGGATATTCCACAGGACTTTCATCTTCCAAAGAGTTAGCTTTCATGATGTAACCCACAGGTGAAGCCTGGTTATAACTCTTCAGTGTAAAGCCATACTCACGCGGTGTAAACAAGGCAGCCTTCATAGAATCGCTCATGCCAGCCAATATTTCCTCCTCTGTCTTCGTAGGGTTAGGCTTCAACTTTGGCAAGACTTGGAAAGTCCATGTACCCTTCATTTGTTCAAGATTAATAACCATTTCTGCCTCAAAGGGGTCAATAGGATTAGGAACAATAGCTAATTCGTCGCCTATCTCGGGTGTACCATAAACCATGCCATTGCGTTTTGCTGTTACAATGTCAAACTTTACAGGGTCACCTCCCTCGTTTGGTAGGAGAACAATTATAGAATCAGAGCAACCGTCGCACGCCAATCCGTAGCGTGTACTATCACCTTTCATTTGAACCTCAACATCGATAGCACTGTAATCTCCAGTCGATACTTGGTTGTAACAAGCTGTAAGGAAAAGCAGTGCAAAGCCGAAGAGAGGGAAAAACTTTTTCTTCATGTACTAACTTTTAGACTGCAAAGATAGTCAATTATTGCAAAAAATATTAGCGGTCAGTCGTTTTTTGGAAATTTTTATCTAATTTTGCAGGTCAGATTGCATGCTGCAATCCCTTCATTTAGTAACATATTGAAAATATATATGGGAAAGAAAATTGAGTTCAGTCTCATTTATCGAGACATGTGGCAGAGCTCTGGTAAGTTCCAGCCACGTAAGGATGAGTTAGTTCGTATCGCACCAGTCTTCGTTGAGATGGGCTGTTTTGCACGTGTAGAAACCAATGGTGGTGCATTTGAACAGGTTAATCTTTTAGCTGGTGAGAACCCAAACGAGTCTGTACGTGCCTACACCAAGATTCTGCATGAAGCTGGTATCAAGACGCACATGCTTGACCGCGGTCTGAACGCTTTGCGTATGTATCCTGTTCCTGATGATGTTCGTGCATTGATGTATCGTGTAAAGCATGCTCAGGGTGTGGATATCACTCGTCTTTTCGACGGTCTGAATGACATTCGTAATATTGCACCTGCATTGAAGTGGGCTAAGGAAGCTGGTATGACTCCACAGGGAACACTCTGTATCACTACCTCTCCTGTTCATACAATTGAGTACTACTGTAAGTTGGCTGATGAGGAAATTGCAGCTGGTGCAGAGGAACTTTGTTTGAAGGATATGGCTGGTATCGGTCAGCCTGCATTCCTTGGTGAGTTGACTCGTCGCATTAAGGAGAAACATCCAGACATTATTCTTGAATATCACGGTCACTCTGGTCCAGGTTTGTCAATGGCTTCTATGCTTGAGGTAGCCAAGAATGGTATTGATATTCTTGATGTTGCTATTGAGCCTTTGTCATGGGGTAAGGTTCATCCAGACGTTATCTCTGTACAGAGCATGTTGAAGAATGCTGGCTTTGATGTACCAGAAATCAACATGGATGCCTACATGAAGGCACGTGCTATGACTCAGGAGTTTATTGATGAGTGGCTCGGCTACTTCATTAACCCACAGAATAAGATTATGAGTTCATTGCTTCTTAGCTGTGGTTTGCCAGGTGGTATGATGGGTTCAATGATGGCTGACCTTGGTGGTATTCGTTCAACTATCAATAACCTCCGCAAGAAGAAGGGCGAACCAGAGCTTTCTGTTGATGATATGCTTGTTAAGTTGTTCGATGAGGTGGCATATGTATGGCCACGCGTAGGTTATCCTCCATTGGTGACTCCATTCTCACAATATACAAAGAACATTGCCCTTATGAACCTCCTCACCCTTGAGCAGGGTAAGGGTCGCTTCGTAATGATGGACGATTCTATGTGGGGAATGATTCTTGGTAAGAGTGGTCGTGTTCCTGGTGAGATATGTCAGGAGTTGAAAGACCTTGCTAAGCAGAAGGGTCTTGAGTTCACTGATGCCGATCCTCACACCTTACTTCCAAACGCTCTTGACGACTTCCGTAAGGAAATGGATGAGAACGGATGGGATTACGGACAGGATGATGAGGAACTCTTCGAGTTGGCTATGCACCCAGAGCAGTACCGTAACTACAAGAGCGGACAGGCTAAGAAGAACTTCCTTGCTGACCTTCAGGCTGCAAAGGATGCTAAACTCGGTGCAAAGGTAAGCCCAGAGGAGGCAGCAGCATTCAAGCATGCTAAGGCTGATGCTATCGTTTCTCCTGTTAAGGGTCAGCTCTTCTGGGAATTCCAAGGTGATGGTGAGGCTGCTCCAACTATCGAACCATTCATCGGTAAGGAGTATAAAGAAGGTGATGTATTCTGCTACGTTCAAGCTCCTTGGGGCGAGTTCGTGACTGTTCCTGCTGCCCTCGGTGGTAAGTTAGTGGAAATCAACGCTAAGCAGGGTGCCAAGGTAGACAAGGGCGACGTTATCGCTTACATCGAGAGAGCACACGAAGAATAAAGAATCATTATTATAAATGATAGGGCCACGGCTCCTCATTCATGGCGGTGTAAGCCGACTGGGAGAGGAGGTGTGGCTTTTTTCGTGATATGGATTACCAAGTAATTATCAATAAATACTATCCCGAGGATAACGAACTACGTCATATCCTTCTTGTTCATAGTCGTGCTGTAGCGGATAAAGCACTTGCTATTGCTGATTGTCATCCAGAGTTATCGCTTGACAGACAGTTCATTGAGGAAGCTGCAATGCTACATGATATAGGTATCGTACGTTGCAATGCCTCAGGCATACAATGTTTCGGCACTGAGCCTTATATCTGTCATGGTCGTATTGGTGCAGAGATGTTGCGTGCAGAAGGCTTCCCTCGACATGCTCGCGTTTGTGAACGTCATACTGGAGCGGGTATCACTCGTAGCCAAATCATTGCACAAAAGCTGCCACTTCCTCAGCAAGACTTCCTCCCTGAAACCATGGAAGAGAAGGTAATTTGTTATGCTGATAAGTTCTTTTCTAAGTCTCATCTTGATGAAGAGAAGACGATAGAGCAAGCAATAGCAAGTCTTTCCAAGTTTGGCGAAGAAGGTGTTGTACGCTTTCGTGAGTGGGTCAAGATGTTCTAAAACGGCATTGAGCGTATTGACAATCTTATTATAGGAAAGCAATATATTAGCTGTTTTATCTCAGTCGTAGGCCATTCGGATGATTTATTAGGTGTGTAATAGTTTTAATCATTATTTCTTTGTACTTTTGTAGTATGATAAGAAAGAACCCATATACAGAAGAAAAATATAAGCATTATAAGGTGACGGCCCCCGCTCCATTGCTTGAATGGTTGTTGGCTAACCTGAATGAGAGTAAGAGTAAGGTTAAGGCAACGCTACAGAATCGTGGTATCAAGGTGAATGGTAAGTGCGTTACACAGTTTGACCATCCACTGAAGGCTGGCGACAAGATATCTGTTAGCAAGAGCAAGAAGAACGATCTCTTCCGTAGTCGCTATGTGAAGATCGTCTATGAAGACAGATTTTTGGTAGTGATTGAAAAGAATATTGGTATTCTTTCAATGGCTGCTGGCCATTCTTCATTGAATGTGAAGACTGTTCTTGACGATTATTTCCGTAAGACAAAGCAGAAGTGTACGGCACATGTTGTCCATCGACTTGACCGTGATACATCAGGACTGATGATTTATGCTAAGGACATACAGACGGAGCAGTTACTTGAGCATGACTGGCATAATATCGTTTATGATCGTCGTTATGTAGCTGTAGTAAGTGGTGAGATGGAGCATGATGAAGGTACGATTGCCAATTGGCTAAAGGATAATAAGTCATACGTAACCTATAGCTCGCCAGTGGATAATGGTGGAAAATATGCCGTTACACATTTTCATGTGCTTGATCGTACGGTAGCTCACAGCCTTGTTGAGTATCAGTTAGAGACAGGTCGTAAGAATCAGATTCGTGTACATTCAGCCGATATGGGGCATCCTGTCTGCGGTGACATAAAGTATGGTAATGGTGATGACCCACTTCATCGTCTTTGTCTACATGCATACGTACTCTGTTTTCATCATCCTGTTACACACCAGCGTATGGAGTTTGAGACACCAATACCTGCTGTATTCAGACATTTATTCAAATAAAGCATTCTTGAATGGAGAACTTACAATATTTTATAGCCCTCCTTGCCGTATTAGTTATCGGTCTTATTCTGATTAAGAAGATAACAGGTTGTATCTTCCGCATCATCATTACGCTTGCAATTCTTGCTTTTGCTTATTGGGCTTTGACTGGTTCACACGTCCTTTAGAAATCCTATTATTGAATTATTTACGTGAGAATAGATATTACTTTCTCACGTAAATAATTCTTTTTATAGTGTCGTTTGATTAAATCTTTCTCATCTTGGAAAGCTATTAGCGTCTTACTATCTTCATTATAACGACCATAATGCCCCTTTCTCTTTATCTTCAACCGATGTGTTGATGCCTAACACATGTCGTGCGGATGGTAAGCACCAATGGTGCTGACCGCTAATAACATTTTAATTTGTTATTGAAGTAGAGTTGAGTTGTCGTTAGAAACGAGTTATATAGTCTCTTCTCATTTTATAGCTTTTCCAAAATTTAAGAAACTGATTTAGCCGTTTCGTGGCAAAAAGATAGCTCTCTCAGAAACTTATTCTGAGAGGGTTATCTCTTTGTCGTGGATGGTGTAGTGGAAAGAGATGGTATAAGAAAGTCCGTCTAAGACATTTCTTATATCCTTGTTTCTCTTGATTACACCTGTGTAAGTTTTTGTGTGGTCTAACTTAGCGTCAACAATAATCTTGTAATCGTAGAGCTGCTCAAGGATTTTGGCAATCTCATTGATTCGCATATTGTTAAATGGGATTATGTCGTCACGCCATACAGCGTCGGCAAGTGCATAACTGTTTTCTGTCTTAATGGTCTTGGAATCCTTGCTGACAGTAGCCTTTTGGTTAGGATGAAGGACAACCTTTCCTTCTCCGTTCAGTCCTGTTACTTCCAATCTACCTTCTATCAAACTGATAACTTCTTTTCCATCAGTAGCTTGATCTTTAAAGTTGAAGGTTGTTCCCAATACCTTTGCTGATGCTCCATCACTGTTTACAATGAATGGTTTTGCAGCGTTCTTTGTTACGTGGAACAATGCTTCGCCCTTTAAGTTTACCTTACGCTCGTCGCCCTCAAAGTTATCTGCATAACTAATTGTAGCTCCCTTGTTGAGCCATACGGTAGAATTATCAGGTAAAACGACTTTCTTTACCTCGTTCATCGCTGCAATAGTAATCGTTTCTGCAGACTGGTGAAGATAGGCAAAGAGTCCTCCTCCAATCAGTAATACGGCAACAATAATTGCTGCAGCATAGCGGAGAAAATAAAGTTTATTCTTATTTCTGTTCTGTTCTTCGTATTCAGTGATTTGGTCAAATAGTTTAGTCTCTGCTTCTTCAATTTTCTTAGATGTAGCAAACGAGTTGTTCTTTCCTAAATGGAAAGCCAACTCCATCTCGAAGAATTCCTTTTGGTTTTCCTCCGAGACTGCCAGCCATTCAGCCAGCTGCTCCATCTCCTTGGCTGTTGCTTTGCCAATAAGATAGTCTTTAATGGTCTTGTTATTTATTTCACTCATTCTGTTTTGTTTCAACTGAGGCGTATTGTATTTTAATATTTTAGTCAGCAGTTTTCCTGCTACTCATTTCTTATAACAACCTAATTCGTCTTTTTACGTAATAGGAATTAATAAAAAATGTTATAAAGATTGATATATCATCAGATTATATAATGTGTTTACATTGCTAACTAAGGGTTGATGGTGTATTCTTCTCAATAAATATTGTTGTTATATTCCTTTACTTCTTACACCATCGATGCCTCTGTGGGCTACGTGTCTTTAAATAAAAGCACTATTAGCCTCATATCTCCGTGGGGGATTTATCTCAAAAAAGCAAGGAAATATATTGACAAAATATTCGAAGAAAAGGTAGAAAAATGGCATAAAAGTGATTTATTTTAGTGCATTTGTAAGTTGTTTACTATCAGATAGTTGTAAATAAGGATTTTAAAAGGTGGTTAATTGGACTTCAAAAGGGCGTTAGTAAGAGCTCAAAAGGGCACCTTTTGCAAGCCTAAAGGGCGTTAATTGCAAGCCATTTTGTGGTCTTTATAAAAGCAATATGTGAAAAATTAGGACAAAGCTTGGTGTTTTGAGGTTTGGAGTATAAGGTCTATTTTTTGTGTTTAAACTTTTAAGAGATGCCACTTATAACCACTATAAATTTCTTGCCACATACTTTTTCTTTGAAAAGTCCTTAAGTATGTCGCTTTAACCTTGTTCTTAAAGTCTTCAAAGCCTTGTATAAATGTACCTCAACAGTGCGAATCGAGATTCCTAACTGCTCTGCAATCTCCTTGTTTTTCTTATCGTGCTGATAACTCAGTATGAAAACTTCACGACATTTAGCAGGAAGTTCGCTGATGGCATCGTTGATTTGCTTTCTTGTTTCCAGTCCTTCTATGTAGCCCATTACGTCGTTAGCCTCTGGGTCATAATAGTCTAACTTGAACTGAGTTACTTTCTTCACGCTGTCAGCATGGTTATTGACAACGGTGCGGTGCTTAATGATATTGAGCGCACGAGTATAGACAATACGATAGAGGAAAGCCTTGATATGGCTCTCGTCTTCAATGTCTTCTTTTCGTTTCCATAACTCCATGAAAGCTTCCTGTACGATATCCTCTGCCTCATCGTCTTGTACAAGACGAGTAGCATAGAAGGAGAGGGAGGGATATAATGCCCTAAATATCTGTCGGAACCTTTGTTCTGGTAATGTCATTGTTTATTCTTTAATCCTGCTTACTATGGTTCTATCCTATCTACAACTTTATTTTTTGCAATGTTGTTAGCAGGAGAATTTCAATATTTATGAACAAAGATACACTTTTTATACTTGTAAAGAGGAATGAAGGGGTTAATTTATGTGAAATGGGTATGAGGCATCTTTATTAAATAAAGATAATTGACTATCTTTGTGTATGTAAACTCAATGTTTTGTTAGTGTATTGTAAGAATAATACTATTTAAACTGATTCCATGGTGATAGATGGTCGTCTGAAAGTATTACTTTCCCTCAGAACGTTTATGTGTGCCTTTCTTTTGATGATAGGTGTACATAGTGTTTCTGCACAGGTATCACTAACAACAAACCAAACTGATTTAAAGACTGTTATACAACGAATTAAGTCGAAAACTAAGTATCGTTTTTTCTATGATGATGCGCTTGGGAAACAGAAGGTTAATGCTGTTTCTATAAGTAATTTACCGATTGATTTTGTCTTGAATAGACTCTTTGAAAATACGGGGATAACTTATAAAATCATCGATAATATTATCTATCTGAAGAAGGAGAAACCAGCTATAAAAAATAGATATACGAATAGTACGGAAGCTGCTTACCAACAACGTAAGAGAGAGGAGCCTGTTGCGCCAACGCTCTATACCTTTAATGGGCAGGTGCAAGATGTAGAGGGTAATCCGCTTATTGGTGCAACCATCATGGTAAAGGGTAGTTCTAAGGTACGTGCGATGTCTGATTTAGAGGGTAAATTTGTCCTAAAATCAGAAACACCTAACCCTATTTTGATTATTTCTTGTATCGGTTTTGATGCGATAGAAAAGCGTATAGAGAATAGAAATAATCAGTTGTTTGTGTTGAAGGAGAGTCCCTATGAGTTAGAGGCAGTCTTTGTAACAGCTTTGGGTATCAGCCGTTCGGGTACGGCTTTGAACTATAATGTCAAGCAGATGGATGGTGACGAGTTGAACAAGGTGAAGACAACTAACATTGCTAATGCCTTGGCGGGTAGGATGGCTGGTATCTCTGTTAATGAGTCTGCAGCAGGAATGGGGGGTGCAGCACGTGTGGTAATGCGTGGTCCGAAGTCTTTAGCGCAGAGCAATCAACCGCTTTATGTGGTCGATGGTATTCCTATTAACAATCGTAGTAATGATGATGTGAAGGGGGGCATCTATTCGATACAGCCTGGTGCAGAGGGTATTTCAGATATTAATCCTGATGATATTGAGAGTGTGTCGGTGCTTAGTGGTGCTGCTGCAGCAGCCCTCTATGGATCAGCCGCAGCGCAGGGGGCTGTGATGATTAAGACAAAATCGGGTCGAGTGGGGAAGACATTGGTGGAGTTTTCTACAAGTACACAGTTCCTTTCTCCCTTCGTCTTACCTGATTTCCAGAATGAATACGGCAATCGTACCAATGAGATGAAGTCATGGGGAACGAAGAATACGTCGGGTACTGGTGGTTACACTCCAAAGGATTTCTTCCGTACAGGAGTCAACTTTACGAATAATGCGACAGTGATGTCAGGTACAGAGCGCAATCAAGTCTATCTTTCTTTGGGTTCGTCTACTGTGCGTGGTATCATTCCGAACAATGATTTTGAACGTTATAATCTCACATTTAAGAATGTATTCTCGGCATTACAGGACAAGCTAAGGCTTACTTTTTCTTTTAAGTTTGTCAGAGAAAATGATAAGAATATGTTGGCACAGGGACAATACTTTAATCCACTGACTTCTGTCTATCTCTTTCCACGTGGAGAAAGTTTTGATGCTATTAAGGAGTTTGAGTCTTATGACGTAGCACGCAATATCAATTTGCAGAATTGGAGCTATGGAGACGACTTGAAGATGCAAAACCCTTATTGGGTTACGAACCGTATGTTGAAGACAACAAAGCGTAACAGATACCTTACAGACCTTGGTGTGAAGTATCATCTTACGAATTGGTTTGCCCTTGAAGGAAGACTTCGTTGGGATGAAGCTGTTAATAGATTGGAAGACAAACGATACGCTTCAACGCTTGATATTTTCGCTCATTCGCCTTATGGATATTATAGTTATTGCAAGATAAATGACCGTTCTTTCTATGCAGATGTTATGGCTGACGTTACTAAACGGTGTGGTACTCTCTCGCTGGTAGCAAACGTTGGTACTGCTTTCTCACATACATCCTATGACGTGTCAGGCTTTCAAGGAGGTTTAAAAGCGCCTTCAAATATCTTTACTCCTAATGGAATAGATTATAATAGAGTGTCGGGAGATAACCGTCCAATCTTTGATATCACGCGTCATGCAATTCATTCCGTACTTGGGAGTGTGGAGTTAGGCTGGCAAGAACGTGTTTATCTGACAGTGACAGGGCGTAACGACTGGGACTCTTCACTTAGTAATACAGCCCAACAGTCCTTCTTCTATCCTTCTGTGGGTATGTCGGCTATTCTCTCAAAGATGCTCAAATTGCCGAAGTTCATTGACTTCTTGAAGTTCCGTACCTCATGGGCATCAGTGGGTTCTGCCATTTCTCCTAATATTTCCTCTGCTTGGCGTTATGAGTATATTCCTTCTACTGGTACTTACCATACGGTTACTTATAAGTTTCCAGACAACTTCTATCCAGAGCGCACGAACTCTTGGGAAGCAGGAATGACGGCACATCTGTTTAAAGAAGCTATGTCTGTAAAGTTCACGTTGTACCAATCTGACACGAAGAATCAAACCTTCCTTCGTTCTATTACACTTGGTGGGGCGTTTAATCGTGAGTATATTCAAGCAGGAGATGTGCAGAATCGAGGTTTAGAATTGAGCATTGGCTATAACAAGAAGTGGAGTAATCTTCGTTGGTCAACCAATATGACTTATAGTACAAACCGTAACCGGGTTGTTAGATTACTTGATAATCCTAACGAGACATTGCGTCAAGGAGGTCTGAATGGTTGTGAGGTGATATTGATGCAAGGTGGTACGATGGGGGATCTCTATACATTCACCGATTTTAAGCGTGATGCACAAGGGAATGTTTTGCTCAATACCGATGGGCAGGTGATGCAGATGGAGTTAGCTTCACCTAAGTTAGTTGGTTCTGTTTTACCTAAGGCGCAACTTGGTTTGAGCAATAATTTCTCATGGAAGGGAATAGAACTTGGAATGTTGATAACAGCCCGTTTAGGTGGTGTCTGCGTGTCACAGACGCAAGCTTTTATGGATTCGTATGGCGTTTCTAAGAAGACTGCAGAACTGAGAAATAACGGTGGTGTCTCAGTTGGCAATCAGTTGGTTTCTACGGAGAAGTATTATACAGTTGTCGGAGGAGAAACTCCGATTTGGGATGAGTATGTCTACAGTGCTACTAACGCCCGAATCAAAGAGCTTTATTTGGGTTATACCTTCGATAAACTGATTCGTGGTGCAAAGGTGTCTGTGGCTTTGACAGCAAGAAATCTCTTGATGCTATATTGTAAGGCACCTTTCGACCCCGAGGCAACTTCCTCAACCGATATTTATTATCAAGGATTTGATTATTTCATGCAGCCCAGTCAACGCTCATTGGGCTTTAGTATCAACGTAAAACTCTAAGATTATGAAGTTGAGTAGAAAGAAACTGTTTTTCTTCTTCTGTCTGCTGACAGTCTTTTCTTCCTGTACGGGTGAATTCGTTGATATTAACCGACCAGGCAGTAAGCTATCGCCAGAGGAGTTGAAGCGCGATAACTACGCTGTCGGTTCATTTTTGATTCAGATGCAGGGGGTAGCTTTTCCAGAGCAGGAGAATGCTTATCAAACAATGATAGACTTCGTTGGTAATTATCTTGGGCGTTATACCACCTACACCAAGGAATTACCAAAGAATCATACACTCTTTAATGCAAGCAATGCTTGGTGTGCTTGGCCTGCTTCTTATGCTCCTCCTATGGTATCTGCATTTGATGAGGTTGTCAAACTGAATGGTAAGAAGAATATTTCTTATGCGTGGGCATTGATTCTGCGTGCACAGGCTTTCCTTCGCTTTACAGATATCTATGGATCTTTCCCACTCAGTATGAATGCAGATAATACGGAGGTTTATACATCTCAGAGAGATATCTATTTACAGCTGATAAAGGACTTAAATGAGGCTACTACTTATATCTCATCTGACACGCAACTGGCTAAGGAAATGATAGTCTTTGCACCATACGACCTCGTATATAAGGGTGACTTCAATAAGTGGCGTAAGTTTGCTAATTCGCTTAAATTGCGCATTGCTGTGCGTATCAGTAATGTAGAACCAACGTTGGCACGTTCTTTAGCTGAACAAGCGGTGAGAGATGGTGTCATAGAAGGGAATGAGGACAATTGTGCTATTCGTTATAATAAGTCGGGTTTGTGGACAACTGCTGTTTCATGGGGCGACAGTCGTATCTGTGCTGACATTGAAAGCTATATGACTGGCTATAAAGATCCACGAATGAGTATGTATTTCCTACAGCCTATGACGGCAGGGCAGCGTAAATATATTGGCTGTCGGGCTGGAGCAGCGATAGGGAGTAACATTGTTGCTAAGCGTCTTTATTCAACAGTCAATGTGCAAGAAACGACACCAAGTTTATGGCTCACTGCATCGGAAATGGCATTTTGTAAGGCGGAAGGCGTCTTGCGTGGTTGGAATATGGGTGGTGGTACTGCCAAGGAGTATTATGAACGAGGCGTAACATTGTCTTTCAATCAATGGGGAGCAGATGGTGTTGTAAACTATTTGTTGGATGACACCTCGACAGAAGCTAACTATGCAGATGCCTTAGGTGGCTTTGGTGGAGCGGCTGCAAAGGCTTCTACGATCACCATAAAATGGGACGACAATGCGCCTATGGATGAGAAAATGGAGCGTTTGATTACGCAGAAGTGGATTGCTTTGTTCCCAAATGGACAGGAAGCATGGAACGAAATTCGTCGTACGGGTTATCCTCGTATCTTCTCTGTACCACAGGCAACAAATGGTTATACGTTGTTGACGCCTAATAGAATACCTTTTGATAAGAATCAACAGATTAATAATCGCAGTAATTACGACAAGGCTGTCGAACTTTTAGGTGGTCCTGATGATTACGCAACACAAATGTGGTGGCAGAGATAGATTGTCTTTTTGTGTTCATTTTAGCAATAGTTTGGCGGAAATTTGTTTACAAAAATCTGCGCTTTGAGATGCTGTTCTTATACTCAAAATGACAGTTTTAGTCACTCTTGTAATCATCATATAGTCAGATAGTTATAAGAGTGTATTTGTAAAGGTGCTTAATTGGACTTCAAAAGGGCGTTAGTAAGACCTTAAAAGGGCATCTTTTGCAAGCCAATTGGGCGTCTTTTCGAATCCAATTAATCATCTCTTTATTTTATTATGATGATTTTTTGTTTACAAATAAAAGAGCTCTTTCGAAATATGGAGTGATAAACTAAAAGTCTTATATCATAGGCACACGGAGTCACGGAGGGGACGGAGGTAAACGCAATGTTACGGAGGTGCCGACGGCACAAAGAGCTACGGAGGTGTAGCGTACAGATTCTTGATAACTATTTTGAGGTAAACGCTTTGTATATAAATTGCTAATAGCATTGATAAATAGGCTCCGTTGCTCTATGCACCGACGGTACCTCCGTGACTTCCATTGCTTTTTTTAACCCAAATCGGTCATTAGAGGCTAAACATATTTTGTTTTATTATCGAGCAGATTGTTTGACTTTGTAATGCAGACGTAGTGGGCTACGTCAAGTTACAAAGACATACAAGATACCGATAAGAAAAAAAAGATGTTAGGAAACAATACCATAGTAATAAGAATTATACATATTGTGGTCTAATGACCGATTGGGGTTAAATAATTCTCCGTCTTCTCCTTTTCTCTGTGTGACATTTTGTAAGAAACCTAACCTTAAGTGACAAACCTTATCACTCCAAAATCCTGAAGACCCAATAAAAGAACTATAAACGTGTAGATTAAAAATAATAATCGAGTAGAAAGGAAAGGTTTAGTTTTCTTTCTACTCGATTTTTACTTGTTAAGGGTTATGCTCTTTTCAAGTACGCAGCAAGACCATGGCGTGGACCAAGATATTTGACGTCTATTGTAGTAATAGGCTTGATTTCTTCTATGACATATTTCTGTCCTTGATAATTGATGATTTGTCCAACTTGATACTCTGCGTTGAAACGAACCATCTGCTTCTTGCAGCGTTCAGAGACACCAAGGAAAAGCATACGACCAGTTCCATCTGAAAAGATCTCAATCTTTGGTGTAAACTTTCCGTAGTTGATATTGTACCATACCCCTATGACTATTGCTATGATTCCGCACAAGATAACAAGTGCAGCCATTATGTAATATGTGTTTATCTCCATTTGTGAATGTTGAAATGTAGGTTAATTCTTTTGATACTTATGCATATCCCAGTTCGCATAGCGTTCAAGATTCTTGTGTAGAACGTCAGCCTGTGAGAAGTACTCCCATGGAATGTTATGGGCTGATATACCCAATACGGCACAATCTATGAAAATGCTTTTTTGATATTTCCCGTAGTGGAAATAAACTTTATTGTGCTCTACACGTTCCAATTTACCAAACATTGTTACAAAGCCGATTCCATCCTCATAGATTTGTAACTCCATGAAGGGCTGTTTCTCTTTCCATTTTATCAGCGTTCCTATTACTAAAAGAATTGCAATTATCCAGAGACCATGAATAATAAAGTTTACTCCAGATGAGAGCCAAGCTACGCCTTTCATCGAATTAGCAAAGTCTAACATAGCTTGCTGTACGTTTGGTATGCGTGTAATGCCATAAATAATTAGGAATACAACCCATCCTTGTATAACTCCTTTCCATTTTCCTTTCCCTTCATATTGGCTTGCATCCAATATGTGTTTAGAAACTAATTTGTCTTCCATTTGATTTTTATAAGTTGTTTATTTGCTACAAAGATATAAAAGTTCCTACATATGAGCAATTTAAATAGTTTTTTTTGTTGTAAGATGCTCTCTCTTTTTGTCCATTTGATGTTATTTATTAGATTGAAAGGAATATTTTTTCTTTTATTGTGTAGGATATAACCATTTGTGAATAATTCTAATTCAGTTTCTCAATATGACGATGATAGGGTAATTCCATTAAAAATGCGTTTCCTGTCTTTTTTATCATCTCATGTATGCTGTAAATTTGTAAATTTATAATCGGCTTACTTGAGTTGTTATAAATGACAGGAAAAGAATTTCATCGTAATATAATAGTAGTATTGTGTAATACCTCCTTAATTTGTTTTGGCTTAATCACTTCGGGTTTTGAAAGACCTTTCCCTATAATGTTTATTTGTTGAGCAGTAACTCAATCTTATTTATGCTTGATTTCAATTCAGCCTCGTTTGGTGTTGGATTTTTGAACTGAGAGAGAGCGTCTTCTAACATCTGTAAAGCTTTCTGATTTCTTTTTTGCTTGTACTCCTTGCGTAATATCTCAATCTTTGTAACGTTTTGTACACCTCTTATTATATGTTCAAACCGGCGGCTTGAGTGCATTCCTGGATATACGATGTAGGTGTCTCCCGGTGTGAACAACTTAAAGCGACTGTCATACATTGGGTTATCAGTCCAGTTCATCCATGCCCAGCGGAGGAAACCATTGAAGCCATTAGCAATACAATAGAGTGGGAGGTAGGTTGCTTCTATCGGCTCGTTGTTGCTGCCAACATTTGGCATGGCATTGGGACAGGCGGTATAGGAGGTGCTAATCCAACCTTTTGATTTTCTCAAAGCAAGGTCTTCTTGTGTGAATTGTTGCTTCCAAGCAATGCAATAGTCATAGATTTTATCGACAAGTTCTTTGTGGTAGTTTCCTGCTAATGACATCTTGATACCCGGTGCTGCCTCCTGCGCAATTTGGTAGGCGTCTTGCATAGCATCGAGGGCGCGTTCGTCCATTGCTATGACTGTTCTGTCAAACCAACCTTTCTCCTTCTGGTGGGCAGCAAAGGAACGTAAGAATGGAATCCATAAGTCGCTGTACTCTTTGCTATTAGTTGTCGTTTTAAGTTCCTTATAGCTTTTCGAGGCTTCATCATAATAGGTGAAAGTCATGTCCCAAGGCACCATTGAAAAACAATTGATATCTCCATTGATTCCACAAGAGTCGAGGAATGAAATCCAACGGTCGAAGGCAGTATAATCATACGACCATGTTCCGTCTGCCTTTCGTGTCGTTTCAATCATCGCATCGAACTTGTCATTGCTCTGTACGCCCCAAGGTTCGTAGAAGAGAATGGCTGATGCATTGTGTTGTCCTGCACGTGCAAGCAACTGCATGTATGGCCGGAGGATGTCAAGGTGTGCTTGACTCCAAGGAGCTACACCATAATATCTACTAACAGCGTAGGGTTGTTGCCAGAAGTTGAGATGGAAGTTGTCAGAGAGGGTGAGCTTGCGATTAAGCACTTTTATTGTGAATGGGATGGTGCTGACTATCTTACCGTCTTGTTGTAGCAGTAAGTTTAATTTGTAGCTACCTGCCTTAATGTTTTGAGGAATCTCAATTGTGCACCATGCAGACTTGCCATACATAGAATCATCAGCCTTTATGCTATCATCGCCAATGATGTCGGGCATGAGCCATGTCTGTAAGGAGTCGGGATGATTACCACAGTTTTGGAAGTCATCGGTGATAACGGCAGAAAGAAAATGAGCTGTAGCAGTCGACAGGAGTCGATTGCTACAGCTCATAGTTAATTTCAAGTTGCCCTTTACCACTTCTGGCAATGGGAACTCAAGTCCGATACGTTCGCCTTTCCAGGCTGTTATTTCTTTCTTTTCACTTGCTTTTTTTTTTACAGCAAGTGGTGCTTTGGTCTGATGTGCCTTAGCTGCATCAACCACGTACTTAGAACGATCAACGTAAGGAAGAATGTCATATTCTCCATTAGTAATCGCCTTCAATGACAGACTCTTGAACTCAATGTCATAGCCGTCATTCTGTCCGCGAACCTCATAGAGGAAGCCGATACGCTGGTTCTTCATAAGTACCATTGTTGAATAGCATGAAGACTCGTCTGTTACACGCAGACCTTTCTTCCAGTTGCTACCCAATGCCTTTGCTGTAGAATAGTCAGCGTAAGCTGCTAACTCCTTATAGAAGAAACCTACACTGTCGCGACGTGCGCTGAGTGGTACTGACTGAAGGGCTACAAAAAGCTTCTTGCCGTCAGCAATTCGCTTTGCAGGAACAATCAGAATACCACCGTTGCAGGCATTTACCTGCTTGCCAGTCATATTCTGTGGCATAACCTCTTCGCCCCAGCTACCTGTAGCTTTCGCTGCATCTTTGTAAGTAAAGATATTAAAGCGTCTGCCTCCGTAAACGTCACGGCAGCTCAGTAATACGCTACCATCAGGCATCTCCTCAACCTTTGACTCGTCCTGAGCAATAGAAGGAGCCTTTGAAGGAGTACCTAAGACATGCCATGTGCGACCGAAGTCGTCAGAATAGATAACAAAGGTACCGCAACGGTCAACGCCTTTCTGACGGATAGGATGTGCGATGTAAAGGCGATAGAACTTGCCATTACGGATGTAACGGCTCTGCATAATCTTACCTGATGTGAGGAAAATACCATCTGGGTTGCCACCATTAGGCAGCTTTCCATCGTATAGACCGTGAATCATCTCGGTAAGGTCTGTTCCATTGTCCCATGTCTTACCACCATCAGTACTGTGGAAGAAGTAAGCGTGCTGTGGGTTCTGACGGGTTGCAGTCTGATAAGCACTCTTACCTGCTACACAGTGAAGTAATACATTATCTGACGTGCGGTCAGCAATGATACTTGGGTCACCGAAAGCAGTACGAATTGGGTCAGCTGCATGTTCGTTACCGCGTGCTACGCAAACAGTATCAGACCAAGTCTTACCAAAGTCCTTACTCGTTCGCATAACAATGTTAATCTGCCACAAACCATTTCTGTTGTTCCATCCCACGTCGGTATGACTAAGGCGGAAGTCGCAAGCTGCTAACAGTGTTCCCTTACGTGTCTCGGTAATAGCTGGGATACGATAAGGAACAGGGCTGTTTGCTCTATCAAAAACGATGGTGGTAAAACCATCATCGTTCTTGATATTATTGCTCTTCTCTGTTCCCATTGCACCTACCTGTAAGAGTGAGGCGCAGAGGGAAACAGTTAATAAGATCTTCTTATACATTAATTCTTGTTTGTCTTATAAGTACTAAAACTTGTATTCAACAAATGCTTCCATTGCCTCGTAGCAAGCCAAACCTAAGTCATCATAAAGCTTAGCAGTACCACGATTGCGGTCTTCTGAACGCTGCCAGAAAAGACGTTCGTCGTTGCCAAGGAATGGAGCACTTTCCATCTGACTCTGGTGTTTGAGGATAGAGTTACGCTTTGCACGTAGCTCTTCAGGACTGATAGGAACACACATTTCGATGTTCTCAATTTCCCATTCTGCCCAAGCACCACGATACATCCATACGCGACAATCCTTCAACCATTCAGACTTAGCTTCCTTCTCGAGGTCGATAGCAGCCAAAACAGCATCTGTACACTTACGGTGAGTACCATGTGGGTCAGCCAAGTCGCCAGCTACATAAATCTGATGTGGCTTAACCTTTGTAATGAGTTCTCTTACAATGTTCACATCAGCTTCGCCCATTGGGAGCTTCTCAATCTTACCAGACTCATAGAAAGGAAGATCGAGGAAGTGAACATGGTCGAGAGGAATCTGATTAAAGGTTGAAGCAGTACGTGCCTCGCCACGACGGATAAGTCCCTTGATGGTACGGATATCCTGTGAGTCGATGTCTCCTTCCTTCTTGTTCTTCAAGAACTCCTTAATCTCTTTGTACTTAGACTTGATAACCTCATCTTGCTCATTAGCAAAGAGCTGATTAAAGCCGTTGATGAAGTGCATGAAACGTACAACTTCCTCATCACCTACAGCGATGTTACCTGATGTCTCGTAAGCTACGTGAACGTCATGTCCCTGCTGTACCAAACGACGAAGTGTACCACCCATTGAGATAACATCATCGTCAGGGTGTGGAGAGAATACAATCACTCTCTTTGGGAATGGATTAGCACGTTCTGGACGATAGGTGTCGTCAGCATCTGGTTTACCACCTGGCCAACCTGTAATTGTATGCTGGAGATCATTGAAGATCTTGATATTTGCATTGTATGCAGAACCATAGAGTGCAAGGAGTTCGCTAAGACCATTCTCATTGTAGTCCTTGTTGGTCAACTTGAGAAGTGGCTTACCTGTAATCTGGCAAAGCCAAACAAGTGCAGAGCGTACTAACTTATCTGTCCATTTGCATGAAGCAACGAGCCAAGGATGCTGAATACGTGTCAACTTAGCGGCTGCAGAGAGGTCAATAACAACATGCGCATCGTTATGTGTTTGCAAGAAAGATGCTGGAATAGCATCACTTACTTTACCCTCAACGGTCTTCTTGATAATGTTAGCCTTCTCTTCACCCCATGCAGTAAGGAATATCTTACGTGCAGAAAGGATTGTGCTAACACCCATAGTGATAGAACATGGAGGAACAGACTCCTGAGAACCGAAGCTCATCTTCATCTCCTCACGTGATGTCTCGTCAATCAAGATAAGACGTGAAGCAGAGGTAATGCTTGAACCTGGCTCGTTGGTAGCGATATTACCCATACGGCCAATACCTAAAAGGATAACATCAAGACCACCTAATTCCTTAATATGCTGCTCGTACTGACGGCAATGCTCCTGTACATCATTCTGAGCAATAGTACCATCTGGCGTAAAGATGTTCTCTACATCAATATCAATATGATTCAAGAAACGCTCTTTGAGCTGATTGATACCACGATTTACGTTTTCCTCGCTCAGTGGGAAATACTCGTATGCGTTGAATACAACAACATTCTTGAAACTCAACTTACCAGCTTGATGACGCTTGATAAGTTCCTGGAAGATAGGAGTGAGGGAAGAACCAGAGCCTACGCCCATAACATACTTTCTTCCTTCTTGTTCTCTCTTCTTGATGTCTGCCTCAAGGTGGTTGGCAATGTCGATAGCTCCTTCTTCAATTGTTGGGAAGATATCGGTAGGAACCTTCTCAAAACGTGTTATCTCAGAGCGTTCAATAGCTGTTGCAGGACGATAAAACTCCTCAGGTATTTGATTGAGTACAATCTGTGAACTTAAATTCAGTTTCATTACAAGTTCTCCTTTTCTATGTCTTTAAAGTATTTGTATGTTTCTACTGTTAGCTTGTCTGTTGCACTTTCATCACAAACGATGATACCATGCTCGTGCATCTGTAAAGCACTGATAGTCCACTTCTGTGTGAGCGGACCTTCAACAACAGCACGCAAAGCTTCTGCCTTGTTGTGACCATTTACAAGAATCAACACTTCCTTTGCATCCATTACTGTACCAACACCTACTGTCAGTGCATGTACTGGAACCTTGTTAGGATCATTGTCAAAGAAACGTGAGTTTGCAATACGTGTATCTGAAGTCAATGTCTTGATACGAGTGCGTGAACGGAGAGATGAGCCTGGCTCGTTGAAAGCAATGTGACCATCAGGGCCGATACCACCCAAGAAGAGGTCGATACCACCTGCCTCACGAATCATCTCCTCATAATGCTGGCACTCAGCTTCGAGGTTCTCTGCATTACCATTCAAGATATGAATGTTCTCCTTTGGGCAGTCGATGTGGTTAAAGAGATTCTCAGCCATAAAGCTGTGATAGCTCTGTGGGTGACTCTCTGGCAAACCAACATACTCATCCATGTTGAATGTAACAACATTCTTAAAGCTTACCTTACCTTCTTTATATGCCTTTACCAACTCAGCATACATGCCCTCTGGTGAAGAACCAGTTGGCAAACCGAGTACAAAAGGCTTGTCTTGATTCTTAGCAGCATTAATACGCTCAATAACGTAGTTTGCTGCCCATTTAGACAACTTTTCGTAGTTAGGTTCTATGATTAATCTCATAATCTTTGGTTTTAATTATTATGTTTTGGTTTATTATGTTATAAAATTCTTTTCTTATGCTTCAAGTTTTTCTGTCTTCGTATCATCTGTATAGGTGAATGGGACAAACCATGTAACCAACAGTGCTGGAATAGTACATACCAATACGAAGATAAAGAACTGGCGATACCCCAAGAAATCGCTGAAAACACCACTCAACATACCGGGTAACATTACACCCAGGTTCATGATACCACTTGCGAAAGCGTAGTGTGCCATCTGGTGTTTACCTGGTGCAATCTGTTGCATCATAAAGAGGGAGAGTCCAACAAAGCCGAAGCCATAGCCGAAGTATTCCATTACGATAGCACCACCAATCAACCAAAGGCTCTCTGGCTGATAGATAGCTAAGAATGTATAAGCTATGAATGGGATATTGAATACCAATGCAAGTGAGAAGAGACTCTTTTGTAGTCCTCTCCATGCAATGTAATAGCCTGCAAGGATTGAACCGATGACAAAGGCTGCAGCACCAAAGGTACCATAGCAAAGTCCAATCTCTTGTTCACTCAATCCTAAACCTTGGTCGGCACGTGATGCCTTGAGGAAGAGAGGAACAATCTTCATTACAAACCCTTCAGCAAAGCGATAGAGGATGATGAAGAAGATATAATATACTATGTGTTTCTTCTTGAAAAAGTCGATAAATACCTCAACAAGTTCACCTAACGATTCTTTTAATGTTTTAGGAGAATCAGTTGTAGTCTTCTTTGGATTTGGGAGTATAATGATGTGGTAACAGCCTATCACTAACATGATTGTAGCGATAATAAGCATGATAAACATCCATGCCTTTGTTACGCCGAAATGTTCAATAAACGTACCTGCAAGGTAGACTAATCCTCCAGTCGCAGCAATCTTTGCAATGTTATAGAATGCTCCTTGCCAACCAATCCATCGTGCTTGCTCTTCGTTTGAGAGCACAGACATATAGGTTCCGTCTGCTGCTATATCATGCGTAGCACCACTCAGCGCAATAACAGCAAGTATCGCTATTGTGACGGGGAAGAAGAAAGGAAGATGAAGGGCAAAGGCTACTAAGGCAAAAAGCACACCTGTAAGCAGCTGTGTCAATACAACAAAGAATTTCTTTGTCTTATAAATCTCTAAGAACGGACTCCATAAAGGCTTCAAAGTCCAAGGAAGCATGATGAGAGAGGTCCAAAAGGCTATCTGCTTGTCAGATACTCCCATTCCTTTATACATTAGTGTACAAACCATATTGAGTACGACGAAGGGCATACCCATGGCAAAATAAAGTGTAGGAACCCATGTTGCTGGACTATGCAGCATCTTGTTTTCCTCTTTTAGGTTCTTAGGGTTTAGACTCATTTTCTTTATATAGGATTTCTAAAGAAAGTAACAGTTAAAGAGAGGTTTTTACTTATCAAAAAGGTTTTATTTAACTTTAATTTACCAATGCAGTGAATCTCTTACTTTGAAAACCGCACTTCTCTGAATTCATACTATTGTACATATAACGCTTATAAATGTGTTTTATTGTGAACGTATTTGGTTTTCTCGACGAAAATATTTAAATTTGCCGTAGAATATTAAAATTACATTTATAAATCATTACCTAATAATTATGTGGCTGAATTCTTATTCCCATTTTTTTAAGGCAACGATAGCTTGTACAAGCTTATTATTCTCGCCGGTAGTTCTTCCAACGCTTCATGCTCAGGAGCAGAACGTTGTAATAATCAATCCGACAGATTCTCCTGCGGAAATTGTTCGTAAGGCAGCAAATGTCGTTCCTTCTGCTCGTCAGTTTAATTGGCAGCGTCAGGAACTTACTGCTTTCTTGCATTATGGTATAAACACCTATACTGGTAGAGAGTGGGGCGATGGTAAGGAGTCACCAGCTATCTTTAATCCTACTGACCTTGATGCTGATCAGTGGATACGTGAGTTGAAGGCAGCAGGCTTTAAGTGTGCTGTCCTTACTTGTAAGCACCATGATGGTTTCTGTTTGTGGCCATCGGCTTATACAGAACATAGTGTTAAGAACTCTCCATGGAAGAAGGGTAAAGGTGATGTTGTACGTGAGGTGAGCGATGCCTGCAAGAAGTATGGTATGGACTTTGGTGTCTATCTCTCTCCTTGGGATCGTAATTCAGACCTTTATGGAACTGAAGCTTATAACGACTTCTTTGTTAAACAGTTGACAGAATTGCTTACACAATATGGTAAGGTAAGTGAAGTGTGGTTTGATGGTGCTTGTGGTGAAGGACCAAATGGTAAGAAGCAGGTGTATGACTTCGTACGTTGGTATGAGCTTATTCGTAAGTTACAGCCAGAGGCAGTGATAGCTGTCATGGGACCTGATGTTCGTTGGGTTGGTACAGAGACTGGCCGTGGTCGTGAGATGGAATGGAGTGTTGTGCCAAAGGACAATCTTGATCAGGATGCTATTGCAAAGAACTCACAGAAGGAAGTACTGACTGCACCTGTTGGTGATATGATGGGGCAAGACCTTGGTAGTCGTAAGAAGATTGAAAAGGCAAAGTCACTTATTTGGTATCCAGCTGAGATTGACGTATCTATCCGTCCGGGATGGTTCTATCATGAGGATCAGGATAGCAAGGTGAAGTCGCCTAAGGAACTGATGGATATCTATTTCACATCTGTTGGAATGAATGGTGTACTCCTCTTGAATCTTCCTCCTAATAAGGAAGGTAAACTCTCTGAGGCTGATATAAGAAGTCTTCGTGGTTTCCGCCAGTTGTATGCAACAACCTTTACTGATAATCTTTTGGCGAAGGCTAAGGTTACTTGTGTGCTTTCAGAGGGTAAGGGTCGCAATGTTATTGACGATAATTATGACACATCTGTACGTCCAAAGATGAAGGATGGTAAGGCTGTCTTCCTGTTCAAGCTGAAGAAGCCAGCTACCTTCAATGTTCTTTCTGTGCAAGAGGATATCCGTAAGGGACAGCGTGTAGAGAAGTTCTCACTTGAGGTGAAGGATGCCAAGGGCAATTGGAAGAAAGTAACTGAGGGTACAACCGTTGGTCATAAGCGTTTGCTGAAGTTCCCTGTTGAAACTGCTAAGGAGGTACGCCTTATTATCAGTGAGGTGCGTGCAGTGCCAACTATCTCTGAAATTGGACTTTATCGCTTAAGAGATTAGAATATCATTCTCAGACTTATTACAACAAGTTATATAGAAAGAGCGTGTGTCAAAATGCAAATTAATAACTTGACAACTTTCAAACTATAAGTAGTTTTTCCTAAAACAAAGAAAAGACCATTTCTTTACTCAAAATCGAGTACAGAAATGGTCATTTTTAATGAATTGTTTCAAACTGTAAGATTATCAAATTGGTATATACATTTTGATACACCCTCTCCTAATCAATTTTATTTGTTAGTATTACTACTGTTTTACAAATCCATTCTTATAAAAGTCATACCAATCTGCAATCTTTTTAGGAGTATTGGCTTTCAGAAGTAAGAGCATTTCACGAGTGAACTCCAAGTGACCAGTAATATTTGCTGTAACGATATTTTTATCACTTACAGCCTGTGCGTTCACATATCCTGTTTCGTTCGTGTATCTTTCACCACTCCATTGTTTAAGTTGGTCGAGACCATTACCCGTATGTTTTACGTTGTTCAAGAAGCCATGAGCACACAGAAATGATGCTCCGTTGCATATAGCTCCTACGGGTTTGCCATTATTCAATGCTTCTTGTACCAATGGCTCAACAAGTTCTGCTTCAGGAGAATCCCATTGATTGCCACCGATAAGCACTAAGGCTGCATAGTCTTTGGGCATATTCTCAAAAGAATAGTTGGGCAATGTTTTGAATCCACCAATGGAACAGACTGCATCTAATGTCGGAGCAACTGTATGCACTCTGTACTTGATTTCACTACCTGGTATTACGCCAACATGAAGGGCTGTAGAGAGAAAAGCACCTTCCCAATCTGTGTACTCATTCAATAAGACAAACAAAACTTTTTGAAGGTTAAGTAGTGCCATTATCTTATTCGCATCTTCATGATTGGCTGTGTTGTATAGTGTGGCATCGTCAACCCATTTCTTTTCAATGTAATCGTGCATAGGATAAGCATTGATAGCAGCTTGAATACTGTCTTTGCCGTAACCAATTGTACAAGCACAAATAGCCACATCGCATCCCAAATCCTTTAATTCTTCGAGATGATTCTTTATAGAGCATTCTCCTCTTGAATAATCTCCCTGTGTAACAATACCAACTTTTCTTCCGTTGTATTCTATGACATCAAGAAAATCACCATTGGATATTTCTTTAAAATAACTGTTAGAATTTTGAGAGCTTTGTTCCAATAGCTTATCATGCACAATCGTTAGTGTTGTTGTTTTCCCACTATTTTGGGGACCTCTTAATGAGATAATTTCCATATTATTTATATTTTAATTACAAACAAAATAACTCTTCAGCGATAATGAACGTTGAATATCAAGAACTTATAAACGTAACATTGTGGCAAAAAGGCTCGAAATGACATTCTTTACCAGAACTTGTATGTATCTATTAATGTAACTTGTTGATAATCAACAGTAGTTTATACATCTTATCGCTGAATAGTTACGTATAACCTTATTCATTGATTAAATGCTTTTAAAAAATAGTGCAAATATACAAAAATAACAAGATATAAACATCTTATTCAAACTAAAATATATATTTTGTCTTAAGAACTAAAGTTTGTCATACTCTCTTCAATATATTTACGTACAAATGAGTCTTTTATTCTTTTATTTGATATTCCTATTAACTTGTTTCTATTTTGTTTTCTTAAATATCAACAGGTTATCTGAATATCCCTTCCAATCAGCCACTCCACAAATACTATCTGTTGGTGTGCGATAGAAGGTGTTGCCGTTGTTTCCACCTGTCAGATAAATGGCATCGGTAAAACCATAGTCGGCAAGGGCTTGTGCAAAGTCGTAGAGGGATTCTTTATGGATTGTCTCAACATACCAAATCATTGTAGAGCCTGCCTTACGTGCTAATGCACAGCGTGTCACTTTTCCCTTTAAGGCAAACTGCTCCTCGCATATTTGTCCTGCCGATACGAGGGCAAATTGGCGGAATAGACTTCCATTGTGGGCTTTGACATACTCCTTTATGGAATCATCTTGACCGATACCTATTTGCCACTTGTCGCCAACAATAGCTACAAAACCAGCCTTGTTATGGTTGCTGGCATACTCCTTACCATGATAGATAAAGTCGCCAATGTATTTGTACTGATGGTTTTCATCCCAATAGAAGTCCCAACCATGTGTGACGAGGCAGACGGTAGAGTCGCTGTCAGAAGGGGCAGTGCGAGATAGGGTAGGTGTGAGTCCATGCAGTTCGTATAGTCTCATACTTACTCCATAGAGTGAGTCTATTTTCATTGTCACACCTTGTAGAGAATCTGTCGGCATTTTTTCCAAGTCGCGAATAATTTCATTTGAAGTGCGACTTAGTGGGTAATCAAAAGCGAGGGTACTGCTATTTGCTTTCTGCCAGAAGTAGAAAGTTGCTGTAGAAAGGACGATGAAAGCAAGCACTATAAGTCCTACCCACCACCTTCGAGATGTTAGTTGCTGCTTGTCTGTTAGCTGAGAAGGCTTGAACTCCGTACCTCCTAAGAACTGAATATCGTCGTCACTATAGCTCATTCTGTTTTTGTTTTAAACCCTCTTCAAGGAGCTGCAGCGCTTTATGGGAGATAGAGTCGAGTACTATCTTTTGTGATAGTTCTTTTCTCCACAGGCTCAGCTGGTCCTTCTTCGTGTCAATTCTACTGATATAGTGAAGGTTGAGAACGTATTGTTTACCCACCCTTACGAATACAATTTCTTGCTGTCTCATCTGTTGATCAATGAGTTCTGTAATGGCTTTGAGGTTCATCCATAACTGTATCTCCTCACCATTTGAAAGCGTCATCACACAGTAGTTGCCGTCTGACCGGATATAAAGAATCTCGTCAAACGCCAGTCGCATCATTTCTGTGCTTCCGTTTTGTATGATTAACAGCTGTTTCACTACTTATTGTCAACAAATTGTTATAGTACTGCAAATTTAGTAATAAAAAGCTATACTCTTGTTGCTTTGTATAGAAAATCTATTTCTGTCAGTCATTCAATGGTTTAGAATGGCTACTCACAGAAGTCTTTTCGATGTGTAATATACAAGTCAATAAAGAGTTTAACTCTTGCCAGCAACTCCCTTATATGTGTCCATATCGCCCTTGGATGTCGTACGTCATCAGCATTATATCCCACAGCTTTAATATTCATCTTGTCTGCTAAAAAGATGCTACGTTCATTGTGCCACTTCTGTGAGATGATAATCATATCATTTACTCCAAAGTGTTGCTTAATATTTCTCATAGAGAGTAGGGTGCGATAGCCTTGTCCGTCCATTGTGATGATACTATCAGGCACACCTCTTACTATAAGGTCGTGGCGCATTGTTTGTGGTTCGTCATATCCTTCGCGCTTGTCTCCACTGATAATAAGTTGTTTGAACTTCCCATGTTTGTAAAGTTCTACAGTCGCCTTGATACGTGCCATATAGAAGGAACTCGGTCTTTTCCCTCCCCTTGCCTTTGGGTTAGTACCGAGCAGTAAGGCTGTCTGCATAGTGGGAACATCATTGATATCATTGAATGTTCTTCCTTTTGCATTCTTATCAACAATAATATTGCACAATGCAATTATCGCTCCGAGTATAGCAATGATAGCGGTGGTGGAAAGAATGATTTGCTTTTTCCTTTGTTTGTTTTTCTTCATCTTTGTTTGAGTTAAATATATCATGTTGTCATGTACTTTAATGGTCATGTTTTGATACTGTTTTAATAACCTCATTGCAAAGTTAGTTTTAATCTTCTACTTACTCTCATCTTTTTTCTCCCTGCTGATGAAATAGTGCTCAAGCTGTATGAAACTGCGAGTTGTTAATTCATAATTCAAAATTCATAATTATGGTTACCGTTTGGGGGACAGTTTAAACGTCAAAGTTTAAGGTTTTAAGTTTAGTTATCAATTATCTTTACAAAACAATGGAAGATAAGGCAAGAAAAACCTCAAAAAATATGCGTTTTAAGCGTTCTTGTAAATGTTTTGTTATCAGGTTGTTGTGAGTGTGTGTTTTAAAAGGTGCTTAGTAAGGGTGCAAAAGGGCGTTAGTAAGGGTTCAAAAGGGCATCTTTTAGAAGCCAATTAGGCGTTAATTCAACTCCGATTAAGCATCTACTAAAATTGTAGGTATGAAGTTTTTATTACAAAAGAGTGTCGATTGATGAAGATTATAACCTGTTGTTAAGTTGTAAATCGTTAATTAGTTTCCTGTAAGCCATTAGATACTACTCTCGTATATGGTTCGTTTCCTCGTTTAGTTCGCTATATAAAAAAAGCCGTCACTTCATGATGAAGCAACGGCTTTTGTATATTTGAGAGATAGATAAATCTCTTACTTCTCGATAGCAGCTACACCTGGGAGTACCTTACCCTCGATAGCCTCGAGCATAGCACCACCACCAGTAGATACATAAGAAACCTTGTCAGCAAGACCAAACTTGTTAACAGCAGCAACAGAGTCACCACCACCAACGAGTGAGTAAGCACCATTCTCCTGAGTTGCCTGTGCAACAGCCTTAGCAATCTCACCAGTACCCTTAGCAAAGTTCTCCAATTCGAATACGCCTACAGGACCGTTCCAAAGGATAGTCTTAGAAGCGAGGATAATCTTCTTCCATGCCTCGATGCTCTCATCAGATGCGTCCATACCTTCCCACTCATCAGGAATCTGGTCGATAGGGAATACCTTACGCTCCGTGTCGTTAGAGAAATCCTTACCACAAACAGTAGCAACAGAGAGTGAAAGGTTTACACCCTTCTCCTTAGCTGCAGCAATAACGTTCAATGCCTCTGGCATCAAATCGTCCTCATGGAGTGACTTACCAATCTTACCGCCCTGTGCCTTGATGAAGGTATAACCCATACCGCCACCGATGATGAGGTTGTCAACCTTGTCGAGGAGGTTCTTTATAACACCGAGCTTAGAGCTAACCTTTGAACCACCGATGATAGCGGTGAAAGGATGCTGAGCGTTCTTCAATACGTTGTCGATAGCTGTAACCTCTTTCTCCATGAGGTAACCCAACATCTTGTGGTCAGCATCGAAGTAGTCAGCGATAACTGCTGTAGATGCGTGCTTGCGGTGAGCTGTACCGAATGCATCGTTTACATATACGTCAGCGTATGAAGCGAGCTTCTTAGCGAAGTCCTTCTGACGTTCCTTCATCTCTGCCTTTGCAGCGTCGAACTCTGGAGTTCCCTTCTCAACACCTACTGGCTTGCCTTCCTCTTCTGGGTAGTAACGAAGGTTCTCAAGCAAGAGAGCCTCGCCTGGTTTCAATGCAGCAGCCTCAGCTTCAGCGTTACCAGCGTCCTTAGCGAACTTAACCTCAACGCCGAGAGTATTGCTTACGTTCTTAACAATCTGGCTCAATGAAAGCTCTGGCTTCACTTTGCCCTTAGGCTTACCCATGTGGCTCATCATGATAAGAGCACCACCGTCAGCCAATACCTTCTTAAGTGTTGGCAAAGCACCACGGATACGTGTCTCGTCAGTTACATGACCATTCTCATCCAAAGGCACATTGAAGTCTACGCGGACGATAGCCTTATGTCCAGCGAAGTTAAAATCGTTAATTTTCATTTGTTCTTTATTATTTGTAACGTTATAATATTCCTATCCGCAAAAATACTAATTTTTGATGGATTGGTGAAATCAAACACTATCTTTTTTGTAAATTTGCAGAAAAATAAGATTGTAATGAAAGATTCGGTTATTATTGTCAGTGGTGGACTTGATTCTATCACGTTGCTTTATGATAAGGCGGAGACGATCGCTTTAGCAATCTCTTTCGACTATGGTCAGAACCATGGGGCTAAGGAACTGCCTTATGCTCAGTATCATTGTGAGAAGTTGGGGATTCCTCATATAACGATTCCACTGTCTTTTATGCACCAGTATTTTAAGAGTTCGTTGCTTGATGGGGCTGATGCTATTCCAGAGGGGCATTATGAAGAGGAGAATATGAAGTCGACTGTTGTTCCTTTCCGTAATGGTATTATGCTTGCGATTGCAACGGGTATTGCCGAGAGTCATGAGTTGAAGCGTGTGTATATTGCAAATCATGGTGGCGACCATACGATTTATCCTGACTGTCGCCCAGAGTTTATTCATGCGATGAATGGTGCTACGGAGGCTGGAACCTTTGTGAAGGTGCGTGTGGAGGCTCCTTATACGGAGATTACTAAGGCTGAGATTGTGGCGCGTGGTGCTGCGTTGGGAATAGACTATTCTAAGACTTGGAGCTGTTATAAAGGTGCTGATATTCACTGTGGTAAGTGTGGAACATGCGTTGAACGTAAGGAAGCCTTTGAAGCTGCAGGGGTGAAGGACCCAACGATTTATAGCAAGGAATGATAGGGTAGTTCTATTATTGCTTACCTCTTAATTTCAAAAACTAAAACAGTCGGATTGAAGAACTCAATCCGACTGTTTTGATTATAGGGTTTCGTACTATCCTGCACACGCTTCTCATATACTTTGTTTGTGAGTATATTGCCCTTTATTATGTGTACAGAAAGTAAGCTATTTATGCCTCTTTGCACATGTGTTGATGCTTCGCACGAATGGTGCTTACGTACAACACCATTGGTGCTAAGGCTTAGCACCAATGTTTATTGTTGTTGGAAAGGGAGTAACTGTTATTAAAAAAACGTGCTACTAACCAATACAAGCAACAAGCAGGGTGATTAGTGGGCTGCTAATAATTGTTCTGCCATGTTTGCAGCGGCTCTTCTTCCGTCTCCCATGGCAAGGATGACGGTTGCACCACCACGTACAATGTCACCACCAGCAAAGATTTCTGGCTGTGAACTCTGCATCTGTTCGTTGACAACAATCGTGTCTTTGCGACCTAACTCAAGTCCTTTTACAGACTTAGGTACCAATGGGTTAGGTGATACACCTACGGCAACGATGACCTGATCGCACTCGACTGTGACGGTCTCACCAGTCAATTCAGGACGACAGCGACCACTTGCGTCTGGTTCTCCGAGTTTCATCACGTCTAAGACGGCAGCACATACACGGCCCTTCTCATCTGCCTTATATTCCTGTGGATTATGAAGTGTGAGGAAGTTAATACCCTCTTCTTTAGCATGTTTCACCTCTTCAAGACGTGCTGGCATCTCGGCTTCAGAACGACGATAGACGAGTGTGACGTCTGCGCCTAATCGTTTGGCAGTACGACAAGAGTCCATAGCAGTGTTACCACCACCGATAACCAAGACTTTCTTACCCATAATAATAGGTGTGTCGGTCTCTGGATTGGCTGCGTCCATGAGGTTTACACGTGTCAGATACTCGTTACTTGAAAGGATATTGATAGCGTTCTCACCTGGAATACCCATGAAGTTAGGCAATCCGGCACCTGAACCAACGAAGATACCCTTGAAGCCTTTCTCTTTTAAGTCTTCTATGCTGATGGTCTTACCGACGACAGTATCGGTCTGGAAGTGTACGCCTATGCGACGAAGATTATCTATTTCGACATCAACAATCTTGTTTGGTAGACGGAACTCAGGGATACCATATTTCAATACACCGCCAATCTCGTGTAGTGCCTCAAATACATAAACCTCGAAGCCACGCTTAGCCATATCGCCAGCAAAGCTTAATCCTGCAGGGCCAGAACCGATAACAGCTACCTTGATACCATTGGATGGCGCAACGTCTGGCAATGCCATGTGTCCACTTTCACGCTCGTAGTCGGCTGCGAAACGCTCAAGATAACCGATAGCTACGGCTGGTGAGTTCATCTTCAAGTGGATACAACGGCTCTCACATTGCTTCTCTTGTGGACAAACACGGCCACATACGGCTGGTAGGGCAGATGTTTCCTTGAGTATCTTGGCTGCTTCGAGGAAGTCGCCACGCTCTATATTCTTAATGAAGTCTGGTATGTGAATGTTTACAGGACAGCCCTCTACGCAAGAAGGTTTCGGACAGTCAAGGCAACGTTTAGCCTCTTGCATAGCCATCTCTGGGGTTAATCCGATATTTACTTCCTCTAAACGAGTCTTCGCACGATAGTCGGCATCCAGCTCTGGCATCTTCACACGCTCAATAGCTGTGCGCTCCTTTGGCTTTAGGGCTTTACGTAATGTGGTGCGCCAATCGGCTCCCTCCATTTCTTCTGATAGGTGGGCTGTAGGTGATGAAGTGTTTTCTTCTTGACAGTTTGCTGCTCCATTTTCTGCGTTGTTCTTATCTCCTGTCTTCCCTTGAGCCTCTTTTCCCAACTTATTTTCCGTCAGGCACTCCCCTCCTTCGGAGGGGTTGGGGGAGGTCTCAAGCTCCTTAAACGTCCCCATTCGCTTGAACATCTCGTCCCAGTCGACGAGGTCGCCATCGAATTCAGGACCATCAATGCAGACAAAGCGAGTCTTACCACCAATCGTCAGACGGCAAGCACCACACATACCTGTTCCGTCCACCATAATAGTATTGAGTGAAACATCGTTAGGAATGCCGTATTTCTTAGCTAAAAGAGAGGTGAACTTCATCATGATAGGAGGTCCGATAGCTAACACCTTGTCTACGTGTTCGCGCTGTATCACCTTTTCTACGCCCACGGTTATGACACCTTTCTCTCCGTAGGAACCATCATCGGTCATGATGATAACCTCATCAGAGTATTTCTTTACGTCATCTACCATGATGACTAACTCCTTAGTACGACCGGCGAGGACAGAGATTACTCTGTTGCCAGCTTTCTTTAGTGCTGTAAGAATAGGGAGAATGGCAGCGATACCAATACCACCACCCGCACAGATAATCGTACCGTAGTTCTCAATATGGGATGGAGTACCGAGTGGTCCGACAATATCAACAATCTCATCGCCTTCATTCAACTGGCAAAGTTTTGTTGATGAGCGTCCTACCTCTTGGATAACCATGGTGAGCGTACCCTTTACTGGGTCCGATTTCGCAATGGTGTAAGGTACACGTTCGCTGTGGTTGTCAACACGCACGATGATAAAGTTACCTGGACGGCAGCTTCGTGCAATGAGCGGTGCTTCTACTTCTAAGCAGAAAACCTTCTCTGAAAACTGTTGTTTACGGATAATCTTGTTCATGGAGTGGTAATAGATATGAAAAGTACTGACCCTATGTGTTCTTTATACTTTGGGTGTTCTTCTATTGTAAAGAGTCGTATAAAAGATTGATAAGGGTAAGTAGCTTTTGTTGTTTTATTAGTTGTTCGCGGTAATAATGCCCCTCCTTTTTAAGGGAGGGGCTGTATTCTTTAGTCCATCTTGTCATCGAGCATCTCGAAACCACAGTAAGGAACGAGTACCTTTGGTACACGAATACCCTCTGGGGTCTGGTTGTTCTCGATGATAGCTGCAACGATACGTGGCAGAGCAAGGGCTGAACCATTCAGTGTGTGACAGAGTTCAATCTTCTTATCCTCGGCATGACGGAAACGACAATGCAGACGATTTGCCTGATAGCTTTCGAAGTTTGACACGCTTGACACCTCCAACCAACGCTCTTGTGCAGCACTCCACACCTCAAAGTCATAGCAGAGAGCAGCTGTAAAGCTAATGTCTCCACCGCAAAGACGGAGGATGTGATAAGGCAATTCGAGCTTCTTTAAAAGACCTTCAACGTGGTCTAACATTTCATCCAATGACTGATAAGAGTGCTCTGGCTTATCGATACGTACAATCTCAACCTTATCAAACTGGTGTAAGCGGTTCAAACCACGTACGTCCTTACCATAGCTACCAGCCTCACGACGGAAACAAGCAGAGTAAGCACAACGCTTAATAGGCAGGTCTTGTTCGTTGAGAATCTCGTCACGGAAGATATTTGTTACAGGAACCTCAGCTGTTGGGATGAGATAGAGGTCGTCAAGATTAGCATGATACATCTGTCCCTCCTTATCTGGCAACTGACCAGTAGCCTGACCAGACTCCTGATTTACTACCAATGGTGGCTGTACTTCCAAGTAGCCACTCTTACGAGCTTCATCGAGGAAGAATGCCTCTAAGGCACGTTGGAAGCGTGCCATCTTACCGATATAGAGTGGGAAACCAGCACCAGTAATCTTCACACCAAGATCGAAATCTACCAAGTTAAACTTCTTCAGCAAGTCCCAGTGGCACAATGCGTCAGCAGGTAGGTTTGGCTTCTCGCCCCCTTCCTTTACAACAACATTATCCTCAGCATCCTTACCTTCAGGTACAATCTCGTTAGGGATGTTAGGAATTGTCAGTAACACGTCTGTCATATCCTTCTGAGCCATATCCATTATCTCTTGAAGAGCCTTGTCAGAAGATTTTAATAGTGCTACCTCTTCCTTTATCTTGTCAGCTTCGTCTTTCTTTCCTTCTTTCATCAGTCCACCAATCTGCTTCGAGAGCTGATTCTGCTGCTGCTTGTTTGTGTCAAGCTTCTGCTGAGTCTCACGACGCAAACGGTCATATTCCAATACTTTCTCAATTGCCTCACGTGCACCTTTGAAGTGTTTCTTCTCCAGTCCTTTGATGACGCGTTCAGTTTCTTCACTGATGAGCTTTAATGTAAGCATAACGTTCTAATCTTTATTTTAATTTGTTTCTGAGAGCAAAGTTACGAAAAAACTTCTATAAGTCAAAAACATTTATATTACTTATTTTGTTCTGTGTTGAGTTGAATTAACTATAGTTGTTTTTCTAATGATTGTAGATATTTTCCTGTTAAGAGAAGAGTTTCTTTGATTATATTGGCTATGCTTGGTTTATAAGTATTCCTCTTGTCACCTTATTCATTGTTATTTGGCGGTTCTATTCACCCTAAAGTTCATTTTGTTTTTAGTACTTTTATTGTGGGGTTGAGGCTGCGCACATATTGTGCTCACGCTTAGCACATGTGGTGCTCATGCTTAACACATGTGGTGTTGATGCTTAGTACTATGTAAAAGGTGGTGAAGATGATGCGAGTTGTGAGTGATTACCCAGTCTAACTGCCCATTTTTGGTTTTGGTTTTAACGGAAAGTTGTTTTCTTTATCTACTCTTCTGAAACCCTTCAAGTTGTTCGTATTGGTTGTCTTTCATCTTTCGGCTGATACTACTAATCCAACGACGGTGAGTGGTTATGAAGATGATACCAAGGAGGGAGAGGATAGTATTAGAGAGGATAGGTTGGTTTAGCCACCATGTACCTAATGCGGTAATTGGGAATGGACTGATGATGGTAATGATTGTAACGATGAGTTGTATATAGTTAGTATTCGCATTCTTGCCCGTGTGGGTAGCTTGCATAGAGAATGTTACCTTATTATATATTGCCATTTGAAATAGAATACGATAGGCGACGCCAGCTGCAAAGAGGGCATAAGATAATATTGTCCAAAAGCTTATCTTCCCAATTAGAGCTACAGGGAGGAAAGCGAGCAGCGGTATCAAGAGTAGGGCAGTATAGAAATAATACTTTGCAAGCAAAAGATTTTGGATACTATTACGCTGTATCAGTAGGCATTCATAGTAATTTCCTTCATAACACATGATTCTTGAGAGTGAGCTTAGTCCGTAGATGATAAAGCTATAGTAGACAAAGCCGTTAATCTTAACCATATCACTCTCAGGGTCAAAGGCTGTGATTAGACTAAAGATAAAGATACCAAAGGTGTTGAGAAAGAAGAGCAAACGGAGTCTTTTGTTGCGTAGAATACCCCACACTTCAATCTTAAGATACTCACCAATCTGGTTGAATCGGTCGAAGAAAGTAAGGTTTATGCTATTTTTGTCATGTTTCACTGGTGCTGCTGTGTATTGCTCTTGGAGAATACGATGCTCAAGGACGTTGCGATTTAGCAATATCATTCCTATTAGAAGTAATATCATTACAGCATATATCCACACTTCTCCTCTTATCATTGCATTACCAATCTCTGCCCAACGGTGGAGGTAACCCTGTGAGGAAGGGAAGAAGATTGTTATTATGGCGATAAATAAATAGGTAAGAATAGGTATGAGCCAATACCACAGTCCACGTGCCGTCAGCACTTGTGTAAACTGGAAAAACTGTCCGTTGATAAGCAGAAGGAGGTAAAGTCCTGCTGTATAACCAATCATAGCCGATGCACCCAACTCTGGAATGAGCGTTTTGATACCAAAGGGAATACAGATAAAGAGAAAGTTTACATTCTTGAAAACTATCAGTTGTCGCAGAATCAGATAGTCTGTATAGCTATGTTTGGGCAGCGGTAAGAGTAGATAAGGACGGATATGCATCAGTAATCGGTGGTCTGTCGTATATCTGAAAATATAATCAATGAACAGAAACACAGGTATTAGGGCATAGATGAAACGATAGCCGCCAAGATTATCCTCGATAACGAGGTCTGCCAATTCACATCCAATCCATACAAAATAAGCACAAAGAAAAATAGCCAACACGTAGTAAAAGTACTTTGCTACGTTGTTGGCTTGCCATATTTTATTTCTTCTACCCGATAGGCAGAAGTGCTTATGTAATGTTTGTATAGCTTCCCAGTAAGTCATTTATCTCAAGTCTATCACCTCAGCAGACGGATAGTTCTTCTTGTTGAAAGTAAAGATATTGTCTGAAAGGTTCTTGCGCTGAATACCAGAAACGGTGATAGTAGTCCACTTATTAGCCTGCTTAATCTTAATCTTTTGTAGCTGATAGGCTTTGCTTATAGTTACATAAGTCTCAGGAATATTACGTTTTGGATTGGTTGCCTTCATGTGTACCACGTAAGAACCACCTTCATTTGTCATTGAAAGGTTGTAACCCTGACGATACAATGTCATCAATGCGTAAGGGTTCATTGAAAGACGCTGTGCTTCAGTAGGTGTAGAAACATTCACTTCGTCAGTAGATTTCATATATGACCATTGTGTTATACCATTAAACCATACAGTTGTCTGTGGCGTTGTGGCAACAAACTTAACACCTTTCACAGAAATAGTACCGGCAGTTCTACCTACAGCACCGGGTCTGGAAAGTGCAAAGCGAGCCGTAAAACCACCCAAGTTAGAAATGTTAGCTGCAGCTTTATCCATACAAGCCTTAGCCTGATTAGCATTCTGTGCGAAAATACTATTTGCCATAAAGATGGCTACGAACAATAGCAAATATTTAATCTGTTTCATTGTTTTATCTTTTTTATTCTGATTTCCTATACTTTTATTCTTAGTTATCCACGTAGGATGGTAAGCATATTATCAAGACTTACCTCGTCGCTTATCAGTACCTCACGTGGCTTGGAGCCCTTTGCTGCACCAACGATACCTGCTTTCTCCATTTGATCCATCAGTCGACCAGCACGGTTGTAACCAATAGACAGGCGACGTTGAATCATACTTGTAGAACCTTGTTGGCTGACAACAATAGCACGTGCAGCCTCTTCAAACAATGGATCAAGGTTGTGAGTGTCCAGTGAGCCACCACCTCCAGCTTCGTCTTCAGACAATGGTTCTGGGATTTCTAATGGGCGAACCGGTCCTGGTTGATTAGCAATGAACTTGGTAATGTTCTCTACTTCAGGAGTATCAACAAAGGCACACTGTACACGAACAGGGTCAGCACCATTGAGATAAAGCATATCACCACGTCCAACAAGCTGTTGTGCACCTGGTCGGTCGAGGATGATACGTGAGTCCATCATCGCTCCAACACGGAAAGCAATACGTCCAGGGAAGTTTGCTTTGATGTTACCAGTGATAATTGTTGTTGTTGGTCGCTGGGTTGCAATAATCATGTGAATACCGATAGCACGTGCCAACTGTGCGATACGTGTAATAGGCATCTCCACTTCCTTGCCCGCAGTAAGAATCAAGTCACCGAACTCATCAATGATGACAACGATGTATGGCATGAACTCATGACCTTCTTCTGGGTTCAGTTCGTGTCTGAGGAACTTCTGATTATATTCCTTTATATTTCTAACACGAGCCGCCTTCAGTAAGTCATAACGCTCATCCATCAACACACAAAGACCTTTCAATGTCTTTACAACCTTCTGAACGTCTGTGATGATTGGTTCATCTTCATTCTCCTCAACAGCTGCCATGAAAGGTTTGGCTATAGGAGAGTAAACGCTGAACTCTACCTTCTTTGGGTCAACCAGTACAATCTTTAGCTCATTAGGATGCTTTTTATAAAGAAGGGAGGTGATAATAGCATTCAGACCGACTGACTTACCCTGTCCGGTAGCACCCGCAACGAGTAGGTGAGGAATCTTAGCAAGGTCGACCATGTACACCTCATTGGTGATAGTCTTACCCAATGCGATTGGTAACTCCATTGTAGAGTCTTGGAACTTGCGTGAGTTCAGAATAGAGAACATTGACACAATGTTTGGCTTAGCATTTGGTACCTCAATACCAATCGTACCCTTGCCTGGCATTGGAGCAATGATACGGATACCGATAGCCGCCAAACTCAGCGCAATATCATCTTCAAGGTTCTTTATCTTAGAGATGCGAACACCCTGGGCAGGTGTAATCTCATAGAGAGTAATCGTTGGGCCGACTGTTGCACGAATACTACGAATCTGTACACCAAAGTCGTTTAACACCTTGATAATACGGTCTTTGTTTGCTTCTAATTCCTCTTGACTAACGTAGTTGGTCTTAGAATCAGAAGTATATTCCTTTAATAGGTCAAGTGAAGGGAACTTCCACTTTGTAAATGGCTCACGAGGATTGATAGGAGTCAGTGGAAGGTTGTTGTTAGCAAGCGTCTTGCTATTTGCTTTCTCCTCAACTTTCTCCTCCTCAACTTCAAAGCCTGGACCTTCTTTCTCTGCTGTATTCTTAGCCTTGTCACTACCATTAGGTGAATAGAGTGAGTCTGGTTCTTGTTGAACGATTGCAGGCTCTGTTGGTAAGTCGATAGGTTCTGCGAGGGTTGGATCAACATATTCTGCTGGTTCTACAGGTTCTTCCTCAATAACTACCTCATCATCATAGACGTTTTCAGTGTTGTCTCCCTTACTATCATGTACCACCGTAAACTTCACTTTGTCACGAATATACCCAAATGGGTTAATCATCTTGCGTACGACAGTAATCGTTTCGGAAGTAAGATAAGTGAGATAAGCCAACATGATAATCACCAATATAGCGATTAACCCCGGTGTACCAACAAGGTTTTCCATGTATTGTACACAGAAAGCACCATGGTCTCCTCCTGGATTATAGACTTGGTCACCCATCAGTGGGGTAAGTGCTTTGGCAAAAGTAATAGACGACCATATCATTACCAAAGCCATACCCATGAACCATTTCGTTAGGTTTAGCTTTTTGTAGGCTCCCATCATACGGAGACCACAGAGTGCAATGAAGGCTGGAATAATAAAGGCTGGAATACCAAAACAGCGGGAAATAAGTCCGTATGATATGATTGCACCGAGTGAACCGCATACATTTTGGAAAACTCTACTTGTGTTTTCCACCTCTCCAGGACGAAGGTCTGTTACTAAACTTTGGTCTGCTGCACCTGTACTGAAATAGCTAAAAAAAGCTACACAGATATAGATGGCAACGCATAAAAGGATAAGTCCGGCAATAAATCCAGTCTTGTCGTTAATAATGTTATTTAGTCCGATCGCCTCGGTGAAAGTCTTTCTTTTATGTTCTGTTTTCTTCTTTGCCATTTATCGCTATTCTTTTATACTTGCAAAAGTAATAAATTAGTGCCACATAAGTGCCGTTTTTCAAACTTTTTTTTTAATTTTGCAAGTTAGTATGCAATCCGAAATGAGTACAGTATTATACAGTAGATTCGATAAAAGTAAAATATCACAGTTGCCAAGGGTTACTTTCCCAGGGAAGATTGTCGTTGTCTTAAATGAAGCTGAAGCTGAGAAGGCGGTTAATTATTTGCTTTCTAAGGACATTATCGGTATTGATACGGAAACGCGTCCTGTCTTTAAGAAAGGGCAACGTCGTAAGGTTGCACTCTTGCAAGCCTGCGACCGTGAAGTGTGTTTCCTCTTTCGTTTGAATCTCATAGGTGTACCTGATTGTATTAAACGTTTTCTTGAAGATACAACAGTGCCTAAAGTGGGACTCTCTTTGGGCGATGATATGTTGATGTTGCATCAGCGACTCGACTTCAAGCCGGGTTATTTTATAGACCTTCAAGACTATGTTAAGTCGTTAGGTATTGAAGATATGAGTCTTCAGAAACTCTATGCAAATGTCTTTCAAGAGCGTATAACAAAACGTGAACAATTATCTAATTGGGAGAACGAGATATTAAGTGATAAGCAGAAAATATATGCTTCTACAGATGCTTGGACGTGTATCAAACTCTATGAGCGTCTGCATGAGTTGAAACATAGTGGTAATTACGAACTCGTTGTCGTTCCTCCAAAGGTGAAACCTACACCAGAAGAAATGGAGCATACACCAGAAGTGACATCAGAATAACATCTCTATGTAAATTATTTTCATGAAGATAATTTTTTTTTTTTCATGGAGAAAAAGATTTCTTTTCACGTAAATAAATATTTATCTTCATGAAAATAATTCGCGAATCGGCAAGAAGCGGAAACCAATAAACTCTAAAAAGGAACTTTATGTATAAGCAAGTATATTTGAAAAGGGGCAAAGAAGAGAGTCTTCTTCGCTTCCATCCATGGATCTTCTCAGGTGCTATCAACAAGATAGAAGAAGGACTTGAGGAAGGCGATATTGTGCGTGTGATGACGCATGATAAGAAGTTTATTGCTGTTGGTCATTTCCAGATAGGCTCTATTGCTATCCGTGTTCTCTCATTCCACGACGTAAAGATAGATGATATGTTTTGGGAAAGTCGTTTGAAAGCGGCTCTTCAAGTGCGTCAGGCGATTGGTGTAATTCGAGAAGAATCAACAGGAACAGGACTGTTCCCAAACACAACATACCGTCTTGTTCATGGTGAGGGCGACAATCTTCCAGGATTGATTATTGACATATATGGCAAGACTGCCGTTATGCAAGCCCATTCTGTAGGTATGCACGTATGCCGTGAGGTAATTGCAAAAGCCCTTGTTAAAGTAATGGGCGATAAGTTGGACAGCATCTATTATAAGAGTGAGACAACGCTTCCTTACAAGGCGGATCTTGGTCAAGAGAATGGTTTTATCTATGGAGATACTGACAATAACATAGCGATTGAGAATGGCTTAAAGTTCCATATTGACTGGTTGAAAGGTCAGAAGACGGGTTTCTTTATCGATCAGCGTGAGAACCGCTCTCTCTTGGAGTATTATGCGAAGGGAAGAAGTGTACTAAATATGTTCTGTTACACGGGTGGCTTCTCTGTTTATGCTATGCGTGGCGGTGCAGAAGTGGTGCATTCTGTTGACAGTTCTGCTAAGGCTATTGAGTTGACTAATAAGAATGTAGAACTCAACTTCCCTAATGATTCACGCCATGAGGCAATCTGTGAGGATGCTTTCAAATATCTTGACGATAACGATGGCAAGTATGATCTTATCATTCTTGACCCACCTGCCTTTGCAAAGCATCGTAACGCATTGAAGAATGGTTTGCGTGGTTATACCCGATTGAACGTCAAAGGATTTGAAAAGATTAAGCCGGGAGGAATCTTATTTACCTTTAGTTGCTCACAGGTAGTCACAAAGGACAACTTCCGACAGGCTGTCTTTACTGCTGCTGCACAAGCTGGACGTAAGGTGCGCATCCTGCATCAGATTCATCAGCCTGCTGATCATCCAATTAATATTTATCATCCAGAAGGCGAATATTTGAAGGGTCTGGTCCTTTATGTTGAATAAAATCAAACGATTCATAGCTTCTGAGCATCTGCTACAAGTAGATGCTCTTTATTTAGTAGCGCTGTCTGGTGGTGCAGATAGTGTTGCCCTTTTGCTATGTCTCAAGGAGTTGGGCTATCGTGTTGAGGCTGTTCATTGCAATTTCAATTTGCGTGGAGAGGAGAGTCTGAGGGATGAACAGTTTTGTGAGGACCTTTGTCAACGTGAGAATATCCCATTCCATAAAGTCCATTTCGATACACAGGCTTATGCCGATTTGCATAAGGTGAGCATTGAGATGGCTGCACGTGAACTGCGTTATCGTTATTTTTTTCAGTTGAAAGAGGCGTTAGGTGCTAACGGAGTATGTGTAGGGCATCATAAAGAAGACTCTGTAGAGACAATTCTCATTAACCTTGTTCGTGGAACAGGATTGAGTGGTTTGATGGGTATTCGTCCTCGTAATCATGATGTTATTCGTCCATTACTTTGTGTAACACGCCAAGAAATTGAAGATTATCTTCGTCAACAAGCTGTTTCCTTTGTTACTGATAGCACTAACCTAATAGATGATGTAGTGCGGAATAAGATTCGGTTGAATGTCCTTCCACAGTTATCTGAGATTAACCCATCGGTTAAGGATGCTATTCTTACTACTGCCAATCATCTCTCTGAGGTAGATGCTATTGTGCAGGAGTCGCTCAAAGAGGCTTTTGGGAAGGCTGTTTGCTTTATCAATTCTGTAACTCAAGTTAGTTCAAACAGTTTAAGTAATGAACCTTTCCAGCTCAACTTGTCTGTTATTCGTGCGTTTCCTTCTCCTTCTTATCTCCTCTTTTATATACTAAAACCACTCGGTTTTTCATCATCTCAGATTGCAGAGATGGTTTCACATCTTGATGGACAGACGGGGCAGCTGTGGTATTCTCCATCGCATGAGGTAACACATGATCGTGGTGTTTTCATGGTTTTACCTCGTGAGGAAACTGAACCACGTCACCTTGTTATCCCTGAAACAGGGCGTTATGTCTATGATGAGCAATTGTCTCTTCGACTGACTGAACGAGCATTGACACCTTCTTCAAACGTTTCATTCTCAAAGGTTCCTACTGTTGTTGACCTTGATGCATCCTCTATCCGATTTCCTTTGACCTTAAGACGTGTTGCAGAGGGCGATCGATTTACTCCTCTTGGCATGCGTGGTACTCAACTAATGAGTGATTTTCTCACCAATCTCAAACGTAACCGCTTTGAGAAACGTAACCAGTTGGTCCTTCTTGATGCTACAGGTACTATCCTTTGGGTCCTCGGTCTTCGTATCAATGACCGTTTTAAGTTGACCCCACAGAGCACTTCTTGCCTACAGATAGAGATCTTGTAATGTAGAAGAACTTTCTGTTTATTCTAATCTTTATCTACTTGTGTAGTGAAGGAATGGGCTTAAAATAATCATAAACAAAATGGTCGACCATTTCTGTTTTTACAGAAAGGGTTGACGTTTTTTGCAAAAAAGGTTGACCGTTTTAATCAAAAAGGTAGCAGATAGCTACAGACGTTCTGCCTCCTTTACTTTGTTCTTATTTGTTTCAAACTTTCTACTTCCGAAATTGTAATGTACACGGAAGATAACTTGGCGGCTTTCACTGTTCCCCCAAATGTCTAAATTCAATGCTCCCTTACGTCCATAGCTATCCCAACGCTCAGTGTGAAGTAGGTCGGTAATCATCAAAGATAGGGAGAGCTTGTCTCGGAGTAATCGTTTACTCAGTCCGATATCTATACTTCCACTTGGTTTGAAAACCTCATAACTTCTGCCTTGTCGTTTACTTGCGTATCTTGCTGACAGTTCCATACGAACTTTTGCAGGTAGTTGTATGTCGTTTGAAAGTGAAAGATTGCATGAGGGGCGCCGGTAGTCTTCTTTATAAGATTCATAATCAAGATGGTTGATAAAGTAGTAAGCACCGATGTTTGCACTTACATCCCACCACGAGGTGAGACGTTTGTTATAGATAAGGTCAAGTGCCAGCTGTTTCTGTTTACCAATATTCTTGGTTGTCATGACTATGCAGTCTTTCTTGTATGCATCGGGAAGCTGCGTAAAATAGTTGTTTAGCTGATTGTAAGAGAGCGTTACACTAAGATTATTCTTTGTGTAATCTAAAGATATTCTATGATTTATTTGTGGCTGAATAAATGGATTCCCTTTCCAATAGGTTAGTTCATCTAATAGATATTCAATGGGGTTAAGGTCTTCGTATCTTGCTTTGTCTTGCCGTTTACTGTAGGCAAGTGTGAGCTTTGCTTTGTTGTTAAGATCATAACTGATAGAAAGATTAGGAAAGAGTCTTGTGTGATTGTTCTTATTCTCCTCCATCAGTTTTCCGTCCAAATAGGATTCTAAAGTCCCGATAGTCTGCATATATTCAATCCGCATACCTGCAGTTGCCTGTATATGTTTCCACTTCTGGGCATATTGTATATAGCCTTCAAGGTTTGACTCTTGGTAGGTAAACCTGTTAGACCTTGTGTTGTCAAGCACACCTTTTGCATAGAAGCCAAAGCGATTGTTACTTTCTACCTTGGCAGCTTTAATACCTGTAAGGAGCTCTCCGTCATGGCTATTCTTCAGTTTATAGTCAATAGCAGATGATATGATGTTTATATTCTTCTTGGATTTAGCTGGATAGTTGTCTTCCCTTAGTAATGTTCCATTTGGAGAGTAAAACGTATTAGGCTGATTGTTATTACTTACAACATCAACGTGAATCCAATCTGCATTTGCAGTGATGGTCTGCTGTTCTGTAATATTGAACTGATAGCCTATGCCTGTCGTATATTTTGTATTCTCTTGTTTGGTATAATCATTCCTTGCTTTAAGTATTTCATGAAGCGTGTCTCTACCTTTATATATCCAAGTAGTTGTTGCTGTCACTCCGGGACCTGTTAAGGCATCAACTGATGCATTTAGCATAAGTTTGTGTTTCTTGTTAGGTTGGAATACAAAAGCCAGTCCCCCTGCGTAAGTGTTACGCTTGTCTGTATCATTGGTCTCTGAGAAGTTTCGGTCTCCTTCTTGCATTCTATCAGTACCATACTCCATGTCATAGTGTCCAATGTTATGACTATAGTTAATGCCCAGCTGCCATGTCTGTTTGTTATAAGTCATACTAAAATCAGAACTTTGGCGTATGTGATTCCAAAAAGACATACCATGAGAGGTCGAAATGTAAAGTCCTCGTTCGTTGTTGTCTTTTAGTTTTATGTCAATAATACCACTTGCCCCTTCTGAATCATAACTTGCATCAGGGTTGGTTGAAGTAGTTATGCTTGCAATGTTAGAAGATGGAATAGTACGCAGATAGGCTGTAAGCGTTTCACCTTGAAGTCGTATGCGTTTTCCGTTCACGTAAACGGCGGCATTGCCAAGGGCAGAAAGCGATAGATTTCCTTTATTATCAAGCCTTACACTTGGGGTGTGGCGCAGAACATCTAAAGAGTTGCCAAGGTTAGCAAGATAGGATTCTGCAACAGAAATGCTTATCTTCCCACTTTCCATTTTAATGAGTGAGCGTTGTTTGCGAGCTGTGACAATAACGTCTTTCAGCTCTGTACCGTCAGGATATAAATAGATGTTATAAATGGAATGGTTATTTGGAATGGAGAAAAGAATAGTAGTATCACGGCATCCGATAGCTCCGCAGTATAGTTGATAACTACCATCAATAAGGGTGTAATTAAACTTTCCGTCCGTCTCAGTTAGTCCATTGGCAATTACTTTTCCTGTCTTCTGATCAGAAATGATAATTGTTGCTGCATCAATAGGTTCCTTTGTTTGTTGTTGGATACTAAAGGTTACGGTCTGTTGAGCCATAAGATCAGATGTATTCAGCAACAATAGAGTTATAACTAAGATGATGTGTGTTGCGAAAGGTCTTGTTTGTAATCTTTGAATTGTCATGAGGTTTGTTATTTTTATAGTATACTAAGCACTCAACACGCTTGGTGTTTACCATCATCACCACTCGTGCTGGGCATCAACACATCGGTAAAATATGAGAAGTTAGGTTATTATTATCATTATAATATTGTAATAGATGAAAGATTAACTTATGTGAGAGATGTTTACTGGATAGCATATTAATTTATTTTTGTTTATAGGCAATAGGTTTAATGATTCTACAAAGATAATAAAATAATATTTTTCTTAGGTGTTTTTTGTATAAAAAATAAACGTTTTGTTTTCAGCTAATGCTTTTTATTGATTTATAGAAAGACTTACTTACTTTTGTTTTGTGAATCTAAACAAATGTTTTATTAGCTCTTTTACTTTCTTGTATATCTTTTGGAGTAATCAAAACTGTATGTTTAAAGATTATACTTGATAATTATTAAATTAAAAAGTAATATTTAGTTAACGAAAATCAATTATGAGTTATTTCTTAACTTTTAGATGTTAATTGTTTAAGGAAATCCTATCTTTGCATTCGAAAAATAAATATATGGTGCTGTGAGTGGAGTCTTTCCATGACCAGTATGAATATAAACAGAGAGTAATGAAGAAGAAAACAATTTGGACAATAGCCATAATCATGGGACTTTCGTTCCTTGGTTTGCTTCTGCTCCAGCTCAACTATATTGAAGAGATGGCTGAGATGAAGAAGGAACAGTTTGACGAATCTGTCAACCGTGCCCTCTATCAGGCATCACGCAATATGGAGTTGAATGAGACTCTTCGTTATTTGGAGGATGATGTAAACAAGAAGGAACGCTCACAAGACGACGAGCAGAGCACAGATAAAGATACATCTACTGCCGCACATCAGGCTCCTGTCACAGATGATCAAGGCGAACCCTATACCTCATTCGAGGCAAAGTTGCTTCAAGCAAAGCCTTCTTTGACACCAAAGGCTATGATTCTGCGCAATGATAGTAGTACATTGTCTGCTACAAAGCGTAATATGCAGGAGATTGTTCGCAATCGTTATGTCTATCAGAAGGCGATGTTGGAAGAGGTGATTTACAATATCCTTTATTCCGCTTCAGACAAACCATTGCGCAATAGAATCAACTTCAAGCTGTTGGATCAAGACTTAAAGGCGGAGATGATGAACAATGGAATCAATATTCCTTATCATTTCACGGTGACGACACAAGACGGTCGAGAGGTTTATAAATGTCCTGATTATGTAAGTGATGGTGAGGAGAATACTTATTCTCAGGTGTTGTTCCGTAACGACCCTGTAAACAGAATGGGTGTTGTAAAGGTTCATTTCCCACAGATGAACAACTACATCTTCTCCAGTGTACGGTTTATGATTCCGTCAATCATCTTTACTTTCGTACTGTTGGTTACCTTTATCTTCACGATTGTAACTATCTTCCGACAGAAGCGGTACAGTGAGATAAAGAATGACTTTATCAATAACATGACGCATGAGCTTAAGACGCCTATCGCAAGTATCTCTTTGGCAGCTCAGATGATGAACGATAAGACGTTGACAAAGAGTCCGAAGATGATAGAACACTTAGGAGGTGTTATCAATGATGAGTCAAAACGTTTGCGTTTCCTTGTTGAGAAGGTACTACAGATGAGTATGTACGACCGTAAGAAGGCTGTTCTAAAGAAGAAATACACCGACCTTAACGAGATGGTTGAGACGATTGCTCACTCCTTTAGTTTACGTGTTGAGCATACTGGCGGTAAGGTGTATACAGAGATCGAAGCGGTTGATTCGCTCATGTATGTTGATGAAATGCATTTCCAGAATGTTATTTTTAACCTCTTGGATAATGCAGTTAAATATGCGAAACCCGACCAACCATTAGATGTCTATTTGAAGACTTGGAATACGAATGAGAATCTCTATCTCTCAGTTCGTGATACTGGTCAAGGAATAAAGAAGGAGAACTTAAAGAAGATCTTTGATAAGTTCTACCGTGTTCACACTGGTAATCTTCACGATGTCAAAGGCTTTGGATTAGGCTTGGCATATGTAAAGAAAATGGTTGACTTACATGAAGGTGAGATTAAGGTGCTGAGCGAATATGGTAAAGGAACAAAATTCGTCATTAAACTCCCCGTTATTCGCGATGAGGAGGATGAAGAATAAAAGATAATTAAGAGTATAAACAATTTAATACGTATAAGTTATGGATGATAAATTGAAAATTCTGTTGTGTGAAGACGATGAGAATCTCGGAACACTGTTGAGTGAATATCTGCAGGCAAAAGGCTTTCAGGCTGACCTCTGCCCTGATGGTGAGGTTGGTTACAGAGCCTTCTTGAAGAGCAAGTATGATATCTGTGTGCTTGATGTTATGATGCCAAAGAAGGATGGTTTTACCCTTGCACAGGAGATTCGTCAGGCAAATGCAGAAGTTCCTATCATCTTCCTTACTGCAAAGCAGTTGAAAGAGGATATCTTGGAAGGTTTCAAGATTGGTGCTGATGATTATATCACTAAGCCATTCTCTATGGAGGAACTCGTATTCCGTATTGAGGCTATCCTCCGTCGTGTAAGAGGAAAGAAGACCAAGGAGTCAACAATGTACACCATTGGTCGCTTTACTTTCGATACACAGAAGCAGTTGCTTACACTGGATAACAATCCTGAGAAGGCTACTAAGCTTACGACAAAGGAGAATGAGTTGCTCGCTTTGCTTTGCGCACACTCTAACGAGATTCTTCAGCGTGATTATGCTTTGAAGACTATTTGGATTGACGATAACTATTTCAATGCACGTTCAATGGATGTTTATATCACTAAGTTGCGTAAGCATTTGAAACCAGACCCACAGGTTGAGATTATCAATATTCACGGTAAGGGTTATAAACTCATCGTTCCAGACGAGCAGTAAAAACTTTATTCTGTAAGTTTCTCTTTACAGAACCACTAAATATTAACGCTATTCTTTCCTCTTTTAAGGGGATTGAATAGCGTTTTTTCTTGTTCAATATGGAAGTGGAAGGATAAGGATTTTGTATAAAGTAAAGATGAAAACCTCGTTAGTATATCATAAATTATAGTAATCCTTATTATGTGTTAGTACTCCGCACCAATGGTGTTAAGCCTTCGCACTATATGTGTTAAGCCTCCGCACATGATGTGCGCAGTATTCGGACAGCATATAAAAAGCATCAATACTGGGATTGGAAACGTGCTAAAAGAGGATTGCTTATACTTAATTCAGAGAAAAAGGTTCTCGTGTTTGATAGGAGAAGAAAAAGTTTTCTCATGCACGCATAAATATATATGCTCTTTTCTTACCATTGTTATGGTAATTTTTATTACTTTTGTACCGATTAATTTTTGATATCAGAAGGAATCATATTATGATACACAAATTCGATTTTCTGGTTATCGGTAGCGGTATAGCAGGAATGAGTTATGCACTGAGTGTGGCAAATAGTGGTAAGGGAAAGGTTGCCCTTGTTTGCAAAACTTCTTTGGACGAAGCCAATACGGCTAAAGCACAAGGAGGAATAGCAGCTGTAACGAACCTTGCCATAGACAATTTTGAGAAGCACATCAACGATACTATGGTCGCTGGTGATTATATTTCTGACCCTTTAGCTGTAAGACAAGTTGTGTGTAATGCGCCAGAAGCTATCAAAGCGCTTGTTAACTGGGGTGTAAATTTTGATAAGCATAAAGACGGTACATACGACCTACATCGTGAAGGAGGGCACAGCGACTTTCGTATTCTTCATCATGCTGATGATACAGGCTTTGAGATACAGCGTGGATTGATGAATGCGGTGAGAGCTAACCCAAATATTACAGTCTTCGAAAATCACTATGCTGTTGAGATTATCACGCAACACCACTTGGGTATAAAGGTGACACGCAGAACCCCAGATATAGAATGTTATGGTGCGTATATCCTCAATCCTGAAACGAAAAAGGTAGAAACCTTCTTAAGTAAAGTAACACTCATGGCTACAGGTGGAGTGGGGGCAGTCTACGCAATGACATCTAATCCAGTGATAGCTACTGGAGATGGTATTGCAATGGTTTATCGAGCAAAGGGAACGGTAAAGGATATGGAGTTCGTACAGTTTCACCCGACGGTTCTTTACAATCCTTCTGAGACGCATCCAGCATTTCTGATTACTGAGGCTATGCGTGGCTATGGTGGGGTGTTGCGACTTCCTAATGGTCAAGAGTTCATGCAAAAGTATGATAAACGTCTTTCTCTTGCTCCACGTGATATCGTTGCTCGAGCTATCGACCATGAGATGAAGATTCACGGACTAAATCATGTTTGTCTTGACCTGACACATAAGGATGCTGAAGAAACGAAGCGTCATTTCCCACATATCTATGAGAAGTGTTTGAGCGTTGGGATTGATATAACAAAAGAATATATCCCTGTTTGCCCCAGTGCTCACTATATGTGCGGAGGTATAAAGGTCGATTTGAATGCAGAAAGTTCTATTCATAGACTCTATGCTGTTGGTGAATGTTCATGTACGGGGTTGCATGGTGGAAACCGACTTGCCAGTAACTCGCTGATAGAAGCAGTCGTCTATGCTAAGTCTGCAGCAGAACATACGCTTCAAATGATTGACAACTATGACTTTAATACAAATATTCCTGAGTGGAACGATGAAGGCACAATGACCAATGAAGAGCATGTTTTAATCACACAGAGTATTAAGGAAGTTGGCGAAATCATGAGCAATTATGTTGGTATTGTTCGAAGTGATTTACGTTTGAAGCGTGCTTGGGCAAGACTCGACTTATTGTATGAGGAGACAGAAAGCCTATTTAAGCGTGTGACGGCAACGAAGGATATATGCGAACTCCGTAATATGATAAATGTCGGTTATCTGATAACACGACAAGCCATAGAGCGAAAGGAAAGTCGAGGATTGCACTACACAGTAGATTATCCGAAGCATGCATATGACGAGAAGTAGTAAAAGAGTATAGATAGATGATGAGAGAAGCACAATAACCATTGTACTCTCAGCTTATAATACAAAATAGAATGATTGAAAAAAAATGGCTGGAACAGGGCTTTATAGATGAACCTATTCCTGAAGGGACAGATGTGAAAACTGAAATTCGTCGAATGTGTAAGGAAAAGAATGCACTTATCATGGCGCATTATTACACAGAAGGCGTAATTCAGGAGTTGGCAGATTTTGTAGGTGATAGTTTGGCTTTGGCACAAAAGGCAGCTACTACAGATGCCGATATCATCGTTATGTGCGGCGTACATTTCATGGGTGAGACAAATAAAATCTTATGTCCTGAGAAGACTATACTCGTCCCTGACCTTAACGCCTCTTGTTCGTTGGCAGAGAGTTGTCCAGCCGATGAGTTTGAAAAGTTTGTAAAAGCACACCCTAATCATACCGTGGTAAGCTATGTCAATACAACTGCAGCAACCAAAGCTGTGACAGATGTTGTAGTGACGAGCAGTAATGCAAAGCAGATTGTTGAGTCTTTACCAAAGGATACTCCTATCATTTTTGGACCAGATAGGAACTTAGGACATTATATCAGCGAGCAAACAGGACGTGAGATGTTGCTTTGGGATGGTGCATGTGAAGTTCATGATAGGTTCTCTGTAGAGAAGATTCAGCAGTTAAAACGCGAACATCCTGCAGCAAAAGTACTGGCTCATCCTGAGTGTCCACCTACTGTACTCTGCTTAGCTGATAAGGTTGGAAGTACATCTGCCTTATTGAAGTATAGTGTTGAGAATGATGCTCAGGAGTTTATTGTGGTGACGGAGAGTGGTATTCTTGTTGAAATGCAGCGATTGGCTCCACAAAAGACCTTTATTCCTGCTCCTCCTAATGATAGCGATAGCCCTTGTAATGAGTGTGAGTATATGAAATATATTACTTTGAGGAAGCTGTATAATTGCTTGAAGTATGAGTGGCCTGCTATTGAGGTTGAGCCAGAAATGGCAAAGAGGGCTGTCAAATCAATTCATAGAATGTTGGATATCTCAAACAGATTAGGTTTATAATTTAAAGATATTATTATGTTGTCAGTAGAAGAACTAAACGATAAACTTATCGAACTCGCTTTCAGTGAGGATATAGGTGATGGTGACCATACAACGCTTTGCTGCATCCCTGCTGATGCTAAGGGTGAAAGTAGATTACTGATTAAGGAAGAAGGAGTCTTGGCAGGAGTTAATGTTGCTAAAAGGGTGTTCCATCTTTTTGACCCTGAACTACAGGTAGAAGTCTATGTAGAAGACGGTTCTCATGTGAAGCCTGGCGATATTGTTATGAGTGTGAAGGGTAGAACGCAGAGCCTTTTGCAGACAGAACGTCTTATGCTTAACATCTTACAGCGTATGAGTGGTATTGCAACGATGACCCATAAGTATCAGCAAGCACTCATTGATGCAGGTACGAAGACACGCGTTTTAGACACACGTAAGACGACTCCAGGTATGAGAATGCTGGAAAAAGAGGCTGTGAAGATTGGTGGTGGTATGAACCATCGCATTGGTCTCTTTGATATGATTCTTCTGAAAGATAATCATGTTGATTTCTGTGGTGGTGTACATAATGCGATCTCTATGGCAAAGCAGTATTGTAAGGACCATGGTAAGGATGATCTCAAGATAGAATGTGAGGTAAGAAACTTTACCGAGTTGGAAGAAGCATTGAGTGAAGGCTGCGACCGTATCATGTTTGATAATTTCACACCAGAGGATACTCGAAAAGCAGTTGAGATGGTTGCTGGACGCTGTGAGACGGAGTCAAGTGGTGGAATTACCTTTGACACGATGATTCCTTATGCGCAAGCTGGTGTTGATTTTATTTCCTTTGGTGCACTAACACATAGTGTTAAAGGACTTGATATGAGCTTCAAGGCTGTGGTTTCAAAAGACTAATTCTTAGTTAAATACCAATACCTCTGATTTCTTTTCATGAAGAAAAATATTTTTCTTCATGAAAAGAAATCTTTTTGTTCACGTAAATAAATATTTCTTTTCATGAAAGTAATTTGATAAGATAGAGTCTATAGAAGTAGAAAAAGGTACTCCAAGGAATCTAATACTTTCTCTATCAAGCTATAAACAAAGCCTATTGACCTGCTTACTAACAGAAGCAAACAACTTTATAATTGCTGGAGATAAGCCGAAACCATTTCAGCACAGCGCTCTCCATCAATGCCCGCACTAACGATTCCACCAGCATAACCAGCACCTTCTGCACAAGGGAAAAGCCCCTCAAGGCGGACATGCATGAGGCGTTCTCTATCACGGAGGATACGAACAGGAGAACTTGTACGAGTCTCGGAAGCAATCATGACAGCTTCATTCGTAAGGAAACCATGCGCTTGTTTACCAAAGGTTCTGAATGCTTCTTGGAGTCGTTTTGTGATAAATGATGGCATCCAGAAATGAAGTGGACTGGAAATAAGTCCTGGTGCATAGCTCGATTTAGGAAGATCATACGACAGACGATTGTTCACGAAGTCTGCCATACGCTGTGCAGGAGCAGTCTGTTTGCGGTTTCCCTGCTGCCATGTGTCTCGCTCTAACTGTTCCTGATAACGCAAGATACGCAAAACATCATCACCTTCAACATCCTCTGGATTTAATTGAACAACCATACCCGAGTTAGACCATTGCGTTCCACGATTGGCAGGACTCATACCATTGGTAACTGTTTGTTCTGGCCCAGTTGCTGAAGGAATCACAAAACCACCAGGACACATACAGAAAGAATATACACCACGTCCCTGTGCTTGTGTCACAAAAGAGTACTCTGCTGTTGGAAGATACTTCCCCTTACCGTTCTTATTATGGTACTGTATTTGATCGATTAAGTGAGAAGGATGCTCCAATCGTACTCCAACAGCGATTCCTTTTGCTTCCATCTCAATTCCTGCCTCTGCAAGATAGCGATAGACATCGCGTGCAGAGTGCCCCGTAGCAAGAATGACTGGACCATGAAACTCACGCTTCACACTCACAGTTCCACTGTTATCAACAGCCTCAACACCAACAACTTTATCACCATCGAGTATCAAAGAAGTCATCTTTGTTTGGAAATGAACCTCACCACCACAGTCAAGTATTGTGTTACGCATATTCTCTATGACACGAGGAAGCTTGTCTGTACCTATGTGTGGATGGGCATCAGCGAGGATAGAAGGTGATGCACCATGTTGACAAAAGACATTTAGAATCTTATCAACAGGGCCACGCTTCTTACTTCGTGTATAAAGTTTTCCATCAGAATACGCTCCAGCTCCACCTTCACCAAAGCAGTAATTTGATTCAGGATTAACCTCTTGTGTCTTCGAGATTAAAGCCATATCTAACTTACGATCACGTACATTCTTTCCTCGTTCGAGAACTATTGGGCGCAATCCTAATTCGATTAGCTTCAGAGAAGAGAACAAACCAGCAGGACCAGCGCCTACCACAACGACCGAAGGACGACTGCTTACGTCTTGGTATTCAGTCTTCACATAAGGGTCGTCTTGTGGAAATTCGTTAATATAAACACGAATTTTCAGATTAACATATATGTCACGATGGCGTGCATCAATAGAACGCTTCAATACTCGAACACGATAAATGGTACGCTCATCCAGCCCCTTTTCTTTTGCAAGATATGCCTTCATGTTGTTTTCATTATAGGCAACTTGGGGCAAAACGCGTAATTGATATTCCTCTGTCATATATAGTATAACTTCTTCTTTTTGCCACAAATTTACTCAAATATATCGAGAAATTCGTTGGCTATTGCAATATTTCTTATTATTTTTGTGGCTAAGTTTTGCACCTCCCCCATTGTAAAGGGGATGCCAAATAATAACAAAATAAACATCAGGAATGAAAGTATTAAAGTTTGGCGGAACATCCGTAGGTTCTGTCTCGAGTATTTTAAGTCTACAAAAGATTGTAGAAAAGGAGGCTAAACATCAACCAATTATTGTGGTTGTTAGTGCCTTAGGTGGTATAACAGATCAGCTCATAGCTACTTCTCAACTTGCCTTGAAGGGTGATGAAAGTTGGAAAACAGAGTTCGAGTCTATTGTTGCACGACATCATAAGATGATTGATGCGATTATTACCGACCCACATGACCGTGAGATGCTATTCAACAAAGTGGATAGTCTTTTTGAGCAACTTCATTCTATTTATTACGGTGTATTCTTAATTCACGACTTCAGTCATAAGACAGAAGACACTATTGTAAGCTATGGTGAACGTCTAAGTTCAAGAATAGTAGCAACGCTTATTCGTGGAGCAAAGTGGTTTGATGCACGTGAGTTTATCAAGACTGAAGAGAAGTTGGGCAAAAGAAGTCTCGATTCAGAACTAACTAACAAACTTGTAGTAAATACTTTCTCTGACCTTCCTCGTATCTCCCTTGTACCTGGTTTTATAGCACAAGACAGTGACTCTGGCGATATTACCAATCTTGGGCGTGGTGGAAGTGATTACACGGCATCCATCCTTGCCGCATCACTCAATGCTGAAGTCTTGGAGATATGGACGGATGTTGACGGCTTTATGACAGCTGACCCTCGTGTCATCAAGAGTGCATATACCATTAATGAACTTTCCTATACGGAGGCCATGGAGCTTTGTAACTTTGGTGCAAAGGTCGTTTATCCTCCAACGATATACCCTGTTTGTGTAAAAAACATCCCAATCAAGGTAAAAAACACATTCAATCCAGATGGACAGGGTACGATTATTAAAGCACACATAGAGAACAATCAAAAACCTATTAAGGGTTTATCATCTATCAAAGGTACTACGGTCATTACTGTGACAGGTCTTTCAATGGTGGGTGTTGTTGGTGTCAACCGTCGTATCTTTAGTTCTCTTGCCAACAATGGTATCAGTGTCTTCCTCGTATCACAGGCAGCCTCAGAGAATAATACCTCTATCGGTGTGAAGGATGAAGATGCCGACAATGCTGTGAAGGTACTTAATGAAGAGTTCCGACTTGAGATAGAAGATGGACGTATGTTCCCTATGCACGCTGAAAGTGGACTTGCAACAGTGGCGGTCGTTGGTGAGAACATGAGACAGACACCGGGTATAAGCGGTAAGCTCTTTGAGGTTCTTGGTCGTTCTGGTATTAGTGTTATTGCTATTGCGCAGGGTGCATCTGAGATGAATATCTCATTTGTTGTGAAAGGCTCTGACTTAAGGAAAGCACTGAATGTACTTCATGATTCACTGTTCTTATCGGAATATAAAGTGCTGAATCTCTTTATTTGCGGTATTGGTACAGTAGGAGGAAAGCTCATTGAACAGATTAAGAGCCAGTATGAAGAGTTGAAGCAAAATTCTAACTTAAAGTTGAAGGTGGTGGGAATTGCTTCATCTAAGAATGCTATTTTCAATCACGACGGCTTAAGTCTTGATAATTATCGTAAAGAACTAAAGGAGAGTGAGCCTTCTAATCCAGAACATTTGCGTGATATTATCCTAAAGATGAATATCTTTAACTCGGTGTTTGTGGATTGTACTGCTTCTAAAGAGGTGGCTGCACTCTACCAGTCTTTGTTGGAAAATAATATCTCTGTGATTGCTGCCAACAAGATTGCAGCATCTGGAACATATGATGATTATTACCATTTAAAGCAGACAGCCATTCAACGTGGTGTCAAATTCCGCTTTGAAACAAACGTGGGTGCAGGTCTACCTATCATTGGTACAATCAATGACTTACGCAATTCAGGTGACAAAATACTTAAGATAGAAGCTGTATTGTCTGGTACACTAAACTTCATCTTTAACGAAATTGGAGCAGATGTTCCTTTCTCTGAGACTGTAAAACGCGCTAAAGAACAAGGCTATAGTGAGCCAGATCCACGCATAGACCTTAGTGGAACAGATGTCATTCGTAAGTTAGTTATCCTTACACGTGAGGCTGGATACAAGGTGGAACAAGAGGATGTTGAAAAGCATCTATTTGTTCCTGATGATTATTTCCAAGGTTCAGTAGAAGACTTCTGGAGGCGTCTTCCAGAACTTGATGCTAACTTTGAACAACGTCGTCAGCTATTAGCAGAGGAGGGTAAGCGTTGGCGTTTCGTTGCCACTATGGAACATGGTAAGACTAATGTTGCATTAAAAGAAGTGGATTCTAACCATCCTTTCTATAATCTTGAAGGTTCTAATAACATAGTTCTACTGACAACTGATCGTTATAAAGAATACCCTATGCAGATTCAAGGCTATGGTGCTGGTGCATCTGTTACCGCAGCAGGTGTGTTTGCAAACATTATGAGTATTGCAAATATATAATGATACTATAAATCCAAACCTAAAGGGCATACACAATGTATGCTCTTTTTTTGTGTTTCTCTCGAAATATGGAGTTAATAACCTGAACTCGGGATAAGTATCATCCCACTCTTCTGTTTGGTTTAGTACAACGGCTCTTTAGACTCAATCTTTTGATTGGGCCTAAAGATAATAATAAAACAGATTACTTTAGAATAATGTAAGCTGTCCCGAATGTTGCTCTATAGCAAAGTCTATGTTCACTGCTGGCTTCTTCTCAAAGAAGCTGTAGGCTGCAATAGCAGAGAGAACATTCATTGCGAAATTAAATATGCTTCTATGCCTTGAATGCACTAATTGAGCTACATTCTTTAGCTCATCATTGATAGTCTCTATTACAGATCTTTTCCTTAGAAGAAGTCTATCATAAAGTGGCATTAGTTTGTTTTTCATGTTACTCCTAATGCCCGTAACTAAATTTATTCCATCATTGAACAATCGCTCAAATAATCCTTGAGAAATGTACCCTTTGTCTGCAAACAATTTACCAAACACATTGTCTGTCAACCTGTTAAATACATTTTCGTCTCGGTCATCAACATTTGCTTTAGTGAGCATAAAGTTTAGAATCTCACCTCTTTCATTACAGATAAGATGTAGTTTGAATCCAAAATACCATCCCATTGTACTCTTACCCCTTGTTGCATAATTTCTAAAAACCTTATTGCGACAAATACGTTTATTATGGCAAACTGGAATACAAGTTGAGTCAATAAAACTAATACCAGTACACCTCCCAAAACAACATATTTGCAGGAACATCATCATCTCTACAGAGACTCTTGCCTCTAATTCAAGAAAACGATTATAAGACAATTGATTTGGAAATAAATCTGCTAAATGCTCTTTTACGAAAAAGGTATAATAGTGACGAAAATTACGATAGGAATTAAAGTGGAAGCAAATTAATATCGTTATGATTTCAGACTTACTCATACGCCACTTGCGATGGCGATGACACCCTTTACTCTTTTCTGAGAGACCTATTTTATCAGTTTCTAACTCAAATTCTTTGCAAAAGTCATCTGCAATACAGAAAATTTCAGTAATTTTGTCCTTGGTAATCATCGTTATGTTTATTGTAAATAATTGATTTTCAACTATAAAGTTACAAAAATATAATGAGATTACCAACTTTTTGCAGACTTTTCTTATCCCGAGTTCAGGTTAATATGTCCCTTTGCTCCCTACACTGTCGATGACTCAATGAACTACATGTTCATAAATAAGACTTCCGTTTACACTGTGGCTCTGTGTCAGATTTACGCACATTCAATTAGTAAATGCGGATATTCTCGGCAAGAAATATATTTACAAAACATTCAAGGAAAAGGTAGAGAAATGGATAAAATGTGAGTTCTTTTAATACATTTGTAAGTTGTTAGTTATCAAAATGTTACAAACCAAGGCTTTAAAAGGTGCTTAATTGGACTTTAAAAGGGCGTTACTTGGACCTCAAAAGGGCATCTTTTGCAAGCCAAAAGGGCGTTATTTGCAAGCCATTTGGTGGTCTTTACAAAATCAACATGTGAAAAATACGGACAAAATAGCATCTTTGGAGGTTTGGAGTGAGAAGTTTTTTCTTTTGCGTTTAGTATTTAGGAAATAACACACAGAGCAACGCTAAGTTTCTTACAGCAAACTCAGCGTTGTTTTGTGTGCCTTATTATATAATAGCATTAGCTTATCATTCCATATTTCTGAAGAGCCTTTTTTATAAGTACAACTAAAAGCTATAATAACAGATTCCATTCAACTTTTTCTGTTTTCATGTCATCCGGCTCTTCATTCAACGTAAAACCCTGTGGCTTTTGTCCTTCTACCCTTATTTCAACGACGGTCATGACATTACGTTTTAACACTAACTGCTTACTTTCTTGTTCGACAGTCCCATCGTCTTTCGTCCATGTTACCTTCACCTCCATCGTCAATTGATATCCATCTTCACACGCTTTTGGAATGTTAGAAAAGGAGTAGACGGAACTATGATCATATGTATCACTACCCTTTGTTAAAGAGATACGCCACCCGATATAGTTAATTACCAGACTACCTTCTTCTGGTGGTGTCACCTTGAAGTGCAACCCGAACACCGACCTTTTCATATCAACGGTCAGTTCCTTTGATGTTTTTGGACTGAAATCATTGATAGTACCATAGAGTTTCACAAGGCGTGGATATTGAAAAGTACGCCCCTTAGCTACAGTCGTTTCGCCTTTTGTTAGACTATTCAAGTTTTCTTCTTTTGAGAATACAAAGCTATTAGTAACTTTTGTAGCCTTATTTGCCCCATGCAAGAAAGGAGCTGAAAACTCATCTTCATTTGCGAAAAGTTCATCATCACCTTCCTCCACAATCAAACACTCTACTTTATAAAGATTGTTCACATTCATCTTTAGTGCAATCTTTGAAAGGCTGGTAAACAAACCATAAGCATACATTGAGTAGTTTTCATCATTAGGTTTCTTCTCGTAGACATTAACAGCATAATACTTCCGTTTCCGGCTTTCGCTAACAGCCCTACTCAAAGGTTGATATTTCGCCCCTATAGCTTCTTCTATTGTTTCTATACGTAATTCTTTGGGGTGAATACGCACGACTCTTGTCAACTTTTGCTTAGCATTATTCGGTTTTTTACCATCTTCACCATTGTCTAATACTGGCTTTTCGCAGGCTGCAAACAATAGTAAGCACAACAAAAGTCCAATCCATGTTACTTGTCTTTTCATATCGGTAATTGTTTAAGTTATATTCATTCATCCCAATCCGTCTGCGTGTCAGAAAGATTAAAAGCGGAGAAAAAGTCTTCTTTTGATAATTGTTGAATACTGGGCTCAGTCTGATTTCCAATCACTTCTTGTGTACTCGTCAATGTATTTGGATATTTCCCTGGTGAACCTTCCAACAAATGGAAAGAGGTTAAAACGTGATATTCACTTATTAAAGGTTTGATATATGTTTTCATGTTTACTTATTAAAAATCAATTATTTATCATGGTTTTGTGTATAAGTACAAGAAGGCTTATCTATTAAGATACTTCTTACCATTCACGATTATAATCCCCTTATAATCTTTATCTACTCTTTGCCCTGAAAGGTTATAAATAGGACCATCGAAAGTTATCTTCTCTCTCACCATAGGACCTTGTATTTCTAATGCTACATCAAAGCCAAGGAAACTCTTTGTGTTTGTAGTCTTTGATGGTGTATAAACGAGATAAGCTTTATGTGCTTCGGTAGTAAAGGCTTTTCCATTTGCTTCTTTCCAATAAAAGCCTACTCCGTTACGACCTTTTCCAAACACATAGTATACCTCTCCACCTGACGTTGTAGTCTTAATATCCTCACCACGCAACGCATTATAAGGGTCTGTTTCACCTATCTTACTTGTTTCTTCAAAGATATACTTACCTTCTTTTGCTTCTAAAACAACAGCTGTACCCTTGGGAAGAACATCTCCTTTTTTATATTCCCGACTTCGAGAGAGGACATTACCTTCAATCTTATAGGTACGAGCAACAACCCCCTCAGGAATAATAAACGACCTGTCACTATAATAAAGTGTTGCTCTCTCAGCAGAAGAAACTGCAAGAGAGACGTCCTTATTAAATGTCACTACTATTGATTTAATATATGCAGCTCGTGAGGAAGAAGGGGTAAAAGCCACTTTCTCAGTTTCTTCATTCCATGGCTGTTTATAAAACTCGTTACTACCAACACGGATTCTGGAATAAGAAAGTTGGTCTTTTTCTTTATTATATAACTTTAGTAGGTGGTTAACATCAGAAATAACAAAAACAACTGACGTTATTAAACAGTCCTTGCTTTCAACCGTCAGCAGCCTACCAAAGTTAAGTATAATGAATTCATTTTTCTTGATTGTGATAAATGTAGGTGTAATAGGCTTTCCCAACAGATCACTAAACTTTAAAGTTATACCATCCTTCTCGATAGTGTTTTGCACTGCTTGAGAAGAACTTGAGAAATCGAATATAACGGAATTCTGCGCCCATATCATTACAGGCAACAACAACAATAGGAATAATACAATAAACTTTTTGGTCATAGTTATTAAGTTATATGTTTTATCAATCAAGTTTGTAGCCAACGTTATTCATGTTCCATTAAGTAGGAAATAGGTTTCTGTAGACTACTCTTTATCAATAAGTTGTTTAGTTCTTTACAGTGCAAAGATAAAAAAAATCAACAAAAAACAAACAAATTTAAACAAAGAATATACAAAATGTGGATTAGTCTCTTTAAAAATAGAGTTTACATCTATAATTCCTTTCTATTCATCACAGCCCCACTATACTTTAAAAAGGGTTCTTCTGTTAAATGTGTAGATGTTTTCCGTATTGCTTTAACGGGAAGAACTGAGGTTGCTCATTAAACAAAAGCATAGCTAAGAATGTCAACTATTTGTCCTATCATCATCCTCTGATATTGAAAACATTTTCATCTTAAGACTTCAAAAATCTGTAGATAAGGATTTGAAAAATCATTACATAATTTCAAATAAGACATCAATAAATAACGGCAAAACCACATACAAAAACCAGTTTTGTAATCAACAGGAAATCAATTAGTTATAAAGCAGTAAAGTAAAAGGTGCTTAATTGGACTTCAAAAGGGCGTTAGTTTGACCTCAAAAGGGCACCTATTGCAAGTCAATTTGGCGTCTTTTAGAAGCCAAAAGACGACGTGTTAGACGCGAAGTGTATGAAAATGATTTACAAATCTCAGCTAATAAGGGGGGTAAGTTGTTTGTAGAAGGCAGATAAACACCGCACCTAATTACATTTATTATGTAGTTTATCCCCCTTTGTCAAACCATCTAATTAGGGGTAATCATCTCATTTATGTGGCTTAATCTCATTCTATTAACAATCTACGCATTTAATGGAAGAACCATAAGTATACTTTTAGATGAAGATAAGGTTGTTTAATATCCTTAGTCTAAATCCCCTGGTGCAAAGGTTGTTGTATTCCAATCACCAGTTTCGATACCTTTCTTTAACCAGTACATACGCTGTTCGGAAGTTCCATGGGTGAAAGTCTCAGGAAGTGCATAGCCACGAGCTTTCTTCTGGAGATAGTTATCTCCGATTTTCTCAGCACAATCAATAGCCTCTTCGATATCACCATCAGTAAGACTTTGATATTTTTCATTGTCATAATGTGCCCAACAACCAGCATAATAATCGGCAAGAAGTTCTAATTTTACGCTCAGTTTGTTCGCTTCTTCCTTACTAACACGTGCCATCTTTGCATGACATTTGCCAAGGATTCCGCGGAGATATTCCACATGATGACCCACTTCATGCGCAATCACGTAGGCATACGCAAAGTCAAGGTCGCCCTTTGCTTGTATTCCTAAGTCCTTACGCATACCGCTAAAGAAACTTAAGTCGAGGTAAAGACGTTGGTCATCAGAGCAGTAGAATGGACCCATAGCAGCAGAGCCATTGCCACAAGCAGTTTGTACAGCACCTGTGAAAAGAACAAGCGTAGGGTATTGATATCTCATGCCGTGCAACTGAAACTGTTCCGTCCATACATCTTCTGTACCTGCAAGAATCTGTTTTGAGAAGTCAGCAAGTTTTTCTTCTTCCTCTGTAAATTGATGTTGTTCTCCACCAGTTTGTATCTCAGTTTGTCCTTGCATCTGCTGTTGAACGATGTTGTTGACTACATCTCCCATGTTTCCACCGCTTAAAAAGGTGATAAGTGCAATGACAATGATACCTCCGATACCACCAATACCAGCTTTTGCGCCAGTACCCATGCCGCGACGATCTTCTACATTATTACTTTCTCTGCGTCCTGTAAGTCTCATTTTATGTCCTTTGTTTTTTAAGCTTAATTGTTCTATGTTGGCAAAGGTAAGGCATTATCTTGAAATCTGCAAGTATTACAACCCTGTTCCTATAACCTAAATGTATGTCTTATATACTATAAAACTGGTGTTTTCATGGATTAAAGCTATGTGATAACGACTTTGAAAGATAGCTTTATGTGCGTAAAAAATAGTCTACTTTTTCTTTGTTACGATTATAGAAAGAGAGACTTTCTCTATATGCAACGGCTTTTTTCTTTTATCCTTTTGCTATATCTGAGTTTTTTCGTAAATTTGCATGTATTTTCAGAACAAACAATATAACTATATAATGAAGATTTCATACAAATGGCTAAAGGAATACGTTGATTTCAATCTTAGTCCAGAAGAGATTGCCGTTGCGCTCACTTCCATAGGTTTGGAGGTAGGCTCACTTGACGAGGTTGAAACGATACGTGGTGGATTAAAGGGTTTATATGTTGGTAAGGTGCTTACTTGCGAGGCACATCCAAACTCTGATCACCTTCACGTAACAACCGTTGACCTTGGCAAGGGAGAACCACAGCAGATTGTATGTGGCGCACCGAATGTTGCAGCAGGACAGAAGGTAATCGTTGCTGACTTAGGTTGTGTACTCTATGATGGCGACAATGAGTTTACTATCAAGAGGAGTAAGCTGCGTGGTGTAGAAAGTCTTGGTATGATTTGTGCCGAGGATGAGATTGGTGTTGGTACTGCTCATGATGGTATCATTGTGTTGCCAGAGGATGCACCAGTAGGTCAGCCAGCATCAGAGTATTACCAATTAGACAGTGATTGGCTGATTGACATAGACATCACTGCTAACCGTGCAGATGCGTTAAGTCATTATGGTGTAGCTCGCGACCTCTATGCATGGTTGACACAGAATGGTTATGAGACTTCGTTGCATCGCCCATCTTGTGATGCTTTCACGGTTGACAATCATGACCTTCCTATTGATGTGACCATCGAGAATACAGATGCTTGCCGTCGTTATGCTTGTTTGAGCATTACTGATTGTGAGGTAGAGGAAAGTCCACAATGGTTGAAAGACAAACTGAATATTATCGGTTTGCGTCCAATCAATAATATCGTTGATATCACTAACTATATCATGATGGCTTATGGCCAGCCTATGCACTGTTTTGATGCAGACATGGTTAAGGGTCATCATATCATCGTTAAGGATAAAAACGAGGGAAAGAAGTTCGTTACTTTGGATGGTGAAGAGCATATACTTGGTGAGCACGACCTTGCAATCTGCAATGAGGAAGACCCTATGTGTATTGCTGGTGTCTTCGGTGGAAAGGGTAGTGGAACTTACGAAACGACAAAAAATGTAGTATTGGAGAGTGCTTACTTCCATCCAACATGGATTCGTAAGAGTGCTCGTCGTCATGGTCTTTCAACTGATGCCAGCTTCCGTTTTGAGCGTGGTATTGATCCAAATGGTGTCATCTATGCGCTAAAACAGGCTGCAATCCTTTGTAAGGAACTTGCAGGTGGAAAGGTAAGTATGGAGATTCGTGACGAGTATCCAACTAAGATGGAGGGCTTCCCAGTTCGTCTGAACTACGAGTATTGCGACCGTCTTATTGGCAAGAAACTCGGTAATGAAACGATTAAGCGTATTGCTGAAAGCCTTGAAATGAAGGTAGAGAAGGAAGATGCAGAGGGACTCAATCTCCTCGTTCCTCCTTATCGTGTTGATGTACAGCGTCCTTGTGATGTTGTTGAAGACATCCTTCGAATCTATGGATATAATAATGTAGAGATTCCTACAGAGTTGAAGTCTTCATTGACAATTGCAGAAGAGGCTGACAAGAACTATCACCGTGAGAACATCATCGGTGAGCAGTTAGTAGGTGCTGGCTTCTCAGAGATTATGAACAATTCACTCACAAAGAGTTCTTACTATGAGGAGACAGGCCTTAATGCTTATCCTTGGGAGGAGACTGTAAAGGTAATGAATCCACTTTCAGCAGACTTGGGTGTGATGCGTCAGACCCTTTTCTTTGGTGGTTTGGAGAGTATTGTACGTAATGTAAACCGCAAGGCACAGAATCTCCGCTTCTTTGAAGTAGGTAATGTCTACAAGTTCAATAAGGAAAAGTGGTCAGAAGAAAGTCCTGTTAAGGCTTATAGTCAGGATTATCACATGGCATTGTGGGTGACAGGTAAGCGTGTACAAGGTTCATGGGCACATCCTGATGAGGAAAGTACATTCTATGAACTAAAGGCATACGTAGAGAATATTCTTCGTCGTATCGGTATTGCACAGGGCTTACTCGTTAGCGAAAAGTCTGATAACAACGTCTTTGATAAGGCGATAGTACTGAAGACACGTGCCGGTAAGGTACTCGTAGAGATGGGTATTCTTAGCCACAAGCTTTTGAAGAGTTTCAATATTGATCAGAAGGTTTATTATGCAGAGTTGGATTGGGCTGGATTGATGAAGGCCATCCGCAAGAATAAACTTCAGTTCCAGGAGATATCTAAGTATCCTGCTGTAAGCCGTGATCTTGCCTTGTTGGTCGACAATAATGTTGAGTTTGCACAGATTGAGGAGATCGCTCGTCAGGCAGACAAGAAACTTTTGAAGCGTGTTGAACTCTTCGATGTTTATCAGGGTAAGAATCTTCCTGAGGGTAAGAAGAGCTATGCAGTAAACTTCATTCTTCAGGACGAAAGCAAGACACTCAACGACAAGGCAATTGATGCCATCATGCAGAAATTAATTAAGAATTTAACAAATAAACTCGGAGCAGAACTCCGTTAACAAACAAATCCAATGGGTAGAGCATTTGAATATCGCAAAGCAAGTAAGCTCAAGAGATGGGGTCACATGGCCCGTACGTTCACAAAGTTAGGTAAAGAAATCGCTATTGCTGTTAAGGCAGGTGGTCCTGAGCCTGAGAACAACCCACGCCTTCGTGCGATTATAGCAACATGTAAGCGTGAGAACATGCCGAAGGACAATATCCAGCGCGCTATTAAGAACGCAATGGGTAAAGACACCAGCGACTACAAGGAGGTAACATACGAGGGTTATGGTCCTCACGGAATTGCTGTGTTCGTTGAGACATTGACCGACAATACTACACGTACTGTAGGTGATGTTCGTTCAATCTTCAACAAGTTCAATGGTAATCTTGGTACACAGGGTTCTCTTAGCTTCCTTTTTGATCATAAGGCAGTCTTCACCTTTAAGAAGAAGGACGGCTTGGATATGGAAGAGTTGATTCTCGACTTGATTGACTATGGCGTTGAGGACGAATTCGATGAGGATGAGGAAGAGAACGAAATCACAATCTATGGTGAACCAACAAGCTTCGGTGAGATTCAGAAACACTTGGAGGACAATGGCTTTGAGATTACTTCTGCTGAGTTCACTCGTATTCCTAACGACTTGAAGGACGTAACACCTGAAGAGCGTGAGACTATCGATAAGATGGTTGAGCGTTTGGAAGACTTCGACGACGTGCAGAATGTTTATACTAACATGAAGCCAGCTGAAGACTAATCATCGTCTCTAATACACCTATATATGATAAGGTGTAACTGGTTTTAAGAGTATAGAAAGAGATTATATCAAAAATGTAGTCAGAGTTTTTATTGGGAAATAAAAGTTATATTTCCCAATAAAGTGCTACTGGCAGATACACAAATCATGTGTTTCTACATTTTTGATATAGTCTCTTTTTGTTTCTTGTTTGTTGGTGTTTCTACTCCTATTGTTATCCTATAGAAAGATAATAAAAGTCGGTTTTGTTGTAATTTTTCATAACCTTGTTTTTAAAACATGCTTTTTGGGCTTCTAAAAGACGCCTAATTGACTTGCAAAAGATGCCCTTTTGAGGTCCAACCAACGCCCTTTTGAAGTCTAACTAAGCATCTTTTACAAAGTGGCTTTGTAACCTATTGATATCGTGTAAGTTGCAAAGGCACGAGAAATAGCGCTAATATATGACTTTTATAGGTGATTTGCAGTCTATTATGTAAATATATTTCAATTGTTTAGTACGCTTTTTAAATAAGAAAATAAGTACAGAATGATGAAAAACTAAATTCAACTTTGAATTCTTTTTTTCGAAGAAAAAAAAGGAATATTTCTCCTCTTTTTGTCTATTTAGTATATTTTTATTGCACAATGTTTTTGTAAATGTGCAGAAAATTACTTAACTTTGCACGCAAATCATATTTTTGTGCAATGGATTCTATAAAAAGTTTCAACGCGTGTATAGAAAAGAGTATCAAGGATAACTGGGATAAAGATGCTCTGACTGACTACCTTGGTGCTACACTTCAATACCATGATGTAGCCCGTAAAATAGAGAAATTACATATTCTTTTTGAGAATAGCGGTTTGAAGAAGGGTGATAAGGTTGCTCTTTGTGGTAGAAATTCCTCGTCATGGGCAGTTGCTTTCTTCGCAACTCTCTCTTATGGAGCTGTAGCAGTACCTGTTCAGCATGAGTTTAAGCCAGAACAGATTTACAATATTGTTAATCACTCGGAAGCAAAACTTCTCTTTGTTGGTGATGTTGTGGCTACAACAATCGATGGAGAACAGATGCCTCAGTTGGAAGGTATAATATATCTACCAGACTTCTCATTGATTCTTTCTCGTTCAGAATCATTGACAAATGCTCGTGAAAACTTGAATGCGCTCTTTGGAAAGAAGTATCCAAAGTTCTTCCGTGCAGAGGATGTAAATTATTTCAAAGACGAGGCTGACGACCTTGCACTGATTAATTATACCAGCGGAACTACTGGTTTTTCAAAGGGTGTGATGCTCAGTTATCGTTCTGTGCGTAGTAATCTCGCTTGGGCAACAGCCGATTTGAAACCACATATTAAGCCTGGTAGTAAAGTTCTTTGTATGTTGCCAATGGCTCACATGTATGGAATGATTTGTGAGTTTATCTGCCAGTTTAGCTTTGGCAGTCATCTATATTTCCTCACACGACTGCCGAGTCCTTCTTTGATTTCTCAGGCTTGTACTGATATTCGTCCTGCTATTATTATTGCAGTACCAATGGTTGTTGAGAAGATTATTCGTAAGAATGTCTTTCCAAAGGTACAAAGCACAGCAACTCGTATGCTGCTGAAGATGCCTGTTGTTAGCAAGAAGGTGAAGGAAAGAATCAGTGCGATTGTTATGGAAGCCTTTGGTGGCAATGCGTATGAACTTGTTACCGGCGGTGCAGCTCTTAACAAGGAGATAGAAGACTTTTTGGTAAGCATTAATTTCCCTGTAACAAGTGGGTATGGCGCAACAGAATGTGGTCCGATGGTGACTTATAGTGATTATAAGGACTTTGTACCCGGTTCTTGCGGCACGGCGGTTTTGAATATGGAGGTGAAGATTGATAGTTCTGATCCTGCAAATGTTCCAGGCGAAGTAATAACGAGGGGAGAGAATGTGATGCTTGGTTATTATAAGAATGAAGAGGCTACTAATGCTGTTCTTGACAAGGAAGGCTGGTATCATACGGGCGATCTTGGAACTATGAGTGCTGATGGTCATCTCTTTATTCGTGGACGTATAAAGAATATGCTTTTAGGCTCTAACGGTCAGAATGTTTATCCAGAGGAAATTGAAGATAAGCTAAACTCTATGTCTATGGTCAGTGAGTGTATTATCATTCAGCGTGGTGATAAGATTGTTGGCTTGGTTTATCCTGATTTTGATGAGGCAAAAGAGATGGGCTTCTCACAATCAGATTTGCAAGAGATTATGGAGCAGAACCGTCTGGAACTGAATAATATGTTGCCATCTTTCTGCCACCTCTCGGCTATAGAGTTGCGTGATGAAGAGTTTGCGAAGACTCCGAAGAAGAGTATTAAGCGCTATCTTTACCAAGAGAAGTAAAAATGTTTTAGGTGATAATATGTACATTCTTGTAGGTCTTTGCGGTTTTGTACATATATTTTGACCAATAAATAAAGCCGCCTCCCAATGGACTATCCATTAAGAAGCGGCTATTGTATGTTTAAAAGTTTGTACTACTTCACAAATTTCCTGTTGTTCTGAATGTAGATTCCATGAGGTAGGATAGAGGCGTCAGTGCCTACATATCTGCCGTCAAGGGTGTAAATACGGTTGTCAGATGTACTCCTTTCAATGATTGAAGGTGCCTGAATACCGTTGGTTTCATTGTTCTTAAACTTGAAACTAACATATCGTGCAGCATCATTCTCTACGATGTCAAATATTGACTTATTCAGAATAGTACCATCATACATCTTAAAGTTGTTAATCTTGTTGTTTCCATTGTAAGGGTAAAGGTCGCCATTGAGCTGAGCGGTGTATACATTTAGTTTTCCTCCAGCATTGGCAGCTGCTAATATTTTACCATCTGCAGGGATAGGGATTACACGTGGTTTACCCTTTACATTGTTGGGATAATCAAAGACATTTACTTTGCCAGAAGGGTATGAGATGCGATAGGCAAACAACCCCTTCCCGTATGTACCATATCCCCAGCCTTGATTCCATGGTCCTTTTTGAATACTCTGCAATACAATATACTCATTTGAATTTTTAGGGTTGACAATCTTGTATGCCTTTCCTCCATTATCGATGCTCTTTAGGTTGTTTATAGTGATATCATTTTTAAGTTCATCAATATTTATCCAGCCCATTACTTCACGTTCCCAAGCAAGATAAGATGCTGGTACACGTCCATTACGTACTTCTGTTCCACCATCCATGAGGTCCCAGAACTCCATACCTTGGTTGTCTTGGCTTTTTGCTTCTTCATCAAGAGCATAGATGTCCGGGAGTCCAAGTGTATGAGAGAACTCATGACAGAATAAACCTATACCGTTAATTTTCTTGTTATTCTTAGATGTCTTATCACTTCCATTAAGCTCATTGCTGACTCCATAGCGTCGGATACTTTTACCGTCAAACTTATTTGAGACAGTAATTGTACCAGACTTTGGCCATATGTTTGAAACTTTATTATCATGGTAATTGGCAGAATGTCCTGCATAGATTATATAAACCAAATCAACGATACCATCGTTGTTCGCATCGTATTTTGCAAAGTCTACCAAATCATCCACAGCAGCACAAGCATCAGCAAGTAATAAGTCCATTCTATCATTACCTGCACCATAGATAGCATGTTTCTTGGGTAATTTGATAGGACCTACAACGTCAAAGATAGGTGTAAACTGTCCATAACTACAATCCTTGAAATAACCACGAACACCTTTGTAGTTCTGATTCTGACCATAACGAGAATCTGTGAAATGATCCTCATTCATCAGATAGTTTGTGAACACCTTCTTTGTATCTTGGATAGTAAATGTTGTGTCTTGGAACTCTGCAAGGATGACAAGGGCCTTTGGGCTACCTGTGTGAGGAAAATAAGGTACGCCATTGTAGCCAGAATCTATGATTGGTCCTCGTGTAAGAGGAGAGTTTTCGTATGTGTTTTCAGATTCTTCAGCAATCTTATTAACGTAAGCAAAAAACTTCTCCTTATCTTGCTTAGCAATCAGGTTACGCTCAGCTTGTGAACGAGATAGTGCTTCATGTGCAAGCTGTTTTGTTGCTATAAGTTTTCCGTTTCTCTCTACTTGTCCAATATAGTAGTTGTTATCCTCACCTTGTACAAGTAATACACCATCAAGCGTTGTGTACCAGTTGATATGTTCATCACCACGCAAAATGACAGTAATAACAGTGCCATCAGCCTGTCTTACTTGTACAGGTATTGATTCTGCCTTTGCTGCCCAAGTAGTAAGGGAACAAAGCATCAGGCATACTATGAGCGATAGTTGTTTTAATGTTTTCATTATATTCACCGTTTAGTTTCTTTTACTTAATTTGTTATAGAAATATTGTCCCTTCTTCTGTGTACGTTTACCAAACTCAATTGCATGGTGTGGACAGTGATGATAACACGAGAAGCAGGTGAGGCATTTGCCATTGTGTAGCCATTCTGGTTCAAAGCCTAAGCCACCTTTGATGTCACTAACAGGACAAACATTTGCACAAATACCACACTTCACGCATCGACGACTGTCTACATGAAAGGGCTTATCCGTAATGAGGAAGTGTTCAAAGAAGCCTCCTACAGGACCAGAGAAGAAAGAAGGAATAGGACCTCTTATTAGTTGGTTCCAACCCCAAATCTGATTGCTATCCTTATGAGGACGCTGTTTAAGAATGTTAGAGAATTCTTTTAACTGCTTTGAAGCAAGTTCCTTCTTTTCTAATTCTTTCTCTTTCGTATCTACATCCATACCTGGCAAGCCAACATATGACTCTGGCATAATTAAAGAACATACCGCCTTAAGTGACAGTGCGTCATTCACTGTTACACTCTTTAATTGCTGCTGAAAGCGTTCCATAGCTTTACCGATAGAATCTCCAGCTGTAACCAAGCAGAAACAATAATGTTTAACGTGGGAAGTGTCTTCTCCCAGAGTCTTTATTGTTAATTTAGTTAGAAACTCTTTTACAATATTCGGAACTCTCCAACCATGTATAGGAAAGATGAAACCTACGTGTTCATCCTTTTCTAATGTAAAAGAACAGTCGCTATTGATTACTTCTGGGATTGAAACAAGTGTATCACCAGTTTCTAAAGCCAATGTCTTTGCAGCCCATTTGCTATTACCTGTACCAGAAAAGTAGAATATCATGTGGCAAAGGTACTGATATTTTGTAAATCTTGCAAGATAAGTAAGTGCAATATTGTTGTTTTTCAGTTCTTTTTCTTACATTTGCAAGAAGTACATGAAGACATTAATGCTGTGAAGAAGAAAATGGACTTACTGATGTATCCCTCAGTCAAGTTACTCTTACCTTTGGTGTTGGGTATTGCTGTTGGTGATGCTTTAGAAGAAGATATATCCTCTATGTTTTGGTGGTTGATGACAATCTGTATGATTGGCATTACCTTTGTGGTGTGGAGGAAGAAGTATCTTCAGAGTCTATTATTGCTCTTTACGGTCTTTCTTGTTGGTGGAACTTTTGTTTCAATGAGCCGGCAAGCTGCAAAGATACAGCTTCCCAATAAGCAAATAACCTTTAAGGCAGTTCTTCTTAGTAATCCTGTCGTTCGTGGTAAAGTCATACAAACAGACTTAATGGTTATGACTGCAGGCGAACCGATGAAGGTTAAGGCTTCAATACTTCGTGATACGATAACAAATCGTTATCGAACACTACACCTTGGAGACGGAATAGAAGCTTCAGCTTACCTTGAAGAACCAATAAACTTTGCGGATGCAACCTTTGATTATGCCCGCTGGTTGAAGTTACATGGCTATTCTGCAGAAACCTTTATCTTTTATAATCAATGGCAGAAAACCAAAGTGAGTCTTCGTCAGATGAGCTTTCTTCAACGTACATCTTTGTCTGCTGCGCTCCATAGAGAGAAGTTAATGAGAGTATTAGAAAGTAATCTTGATAGCACTCATTTAGCTGTTGTGTCTGCAATGACGCTTGGAGATAAACATTTGATTAGTAGAGATATAAAAGAAGATTACTCCATAACTGGTGCAAGTCATGTGTTAGCTTTGTCAGGTTTACATCTAACTATCTTGTATAGTTTGCTTTTGTTTATTCTGAGTTGGTGTGAACGTGTTATGCCCAGGGGCTTTAAAAGGGGAATCAGTGAACTTCTTATTCTGTTTATTCTATGGAGTTATGTCGTCTTGGTAGGGATGTCTTCGTCTGTTGTTCGTTCTGCAGTGATGCTGACTATCTACTCTTTTGTAACCCTCTTGAATAGAGAACGGTTGTCAGTTAATACTTTGGCACTAACTGCTATCATTATGCTTGTTAGCAATCCTAATAGTCTTTTCGATATAGGTTTTCAACTATCCTTTATCTCTGTATGGTCAATTCTATTGTTCTATCCACTCATTTATGAGTTAATCCCTTTACAGCAGAAGAAGAGTTTATTTGTTTTCAGGTGGTTGTGGGGAATGATTGCTGTGTCATTGGCTGCACAATTGGGAACGGCACCTTTGATAGCTTTCTATTTCGGAAGGGTCTCTACAATCTTTGCTGTTAGTAGTCTTATAGCTGTACCATGCACAATGCTAATCGTATTAGCATCATTCTGTTTGTTACTTCTTAGTCCATTGCCTTCTTTATCATCGTTTATTGGGAAGTGCATCTGTGTTATTACAGAAGGATTGAATACCTCACTTCATTGGCTTGCAAGCCTACCTTGCGCATGCATAGAGGATGTTCATGTAACCATTTTCCAGCTCTTTATATACTATTTCATGCTGATGGCTATTTGGATTTTATGGAGTTTTTTAGCTGGGAAGATAGAGTTTAAGTAATTATTTGTACCTTTGCAAATAGTTATGCAACGATATTTTATCACCCTTTCATACGATGGAACGGCCTATCATGGCTGGCAGATTCAACCCAATGGGATTTCTGTACAAGAAGTATTGGAACACGCTTTGTCTACAATACTAAGAGAATCGATTGCTATTACAGGTGCAGGACGTACCGATGCTGGTGTACATGGCAGAATGATGGTTGCACACTTTGACACGGAATTGTCGTTTGACAGTGCACAATTAGTTTATAAAGTAAATCGTTTATTACCACGTGATGTCTCTGTAAGTAGGATTGAACCTGTCGGTGAAGACCTCCACGCACGCTTCTCAGCGACCTCACGTACTTATCATTATTATGTTCATACGGGGAAACAACCATTCTCACGGCAGTATTCGTGTGAGTTTCGTTATGCTTTAGACTTTGATAAGATGAATGAGGCTGCAGCCTATTTGATAGGGGAGAAAGACTTTAAATGTTTCTGTAAGACAGGAGCGGACGTTAAAACAACTATCTGTAATCTTACCGAAGCACGATGGATTCCTGCAAATGAGGAATTTGCTTTGACAACTGATAATACTGTCACGAATTGGTGTTTTGTGATAACAGCTAACCGGTTTCTACGCAATATGGTACGTGCAGTTGTTGGTACATTAGTAGAAGTGGGAAGAGGTCGTCTTTCGTTAGATGATTTTAAGAAGATTGTAGACGGTGGAACAAGAAGCGATGCTGGTGAGAGTATGCCAGGCAACGCCCTCTTCCTTTGGGAAGTAAAGTATTAGAATATAGCTTATGTGGATTCTTTTGGCTTTTGTTTCAGCAACATTGCTGGGACTTTATGATACGTCGAAGAAGTTTTCTCTCCGTGGGAATGATGTCATACCTGTACTCTTTCTCAATACACTCTTTTGTTCGGCAATCTTTCTGCCATTGATATTATTGTCACAATATACCCATGTACTCGATTCCAGTATCTTTCATGTCGGAACTGGTGGGTGGGAGATGCACCGATGGATCATACTAAAGAGCGTTATTGTACTCCTTTCTTGGGTATTCGGTTATTTTGCGATTGCACAGCTACCCTTAACGATTGTCGGTCCAATCAACGCTACACGTCCAGTGATGACACTTGTCGGTGCTATGCTTGTCTTTGGCGAACGACTAAATACTTGGCAATGGATTGGTGTCAGTCTGGCTATTATTTCCCTGTTCCTATTGGCAAGAAGCGGTAAGAGAGAGGGTATAGACTTCAAGCATAACAAGTGGATCTTCTTCTTGGTATTGGCAGCCATGATGGGAACATGTAGTGGACTGCTTGATAAATATCTGATGGCAAGCCCTGAGAATGGTGGGGTAGGGCTCGATCGTATGATGGCACAGAGTTGGTATAATATCTATCAATGTATCATGATGGGTGTAGTTCTCCTTGTCTATATCTTCAATCAGAGAAAGAAAGCAGAGCGTACAGCCCATTTCTCATGGAAGTGGTCTATCCTGCTCATATCTATATTCCTATCAATGGCAGACTTTGCCTACTTTTATACACTCTCATTACCAGGTGCGCTGATTTCCATTGTGTCAATGGTACGTCGTGGTTCCGTCCTCGTATCGTTCTTATGTGGTGCATTACTGTTTAGAGAAAAGAACTTAAAAGCAAAGGCAATCGACTTATGTTTTGTTCTCCTTGGAATGATATTCCTATGGATTGGCTCACGTTAAGATGATGACTTACTCTTTAAGATAAAGGATAAAAGTCTTTGGTTATTGATAAATATTTGCTATATTTGCAACGATATTGGTAGACGCCTTTCAGCGTTTAATATGAATAGGACTGCACATTAACTCCCCATGGAGTCTTTACCGTGAGTCTCTTAAAAGACGATAATTACTATGCAGAATGTTTTTCATGGATTAGGTATAGCATTGATAACTCCATTTAAGGAAGATCTCAGTATTGATTATGAAGCACTTGAAAACTTGGTTAACTACCATTTAGATAACGGTGCTGACTTCTTCTGCATTCTTGCTACTACTGGTGAGTCTCCTTGTCTTTCGCGTGAAGAAAAGGATCAACTGACTGCTGTCATTAAACGAATCGTTAATGGTCGTGTGCCAATCCTAAAGTATTGTGGTGGAAACAATACTGCTGCTGTTGTAGAAGAAATTAAAACGACTGATTGGAGTGGTATTGATGGTATTCTTAGCATCTGTCCTTATTATAATAAACCAAGTCAGGAGGGACTTTATCAGCATTTTAAAGCTATCGCAAAGGCAAGTCCACTGCCGATTGTCCTGTATAATGTGCCTGGTCGTGTTGGGGTCAATATGACTGCAGAGACAACAGTTCGTATTGCTTCAGGGTTTTCTAATGTTGTTGCTATCAAAGAGGCGTCAGGTAACTTAGAGCAGGTAGACGAGATTATTAAGAACAAACCAAAGCACTTTGAGGTTATCAGTGGTGACGATGCCTTGACCTTCCCAATGATAGCAAGTGGTGCAGTAGGTGTTATCTCAGTTATTGGTAATGCCCTGCCTAAGGAGTTCTCACGTATGATTCGTTTGGAATTTAAGGGCGAGTATGAGCCAGCACGCAAGATACATCATCAGTTTACTGAGCTTTACAAACTTCTCTTCGTTGATGGTAATCCTGCTGGTTGTAAGGCACTCTTGAATGATATGGGTATGATAGAGAATGTCTTGCGTCTTCCTTTAGTTCCAACACGTATTGAGACAAAGCAGAAGATGAATGAGATTCTCAAAGGAATGAGAATCTAACAATAATAAGTATCAGAATCGTAGTATAACAAAAGGGCAGGTGACTGCCCTTTTATATTGGTTATAAAAGTAAAGAGCACGATAGAAACTCTATTATGCTCTTTCTTATTTCTTGTGTGAAATGTCTGTTTTATGCTTGATTTTTGGTTCATGCCTCACGGCAATCCCCAATCATCTTGCATCATTGTTATCCTTAATCAATCCTTTTTATTACCTTAACTAAAAACCTATTTGTGTTATTTGAACAATCTCTTTTGTTCTACCTTAAACTAAATAACTAAAAACCTAAATCTATTACTACTAACCTAAACAATCTATTATTTGTCTTTTGACGATGCAAAGGTAAGCATTGTTTGCGCACACACCAAATAATTCACGCATAAATTTCCTTCAATTTGTTGTTTCTTGATTTGTATCAATTACAAATAATGAAAACAGTTGCAAAGAGAGAGGAATGATAACGAGTAAATATCCCATTACTTCTTTGATTATATAAGTTTGTTATTTCCTATGATAGAAAGGGCGATTTAGTAGATTTTCACTTCGGAAATAACCATAGAACCAACTGCAGCATTAAGTTTCTTGACTAAGTCTGATTGCATCATGCAGAGGTTGGCACGTAAAGCTGGGTTTATAATCTTTACGAATAGAGTTTGATTTTTGATAAACTTCTCTTGTGTGTATCGAGCAACAGTCTCACCAGCCACAGCGTCCCATGCAGCAATAATACGTTTCTGTAGTAGGGGAGACTCAAGTCCTTCTTGGCGTAAGAACTGATTGAGCAAGTCATCTAATGGTTGTACTTTCCGTCTAAACATATCTTATCCTTCTCTTTCGTTTATTTCTCCACCTTCTACAGAGAACAGCTTGTAATTGAAGCCACTACCTTGTAGAATTTTATCTAAGTGATCACGGTTCGTATCTGTGATGAAAATCTGTCCGAAATCATCACCAGAAACCAAGCGTACTATCTGTTCTACTCGACTACTATCGAGCTTATCAAAGATGTCATCAAGCAATAATAATGGTGTGTTATTACCTGCTGTGCGTCTAAGGAAATCAAACTGTGCAAGCTTCAGCGCTAATACGTATGTCTTATTTTGTCCCTGACTTCCTTCTCGTTTCATAGGATAGCCACCAAGTTTCATCACTAAGTCATCCTTATGCGTGCCATGAAGCGAATAGCCCATAATACGGTCTTTTGCTCGATCACGCTGAATAACGTCTAATAAGTCGCCACGCTGACAATGCGAAACATATTCGAGTGACACCTGTTCTCGCTCACTGCAGATAGTCTGATAGATACGTTGGAAAACAGGGGTTAGCTCCTCTACGAAGGCAGCCCGCTTCTTATATACTGCTTCACCATGCTCTGCCATCTGCATCTCAAGTAGTTCCAGAAGAGTAGCATCTGGTTCTTCCTCTTGCTTCAGCAAGCTATTACGCTGTTGTAAAGCCTTATTATATCGGCTGAGCGATTCTATATAAGGTGTGTCGTATTGCGAGATAACCACATCCATCAGCTTTCTTCGCTCTTCGCTTCCTCCTTCAATAAGGGTCGCATCAGCTGGAGAAACAAAAATCAATGGCACCAGTCCGATATGCTGTGACAGTCGTTTATATTCTTTCTTATTGCGTTTAAAATGCTTCTTTGAGCCACGCTTCATACCGCAGTACACCTGTTCATGCTCACCAGCATCCGTACAATAATCCCCTTCCAGTACAAAGTAGTCTGCATCATGGCGCATCACTTCCGAATCCTTTGGGTTAAAAGCACTCTTACAGAACGAAAGATAATAGACTGCATCAAGCAGATTAGTCTTTCCCTCACCATTATGTCCAATAAAACAGTTAAGCTTAGCCGACAAGTTTAATGTTGCCGCCTGAATATTCTTATAGTTTATAATGGATAGTTTCTCTAATTGCATTGTCTTATTTTATTGCTTGAATGTTAAGGAGATGAATGTGAGTGAATGCTCCTTATGACTAAAAGAACTGTAAAGAAACAACTCCTCCTCTGTTAAGAGAATAAAAAGTAGAGTTAATCCGATTAACCTTTAAACGCTATATTATTCCATTCCATTCTCTGCAAAGTTAACTCATTTCCGTTCAATAAAAGAAAAAAGTCGTTGATAAATTTCAATATATGCGACTTTTTGATTAATTTTGTCCCGCTATAATGCGTACCTTACAGTTTAGAATAAAATAAAAACATCATAACGTAAAAATGGTAAACAACAAAGAACAGGGTACATACGAAGATACCCTTAACAAATCAGAGGCTACGTTCTTGAAGTACAAGAAGCCTTTCATTATCGCTATCGTTGCTATCGTAGTGGTTGTAGCTGGCTTTATCCTTTACAAAAACTACATTTCTGCTCCACGTGAGGCAGAGGCAAGTACTGAGTTGGCTAAGAGTCAGACACTCTTCAACAGTCAGCAGTATGACCAGGCTCTCGCTGGTTTCCAGAAGGTTCAGAGTGACTATAGCAGCACTGATGCTGGCAACCTTGCAAACCTTTATGTTGCACTTTGCTATGCACATCAGGCTAAGCCAAACTGGGCAAAGGCGTTGGAGAACGCAGAGAAGTTTAGCACAAGCGACGACGAGATGATTAGTCCAGCTTCTCAGATGGCACTTGGTGATATCTATGCTAACAACAACCAGAATGATAAGGCTGTTGAGTGCTTCAAGAAAGCTGCAAAGATGGCTAACTCTGAGGCTGCTGATAACACGAATCTCACTATTGCTCCATTAGCATTGCGCAAGGCTGGTGTCCTCCTCGAGAGCGAAGGTAAGAAGGCTGATGCACTTGAGATTTACAAGGATATCAAGAATACTTACGTCAACTCTCCTATCTATCAGGATATTGACAAGTATATTGAGCGTGCTTCTAACTAAGCAAACATGGCAACAGAACTTCATCATTTATCCGACTACGATGCGCAGAGTGTACCAGATGCAAGTAACATGTGCTTTGGTATCGTTGTAGCTGAGTGGAATCCGGAGATTACTGGTGCCTTGCTTGATGGTGCTGTAAAGACACTCGAGAAGCATGGTGCTATTCCAGAGAATATTCATATTAAGACTGTTCCTGGTAGCTTTGAACTCATTTATGGTGCACAGATGATGACTAAGAATGACGGTTTCGATGCTGTTATTATTCTTGGAAGTGTTATCCGCGGTGAAACACCTCATTTTGACTATATCTGTGAGGGTGTGACATACGGAATAGCTCATCTCAACGCATCACAAAATATTCCTGTTATCTATGGTCTTCTGACAACCAACGATCTCCAGCAGGCTAAGGATCGCAGTGGTGGCAGACTTGGAAACAAGGGTGATGAGTGTGCGATTGATGCTATCAAGATGGCTAAGTTCTAAAGCAATAGTTTAAAAAGAAAATATTAAAGGCAGTAGCAATGGTTTTATCCCATTAGCTACTGCCTTTTTTGTTTGTATCTGTTCGGATGGTTTTATTCTTTAAATAGCCCTTAATTTGCGTTTATTGCATGCTGAATTATCTTTACATTATCCCCTTGTGTTTTACTCAAAGAAACAGTGAGATAACGCCACTTTGAGCGTCTTTGTAACTCTTTAGTTATAAAGGAGTTGTAAGTGTCTATTCGAAAAGGTGCTTAATTGGACTTCAATAGGGCGTTAGTTAGACCTCAAAAGGGCGTCTTTTGAAAGCCAATTAAGCCTTAATTCAAGTCCAATTAAGCACCACTTAGAATATTGGGTACTGAATTTTTATTACAAAAACGAGATGTTGTGTGTTGTGAGAGTTCGTCTCAAAGTATTCATTTTCGTTTTATCCAAACAATGCTCTGAGTGCTTCTTCAACCTTTCTTACGGGGTGAAGTTGTATATTGTACTTACCTGTAAGTCCTGAAAGGTTATACTTTGGAATAATGATATGGCTAAAACCTAATTTCTCAGCTTCTGCAATGCGCTGCTCAATACGGCTGATAGGACGTACTTCGCCACTCAATCCGACCTCACCACACATACACCAGCCTTGTTCTATTGGTGTGTCAACATTCGATGAAAGTACGGCAGCAATGACACTGAGGTCCATCGCCATGTCTGTCACACGTAAACCACCTGCAATGTTCAGGAAGACATCCTTCTGCATCAGCTTAAAACCGACACGTTTCTCTAATACAGCGAGGAGCATGTTAAGGCGTCTTTGGTCGAAACCTGTGGCTGAACGCTGTGGAGTTCCATAGGCAGCTGATGATACAAGTGCTTGTGTCTCAACAAGGAAAGGACGTGCACCTTCGATAGTACTTGAGATAGCAACACCCGATAATCCCTCATGGTCTTCCGTAAGAAGAAGTTCGGAAGGGTTGCTAACCTCACGAAGTCCCTGCTGTTCCATCTCATAAATACCGAGTTCTGAAGTAGAACCAAAGCGGTTTTTTATGCTTCGGAGGATTCGATACATATAATGTTGATCGCCTTCAAACTGAATCACGGTGTCAACAATATGCTCTAATATCTTTGGTCCAGCAATGCTTCCCTCTTTATTGATATGTCCAATGAGAATCACAGGAACGCCACTTGTCTTGGCAAAGCGTAGAAGAGCTGATGCACATTCGCGTACTTGAGTAATGTTTCCGGGACTACTGTCAACGTCTTCTGTTGAGATAGTCTGGATTGAGTCTATCACAACAAGCTCTGGCTGTACGTCACGAATATGCTCAAAAATATGTTCTAAGGATGTTTCCGACAAGATAATGATGTTTTCTGCAATATCTTTGGAAATACGTTCGGCACGCATCTTTATCTGATGAGGACTTTCCTCACCGCTGACATAGAGTACACGTTGCGTCATGTGGAGTATTGTCTGCAGTGTCAGCGTACTCTTACCAATACCGGGTTCGCCACCAAGTAGTACGATACTACCCGGTACCAAGCCGCCACCTAACACACGGTTAAGTTCACCATCGTGCATGTCTATGCGTGGGTCATCGTGAGATGAAATGTCACGGAGACGCTGTGGCTTATTTGCTAAAGCCGAAACAGAGCCGCCAGAAGCCGCATTGCGCAATGTTGTTGCGGCATTGCGTGCAGCTTGTGAACCCGTATCAGCAGCGATACGGAACTCCTTGAATGTGTTCCACTGCCCACAGTTGGGGCATTTACCAATCCATTTTGGACTTTCCTGTCCACAATTACTGCAGACGAAAGCTATCTTGTCCTTTGCCATAAGTAAGACAAAAGTAATAAGATTTTTCTTAGTTACAAAATTTATTCTTAATTTTGCAACTATATGAAACGTATTAATTACCTGCTCATACTGGCTGTGCTTACCTTTGTCAGCTGCGGTAAGAGCGACAAGGAGCTGCAGGCTGAACGTCAGGCACAGAAGGTTGCTGAGCGTGAAGCTTATCAGAAAGCTTATAAAATAGCTGTTATGCCTACGATGGATTGCCTTCCGGCGTATCTATTGAAGGATAGCTTGTTATATGATACAGCGAAGGTTGACATTAGACTTTGTAGGTTTAATGCACAGATGGATTGCGATACGGCTATGATTGGGGGAAGTGTACAAGCTGCTTTCAGCGACCTCGTTCGTACAGAAAGACTGAAACATAGAAACAAGGTGCTGATGCACTATCTGACAGATACGAATCTTAATTGGCAACTGATTGCTGACAAGGATTCGAAGTTGAAGCAACTCTCTGACCTAAGTGATAAGATTGTTGCTATGACTCGTTTCTCTGGAACTGACCTTCTGACTGATATGGCGGTGAAGAAGGCTAAGCCTAAGTATCAAGTCTTTCGTGTACAGGTTAATGATGTACTGGTGAGACTTGCTATGTTGCAGAACCATGAGATTGATGCTTACTGGTTTGCTGAACCACAGATAACAAAGGCTTTGTCAGCAGATAATAACTCCCTTTTCAATTCGGAAGATGCTGGTGTACACCTTGGTGTGGTGGCTATAATGGATAAAGTGCGTCGTCAAGATGAAGAAGCAGCCTTTGCAGCGGCTTATGATAAGGCTGTAGAGCAAATCAATAAGAATGGTGTGAAGTATTATTCTGCCTTGATTCAGAAGTATATGAAGGTTGATGAGTCTGTTGTACGTGCATTACCTGACATCAAATATACGAAGATTGGACCACCACGTAAGGCAGACTTGCTCATGGCACGCAACTTTCTTAGCAGTGGTAAGGTTAGTAAGTAAGAACTGAATAGTAATCATATAAAGGAGTAGGGAAGTGAATGTAGAGGAGATTCTTAGCAAGGCTATAAACTGTTTAATGGACAGAAGGTTGAGTAATGCCATTGAGGTATTAGAGCAACTTTATGTTCAGCGTCCATCACTTATGGGTCACAGTGAGTTTGAAGCTATCAAAACTGATTATCAGTTGATGGTAGACTATATGGGAAGGGGCTTCTCAGATAGTCATCGTGAATCACTCTACAGCACATTGTTGCAGCGACTTTACCGTGTTGCTGCCGACCTTGAGATTAGCTGGCGATGCAAGAATGTTAGTGCATACGTTAACTCTTTTAGGGTAATTGACCACCTGAATACCAGCCATGACTTCGTTCGTACAGTGTTAGAATCTTTTGTTTCAGACATCGCTATGCTCTCACTTCAACCAGAAGAAACAAGAGAACAGAAGAGTACTGAGTTATATGATCGTCACCAATCGTTTATGAATCGTCTTTTTAGTGCCTTATGGACATCGTGTCAATGGACTGATGATGATTGTAAATTCTATACTGAGCTGCTCCTTTCTCCTACTGTTATGTCAACTGATCAGCAGGTAATTGTAAGTGCAATTAGCCTTGGTGCAATGAATCAGTTTGATATTAATAAGTTTAAAACACTTGTCAATGTATATCAGCAGGCTACAGACGAGCATGTAAGACAGCGTGCATTGGTGGGCTGGGTGTTAGCAGTCTTCGAAGGAATGGACATCTTCCCAGAGCAGGATGCGTTGATACGTGAGCTCTGTGAGAACCCTACCATCACTCGTGAATTACTGACTTTACAGATTCAGTTCTTCTATAGTAAGGATGCTGAGAAGGATAATGACAAGATTCAACGTGATATTATGCCTGATATCATGCGCAACTCTAATCTGACAATCGGGCGTCTTGGCATTATGGAAAAGGAAGAAGATGCGATAGAGAGTATCCTCCACCAAGATGCTGATGAGAAGCGCATGGAGCAGATGGAAGAGAAGGTACGCAAGATGATGGATATGCAGAAGCAAGGTTCTGATATCTATTTTGGCGGTTTCAGTCAGATGAAGCGATTCCCTTTCTTCAATGATATGGTGAATTGGTTCACTCCTTTCTACTTGAATCACCCTGCTTTACGCCCTGTGATAAGTAAATTAGGCGACACGAAGTTCTTAAATACTCTCATGGAAAGAAGTAATTTTTGTGAGTCGGATAGATACTCTTTTGCTTTTGCTTTAGAACAAATCATCAATCAGTTACCATCTGATATTAAGGAGGTAATAGGTTCTGATGCAATGTTAGGACCGTTGGCAGAAAGTGATGATGTGGAAGATGCTATTAGTATTCGTCGTACCTACTTACAAGACCTTTACCGTTTCTTCCGTCTTTATCATACAGCTAATGACTTTATTAATCCATTTGAGGATAATGGTAAGGGTGACTTTGTTGCTGATACCTTCTTCTTTACGTATAAATCCTTCATGGGTACAGGGCTCGATGATGTCAAGTTGCGCTTGGCTTCACACTTGTATAAGCATCAGCAGATGACGGAACTTGCAGAATTGCTCACTACTTTCCAGAGTGCAGACCCACGATATGCCATCTTAATGGGCTATACAAATATCCATATGGGTAAGGCTGAGTTTGCTTATCAGTTCTTCGACTATGCGTTGAAGGCTGAGCCTGATAATCAGTGGGCGCTGAAAGGAAAAGCAAGAGCAGCGCTTGACGCAGAGGATTATAAAACTGCAGAAGAGGTGTATACTGAGTTGCTGAAATTAGAACCAGGTCATAAGAATTACACAATGAACCGTTGTGTTGCTCTTTTGAAGTTAGGTAGGACGAGCGAGGTGCGTGAAGAGTTATTCCGTCTTGACTATCAATATCCGGAAGACATGAATGTGAAGCGTGTTCTTGCATGGGCAATGCTGTCGGATAATAGTCTTGATAAGGCTTCACTGTTGTATGATACGCTGTTAACATCAACTCCAGCACATGAGGATTATTTGAATGCAGGTTATTGTCAGTGGGCTATGGGTAATGTTCAACATGCTGTTGAATTGTTCCGTGAATGGATGGTAAAGAGTGGAAAGAGTACTGAACAATTATTAGAGGAGTTCCGTAGTGATGCTGATACATTGGAGATGTACGCTATTTCTGAAACTGACTGCTTTTTAATGTTGAGTTTAGTTGGTTAATATCAATTATCAATTGGTGTTCAAATACTTAATAATTAAACTGTTGTGGTATAGAAAAGCCATAATAGAATTTATCAATTTATATAGATTAATAGGATAATGAATGAACAGATACACGAGAAACTGAAAGAGATTAAACAGTCTTTCCGCCTCTTGATGAATGGAGTTGCATCGCACTCTATGCGTCAAAAGGGTGTTACGTATAAGATAAACTGGGGAGTACCAATCCCTGATTTGCAGAAGATGGCAGCTGAATATGGTAAGGATTATGAGCTCGCTATAGAACTATGGAAAGAGGATATTCGTGAGTGTCAGGTACTGGCTACGCTTATTATGCCAGCTGAGAAAATGGATGAAGACCTTGTGGAGGTATGGATGGAACGCCTTCGTACACAAGAAATGGCTGAGTTATTGGCGTTTAATCTTCTTCAGTATCTTGACTTTGCACCTGCTTTGGCATACAAGTGGATTGCTTCTGAACGTGATATGTATCAGCTTTGTGGCTATCAGTTGCTTGCTCGTTTGTTTGCTCGTGGTATGGAACCTAATGAGCGAGGAATTAATGAGTTCCTTGATCAGGCACACACAACGTTAGCAGGTGAGAGCCTACCATTGAGACATGCTGCATATAATTGTGTTCTAAGTTTCTGCGAATTAAGAGAAGACTTCGATACTATAGCACAGAAAGCGCTTGCTGATCTTAATATCCTTTAGTATAAAGTGATAGTAGAAAACTACTCTTTTATCAATAAGCTAAAGTAAGGATGTCTTCTTTTTAAGGCTTTATAATGTTTTGTTAGAAGAACTATTACAGTCTTTTTTCCTATACTCTACCAACGTATAGCTACTTTTCAAATGGCATATTGCTGCTTAGCACATGTGGTGCGGATGCTTAACACCATATGTGCGCATGCTTAGCACGAGGTGTGCGGATAGTTAACATCAACGATAATGAGGGCTAAATACTATGCAAAAGGGTGTTGGATTGAGAGAAAATTATTGTTAGAAAAGAGTAATAACATCCATAGAAAAAGCCGATACACCATTTAGTGCATCGCCTTTCCTTTTTTATTTGTCTGCTGTTAATCGTTTTCAACAGCTTACGATTTAATTTCTGGTCTTTTGTTTACTTGATAATTACTAATCAAGATTAATCTTCTTTGAAACAATCAATGCCTCTGCAATTACTGCTGCAACGATAGTAACAATACCAAATGTCAACATAATGTTATCCTCTCTTCTTTTGTGCGGAACCCCTTTGGTTCTGCGGTTATTACTTATTTTTCTTTGTTAATTCAGTGCAAAGTTAGGAAAGATATTTGACATAGCCAACTTTTTTAGTCTTGTTTGCAATATAACACGTGGATGCTTGATGTAAGTCAATAGTATTGACTATGGTCAAAAAGTAACTAAAAAGAGTTCAAAAAAGGTCGTATAAATTTGTTATGATTACTTAGAAAACGTATCTTTGCATACGATTAACTAAAGTTTCCCACCCCTCTATTTCATGGGTATTTCAACCAAACTGCTTTGCGAATACCCATGAACGTGAGCCGTTAACACTTGTCTAAAATATGTTTACGGTTGTGAGCTTTTCTTGTTGCCTGTCTTCCAATGCTTGGACCATAATCTCAAAGTTGTTCCGCATTGCTGAGTCGGTGACTATTAACTGCCCTATCTCACTAACAGAGAACCCAAGAACGTCACAAAGAGCAGCAAGCAATCTCTCTATGCAATTCAGCACACGATGCCATAACGTAAGTGCCATGACATCATCTTCCATGTCAGCAAACAATTCACCCATGGTCTCATACTCTGACATCCGTTTTTCTAACGACATCACGATATATGTAATGTAGCAGAGCGTTGCATCAGCAATCTGACCATCAAAGTCTCTCCCCATGTATGAGCCGAGTCCGAGATGTCCTTTTGTCTCCTTGTTGACCACTTCAATGTTCCATCGTATCTGGTATAACTCGAAGGCACGCACAAAGCTCATCGATAGATCCGTACTAAGCATGATGTTCCAAGTCTGTCGACGCCCATATTTAATCAGGTATATCCTGACTGGTATATTCCCCAGACAGCCCCTCAACTCAATGTACTGACACTTGTACTTCCGGCAGCATTTGGTACGTCTTGCATACATTGCTACGAGCTCAGCAGCATTGTGTCGCTTATTCTCCACAAAGTACTTTGTCTTTCCCATCTTTGCAAGACCAATGTAGTGTATAGCTCCGTTGCCTACTCTCCTGATTTCCTCAATGAACTTCTCACAGGCAAACCAACTATCCGCCAAGGCATAATGGGGATGAATACCTCTCTTCCACATGCGCTGGAGCATCCTTATGGCGGAGTCCATCTTGCTCATACCGCATTCTTGATTCCGCTCATACGCTGGGCTCTCTTTCATGCGTCTCTTGGAGAATCTGCTGCGGAGTGCCTTCTTGCCAAGTCCGCCGTCCCCTTTCTTTCCTAATTCCTCATGGATGGAGAAGTCGAACGGCAGAGAGGACTTACCATCGAAGAACAGGCACAAAAGAAGCTTGTAGCCTAAGACATAGTTCATTCGTACATGGTCGAAAACCTTGGTAATATGCTCAAACTTCCTACCAGTCTTTTCCAAGGTTGTATCGTCAAATATAACACAGGAGTTCTCGCTCTCTGTCTGAATGCCATTCTTACGGAGAATGCATTCAAAACGAAGAACAGTATAGCTAAGCAAACGACGCCAATTCATTGCCTGCCTGACCATCATACGATAATAGCAGTTCTTTCCAGTGGTGAGAAGATGGTAGAAATTCTTCTTGTATATGGAGTGTATCGTCTCACCATTAATACGGAAAAGACAAAGGGAAAGAATCTGTTGAACAGCAGAGATACCATCGTGTTTCTCCAAAGAAAGCCTACAGAGCAGACGTCCAAAACCAAATTTTGAGAAAAGTGAGAGAATATCGCTACTCATCTTACTTTTAACACTTAAAAGCTTGGATATCTCGCTTAAATTGTCTAATTTTGCATCCATAACAGTTACTCTTTAATTTGTTGATAATCAATGTAATAAAGCACTACAAAGTTACCAATAATTATTGAGAAACTGTTATTTTAAGCCAACTTTTTGAGGGTGGGAAACTTTAGCGATTAAGTATTTAAGATAACATACATTTATGGATAGGCTCATTATTAAGAACCAAGAGTTTGACAGTAGTATGGATGCTCGTTTCCTCGAGATTCAGAATGCTCGTCGTCAGGCTTTGGCTCAGAAGGCTAAAAAGCACTAAAACAAACGCCTCGCGTTAGTGGCTATTCGTAGCTCGGTAATGCGAATTAGGTAAGAAAACGTGTAGAAGATTAATCTTAGAAAACAAGAAAAGACCCAATCATCATTAAATGATTGGGTCTTTTCTTATAGTGATTTGGTTAATCACTTACTATCTTTATTATGCTTGTTTAGAAGTCGACATCCTCTCCAACCTCATCGGCTTGCATTTCCAAATCCTCTGGGTTGGTGTCGAATGTGGTACGATAGCTTTCTTCAGTGAGCTTGTCCTCATCGAAATCCTCATCGTCCTCATCGTCTGTATCTCTATCTTCTTCAGGCATCATTTCGTCTTCATTATCCAAATCCTTCAAGTTTTCTTCTTCTCCAATCTCATCAAATGATGAAAGTTTAGTAGTAAGTACGTTTGAAATTGGCTTTTCTTTAGCAAAGATAGCTTCTGTCCATGAGCCCTTTGAAATCTCAAGAACTTCGAAGCCATCAGCGACTTTCTTCTCATAAAGACCACCTGGTTTCTTCAGACGAACGGTCGGAAGCGTAGTTGTACTTATATCAAATCCACTTAAGATAATATCCTGTACGCTCTGTGGAAGGCTCTCCCAACCACCGCCAAAGTTACGCTCAAGTACTTCTATTAGCTTTTGAGCTGATATATGATGGATATTTTCCCAAGTTAAATCAGTAATACGTTGGATTGATTTTTTCTTTAAAGCCCATTTTACAGTGGTACCCTCATCAAGTCTAACTTGACCAACTTGGCAGCCACGTTCTTCGTATTTCTTGATAACTTCAGGCTTATCAACCTTAATTTCTTCTATGGTAAAGGCACTTTTGATTACATCAATATAATGACGCTCATTATCCCTTAAGTCGGCGTCACGTTCTGCTTGTGCCCAAAGGCGGAAGACATCGTTTTCCTGAATGTCCCACACATTGCTTTTTGTTAGATTCTTTAACGATAGTGCTTGTCCTTGTCGCTTCATATTGTGTTTACTTTTTCATTTTGCTTTATGGTATAGCTTTGTGCAAAGCCATACCCTCAGACCTGCTGCAAAAGTATATACTTAAACGTAAACTTCCAAACTTTTTCGCTGAAAAGTTATCCAAAAGTGAGAAATAAGCACAATTTGAAAACGCTATTTACTAAGGTAGGGTGTGCAGTTCTTGATTTCTATAGGTAAAGCCTTTGCTTTACACTTCTCTGCAGTGATGCTTAACTCCACAAGACAAGCCCGTGAATTCATTGGTTTTCTTTGGTCAAAGATAAAGTTTCCAATACCATAATAGATTGGTTTTTCTCGATATGTATCTAATGTTTGGAGCGTATGACTATGGTGTCCAACAATAGCATCAGCCCCTGCATCTATTAGTTTGTGTGCATCTTCACGCTGCTGTGGAGTGGCTCTGAAGTGGTGTTCCCATCCCCAATGTAGTATAAGGAGAATATAACAATTCTTATCTGTGGCTCGTAAGCGTTTAACTCGCATGATAAGACTATCTATACTCTCCTGACTAACACAAGGTTTTTGAGGAAGATAGAGGAAGTTTTCTAAGGGTAAACGTAGGGATGAAACTACCCAAACATGGCGTGGACTTGTAGAAATGAGTACTGGTTCTGCTGCTTCTTCCATATTCTTACCAGCCCCGATAGGTATCATTCCTGCTTTTTTAATCTGTTCTTGTGTGTCTAAAAGTCCTCTTCTTCCTTGGTCAATACTATGATTATTGGCTAAGTTGAGGTGTGTTATGCCATGACGACGTAATGAGGGCAACCATTCTGGTTCGCCTCTAAAGATGAAACGTTTGAACACTCGTTCCCTTATTTTGGTCACTGGGCACTCTAAATTGGCAATTACATAGTTGGAAGAGTGAAACAATGAGTCGATAGTAGGTGAGAAGAGAGCATCGACTCCCACCATATCAATCTTCTGTCTTACCCCTCTGTCAAGTAGGAGGTCACCTGTAATAACGATACGTAAGGTGTCGTCTACCTCTTTAGAAGTAGACTTCTTTTTGTCTATATTATTAACTCCTATCCCGTTGAAAGATAGTAGGATAGGAGTTAGCAAGCATATAATAACTTTAACAACCCGAGCTATAGAAGGTCTCTTCATCATCAGCACTCATTCCTTTTACTGGAGCTATGATCTCTTTCATCCATGATGGCGTTCCACCTGTTGGTGACTTCTTTAATTCCTCTTGCCATTCTTCGTCCGTCATGCGTGGGTCTGAAGTCAATCGAGTGAACTCACGGTAAGAGAAAACAGAGCCACGAGTGAGATAAAGGGAGCCGTCTATCTCAACAACTACGTATATTTCGTAAGCAGGACCAACACCTTCGTAAAGTACACACATGTCTTTCATAGCCACGTTTTCACCTGTAGCAGTGAAGACATCAGCAACAACTGCAACCTTCTTGTCGGTACTTACAACATCCGACCACCCCTGCAACATCTGGTTATCTTCACTGACAAGCTCCAAAGATATGTTCTCTACGGTCGAACCAATAATCTCCATCTGGTTATATTCCTCATCAGTTATCTTTCCACCATTCAGTTCTTTCTTACTGATATCACGGCAGAATTCAGCCATTTCCTTTATTCGTTCATATACAGCCTTTGCCTTTTCTGTCTGTAAATTGTAAGTTGTGAGGACTTTATCCATTCTTGTTACAAGTGCAATAGCTTTCTCCCAAAACTTTATGTTAGGCTCTACATAACCTTTCACGACAGGTGGCTCTGGACCTCCATCACCACACTCTGCCAACATAGGCTGCTTTGCGTAGAGGATAGCATCATGCTTTAACTCAGCCCAAGAAGCAAGTGCTGTGTTCAAATTCTTCTTCTGCCACTGTGGTGTCCGCATGAAATAAGGAAGCGACTGTGCGGTATCACCTAATGACTGGAGCGTGTACATCCATTGATTTGCTACACAAGCCTCCCACGGAGTATCAGCAACTTTCTTACGAGCTGTGGTTAATGCCTTAGGGAAATCCGCCCACTTCTGTGCTTCTTTCAGCTCATCCATGAGAATGCGTTCGGCACCTGGCAGTCCCATCACAGCCATCCAGTCGAGTCCCTTAGGGCATGGACGGAGAGAAACAGGGCTATCTTGATCCGTAGTAGCTATCAATGCCTCTGCATCAGGTTGATAACGCTGTGGCATAATGTCTACGACATATTTGCTACCATGTGTTTTCTTCAACTCGATGCGTGTTTGTTTTTTTGCAATACTTTCGATATCTTCTGTCAGCTTAGCCATATCTTTTTTCGAAGACAATAGCTTTTCTATAGGTAAGTTCGTTTCCTTAATAAGTTCCGCAACCTGTATTAGGGTAACATTATCAGGTGTTCCCATAAGATAAGTGATAGGTTCACTTACCTTGTCGTATATGATTTTGATCTTTGGTTGTTGATTGAAGACATTGGCGATAAGCGCAATCTGCTTCATCTTTGCAAGCTTGTCCGTGCCAAAATGGGCTGTTTGCAACCACATCATACCACGGAAGTAACGACTGCAAACCTTAGATCGGGTATAGTGACCGCGTGGACGGAAGAGCGAATAAGCAAACATTCCTCCTGGAGGAGCATATTCAAGCATCTCTGAATACCCATTCTCAGCCTCAAAGGCCTTATTAATTTCCTCCATTACCATTGTTTTGTAAGCTTCAGGAACATTCAATGTGGCAGCTGACGTAGGAGCCTTATCATGACTAAAGAGCCAAGATGCGACTTCAAACCATGCCTGACCATATTCCGCTGCAGCCTTTATATCTGTATTCTGACTGCTTGTCAGCGTCTTCATCTCTGCTCCCATTTTGGAAGAAAAGACAATCATCAGGGAGTCCAAGTGCTTTTCTTCCACATCACGCAACACACAATCAAAATAGAGATGGAAAAGTTGTAGATAGAGATCGGTGGTAACGAAGCTTGGGAAATCAGCATAATCATTCTTCTCATATACGTGGAAAAGCTGATTATGTTCGGCAGGAATGATTGCAAAACCATTCTGTCCCAACATGCTATATAGCTTTGGGTCAAACTCTTTTAGCTGGAAAGGGTTGATAAGATTCTTCATATTCACCACGTCCTTACTGTTCGCTGGTTTAAAGTTCAGCTTTCGTAATTCAGCTTCTCGTGCACGGATGCGCTCTGTAAAGGCAAGTTGTTCTTTCGTATAACGTGGTGAGAACTTCTTACCAGTGGTCTCTTCTTTTTCACCAACATCCCAAAGTGCATCGTTATACCATGTTGTTGTATTGTATAATGCACGTAAGGTTGCATCCTTGAAAGGGTATCCTTGCCTTGCAGCAAAGGCGTTTCTGATTGCACGTAGCTCTAAAAGATTGAGTTTAGAGATATCCATCTGCGTATCAATCTTACCCTTCAATTTTTCAATATTGACTTTTCCAGCACCAGGGAGAATAAGAGGCGTCTTCTTCTCTTGGGCACGTTCAATATATGCATCACCTGTGTTGCCATCAGTCTTTTCACTTTGTGCCCACGCAGTAGGTGAGACTAACAAGATTAGTAATGCAATAGCTACAGCTCTAAATGCGTTCTTTTGCATTCGCTTGTGATAGGGATTGTGTTTCATCTTGTTTTGGTTTAAATTGTTATATTTTAGTTTTATTCGTTCGAAGTAAATCGTTTTAGGGCTTCTTCGTGGCTAACTGCTTCAGTTAAAAAGCGTACGAAGGCGAGTCCGAAGTCGTCCCAAACATAGTCTGCGACAACATATTTATCATCGGTGGTTGCTTGCAATGTACGTACGTATGGTTCAATAAAACGAAAATCGCATAGTATTCCACCTATTCGCGCCCCCATCCACATGGGGCGTATTTTACCATTTATTTGTTTAAAGATGAAGAGTCGGCGTGCAGGTTGTGGATAGAAGCGAGTCGGTTTGATAACCCCAACGATTGCTTCGTCCTTTCCATCTCCATTAATATCGCCTGTTACGAGTTGATAAACAGGGTAGGGAAGCCGCCATTTCGCAATAGCTGTTCTGCTTTTTTTATTCTTCTCTTGTCTTTTCAGTGCCGTCTTGCTTTCTATCTTAGGATATGTCTTGCTTTCTATCTTAGGATATAAACAAAGCCATGAAAGTGAGTCGCTGACACGTTCCAACTCAAAGGTTAAGGGCTGTTGTGCCATAGTTCTTCCTACAATGAGGAAAAAGAGCAACATACAACTTATTCGCTTGTATTTATCTTTAAACATATATGGTTACAAATATAGGCACTTTAACGGATAAAACAAAATATTTCAAATAAAAAATCCTGATTTCACCGACGTGAAATCAGGACTGGCTGAATGTCTTCGAAATCCCAACATGAGATAGAGTGGGACCCATGACAATTTTGTTATCCTTCACCTTAAAAAACTAACCTATGTAATTCGTACTCTTATTTGCGTGAATTATCCTTGCGTGGTTAACGCAACTAAGTAGCTATATATTTCTTTTGATGTCTTTAGTAAAATAGTTTTTATAACCTCTTTTCATCTCATACAAGTCAAATTAAATCTCAACTTGGCTTGTGAATATCTATAGAGGATTAGTTTCTTTTAGTCTTAAACAATCTGTGTTATGTTGTTGTTATCATCCTCTAATTCTATATATGCAAAGATAGAATATAATATTCAATCAAGCAAATTTTTTATTTAGATTGTTCGCGCTTTAACATTAAATTAACTATAATGACCTTTAAACTTGCTTTTTTCGCTTATTTTTCTGCTGTTTTTTGCTTTCTTTGTACCTAAAACGCTTTTTTCTCGATTATTATATTTGCTTTTATGAGAACTATGTGTTTCATTAATTGTAATAAATTTTCTAACTATTGGAAAGTAATATGTGCCTTTTAGGCTTCGAAAAGATGCCCAATTGACTTGTAAAAGACGCCCTTTTGAGTTCTAACTAACGCCCTTTTGAAGTCCAATTAAGCATCTTTTAGTTTACTGTTTTGTAATTGTTTGATTGTCTTTTGGTTACAAGAGTAGTGAAAAATACTGATTTAGGCTGTTATTAAGTCTCTTTTTCTTCTTGCTTTTGTAATAAAATTTCCCAGCTCTCTTAGTGCTCAAATAAGGCTGTTATTATCTTTTATTTATTTTATTTGTCTTCTGTCATTTTTAGAGGGGTTAGTTAAGTATCAAGGCTTGTAAGCCGATAAAAGTATTATAAAAGTCTCTTTAGGGGTATATTTAAGTAGAAAAACGTTACCGAGAAAGAGGCTTATCTCCTTAGAATTATGTATCTTTGCAGGGATGAAATTCGCAATTATTGCAGCTGGCGACGGTTCACGACTGGCTCAAGAAGGTGTCACCGAACCCAAACCATTGGTGAAGGTAAGGGGAGAACGGCTCATAGACAGATTAATAAGGATTTTCATGGGAAATAATGCCACGGAGATTGTTGTTATCTGTAATGAGCAGATGTCTGATGTGGCAAGCCATCTGAAGATGATACAAGACAAAGGATTGAATGGATTGCCAGTCCCTCTGCGATTTGTTGTAAAATCAACTCCGAGCTCAATGCATAGTTTTTATGAGTTGCGCAATTTCCTTCGTGATGACCCTTTTATCCTAACAACAGTCGATACAATCTTTGATGAGAGAGAGTTTCATGATTACGTCTTATCCTTTCAAGATAAGATAGCACAGGGGACAGACGCTTTGATGGGTGTTACAGACTATATTGATGATGAAAAACCACTTTATGTCGGTGTAGACAATGTTATGCGTATTAATGGTTATTATGATACACCTCAAGCCGATTCTCACTTTATTTCTGCAGGTATATATGGTTTGACTGCTCCCTCGCTTAATATTCTGGAATCTTGTATAGAGAAAGGTGAGAGTCGGATGCGTAATTTTCAGCGTGCATTGGTTGCAGATGGCTTGCAAATAGAAGCTTATCCGCTGACAAAGGTGTTTGATATTGACCATATAGATGATATAAGAAAGGCTGATGAAAGAGTAAATAACTTATCTTCTTGTTGTAAGGGGAAAACCCTGTTGATACAACGTGCAGCCTGCTATTCACCTAATTCTGAGGAGAAAGACTTAGCTATCTTGCAAGAGGTTGGTAGTTTTTTAGAGAATGCCACGATAATAAGTGAAGATGATTTTGTCAATCGTTTTAGTACTTATAATCAGTCTGTTTCATCTGAATCAGTAGATTTAGTAAATGTCAATAGCCAAATTATTTCTATGGCTCGCAGCACAAAGGCTTTAGAGTGTTTTAAGCAGTTGGAGCAGAATGGCATACAAGTTATTAACCCATCGGATGGCGTTTGGGCTTGTCAAAGGAGTAATATAGACAAGGTGATGCGTGAAAACCATCTCCCATTGCCACCTGATAAGGGGGATGATGGCTATTGGGTAAAGCGTGCTGATACTGCTGCTCAAAGCAAAGAAGACGTCTGTTTCTGTCATGATTGGTCAGAAGTCGAAAAGATAAAATCAACCTTTATGCAGCGTGGTATCACAGATGTTGTGACGCAAGCACATGTAAAAGGTGACGTTGTGAAGTTTTATGGTGTTGAAGGTACTGGCTTTTTCCGTTATTATTATTCAGGTGATGATACTGAAACAAAGTTTGGTGATGAAGAAAGGAATGGTAAACCGCAGTATTATCCATTTTCATCTTCTGACTTACAAACTGATGCGGAGAAGTTAGCTTGTTTACTACAGACGCCTATTTATGGTGGTGATGCGATAGTACGGGAAGACGGCAGTTATGTTATCATTGATTTTAATGACTTCCCCAGTTTCTCAAGATGTAGGGAAGAAGCGGCAAAGGCTATTGTTGAACGGATGAAACAGAAGGTTGAGGCTTCTCATAAAACCTCCTCAAACGAGACGTGTAAGGACGATATGAATAGTTGTAGTTGATTGATAGTCAATTATTCCTTAATTCGAATCGTTTATAAATAATCAGAATACAATGATAAAAGAAGAACAAAATAATAGAGCAACTGCTCAGCAAACAATGGGCAACGCTCATTTTGCAGCTCAGCCCTCTTCACCTTATTTGGGAGAAGGACAAGATGGTAAGATGGGATTCTTTAGTCTTCTTCGTGCCTCTTTTAAGTCTATGGATACGGAAGAATGGCTTGATATCTATTTTACTCGCCCCATAGGCTTGGCATTTGCCTTGTTCTGGCATCGCTTAGGTGTTACACCTAATACGATTACTATTCTCTCTATCTTCCTTGGAATTGGTGCGGGTGTAATGTTTTATTTTACAGATACTTTGCATAATATCATAGGAATTATTCTCTTGATGTTAGCAAACTTTTGTGATTCAACCGACGGACAGTTGGCACGGCTTACTCGTCAACAATCTATGAAAGGTCGCTGTTTAGATGGTTTTGCAGGCGATGTGTGGTTCTTCTCAATCTATCTTGCTATTGTCTTACGACTGTGGTATCAGCCAATGCCTGGCACATCAGAGGTGTGGGGCTTTTGGGGATTAGCCTTGGCAGCCATTGCAAGTTTGTTATGTCACTCTCCACAAAGTTCATTGAGCGACTATTATCGACAGATTCATCTTTATTTCTTGAAGGGTAAAGAAGGTTCAGAACTTGACTCATACGAACGCGAACACGATATTGTCGAAAGCTTGAAAGGAAAGAAGGGAGTCGTTTGGGACCGTGCTTTTCATAGTAATTATCAACGTTATTGTAGAAGTCAGGAGCGTAGAACTCCTGCTTTTCAGAAGTTTCATGCGGCATTGATTGAGAAGTACGGAGGAATAGATAAGGTACCACAGGAACTCAAAGACCGCTTTTTGGCAGGTAGTAGACCGCTGATGCCTTTTACAAATTTTCTTTCGTTCAATAGTCGTGCTATTCTTATCTACGTCACTTGCTTATTGAATTGTCCGTGGATATACTTTGTGTTTGAGATTAGTTTATATAGTTTGTTGTACATCTATATGCACAAGCGGCACGAAGATTTGTGTAAAAGTCTTACGCCAAAAGAGTAAATTATATGTTTCTTAGGCTGTATTTAAGATTGAAAATATGTTGAAGATTTACTTTTTCTGTTCACCATTTAATGTTGAATGACAGTCTATTATGATCTAATATTGCTTAAACCATTTAGAATGAACAAAGAGTTAAACGATATATCATTAAGAACAAAGAGAACACACGCTACTCAATGTGATGAGGAGGGAGGGTTAACTCTCCTCTTTGACTTTGGTGGTACGCTTGATACTGCAGGTTGTCACTGGGGAAAGTTTCTTTGGTATGCATACAAAAGAAACGGAATTCCAGTGACAGAAGTGCAGTTTCGTGAAGCCTATGTACATGCAGAACGTACCTTAGCGAAGCAGCCTATTATACAGTCACACGACACATTTCTTTCGATGTTAACGTCTAAATTGAAATTAGAGTTTGAGTACTTGGTAGGCTGTGGCTGGTTAGTGGCAGATAAAGTTGAGGCTGAACGGATGCAAAGAATTCTGTTGAATGATATTTATGACAAGGTAAAAGCCAATATAGCAGAGAGTAGAGAAGTGCTGTCAGACTTAAAGAAGCATTATAGAATAGGCTTGGTAACAAACTTCTATGGCAACATGTCTGTTGTGCTTGAGGAGTTTTGCTTATCTTCTTATTTTGAAACCATAACGGAAAGTTCTGTTGTTGGTGTTCGAAAACCTGATTCACAGATATTTAATTTAGCTGTGAAATCTATGGAAGTGAGGCCTGAAAACGTTGTTGTGATTGGCGATAGCTATACCAAAGACATACTTCCTGCACATGAATTTGGTTGTCATACCCTATGGTTAAAAGGCGAAGGGTGGACGTTTGAAGAGCCAGCAACGTGTGTAGCAGATTATATTATTAAGAATTTAGTTGAACTACAACCTATATTAAGACAATATACGCCGCTTTAATGCGTTAATTAAATATTGCAGTAATAATCATGAAGCAAACAAATGTAAAGCCTGCAGAAGGCAGATTAGGAATAATGGTCGTTGGTTGCGGCGCTGTTGCTACGACCTTCATGACTGGAGTGTTAATGACACGCAAGGGTCTTACGAAGCCCATTGGCTCAATGACTCAATATGATAAGATCCGTGTTGGGCGCGGAGCTGATAAGAAATATCTTCATTACAAAGATATTGTTCCATTGGCAAACTTAGATGATATCGTCTTTGGTACATGGGATGTGTACCCTCAGAATGCTTATCAAGCAGCAGTATATGCTGAAGTGTTGAAGGCAAAGGATATCGAACTTGTACGCGAGGAACTGATGGCTATCAAGCCTTTGAAGGCAGCTTTCGACCGAAACTATGCTAAGCGACTTGACGGAGACAATGTTAAAGACTGCAAGACACGCTGGGATATGGTGCTGGAATTGCAGAAAGACATTCAGAACTTTAAGAAAGAGCATGGCTGCGAACGTGTTGTTGTCATCTGGGCAGCTTCTACCGAGATTTATGTACCATATGATGAGGCATACCACAAGACGCTTGAGCAATTGGAATCGGCTATGAAGTCAGATGATAGAGAGCATGTTGCGCCATCTATGTGTTATGCTTATGCGGCATTGACAGAGGATTGTCCGTTTATCATGGGTGCTCCTAATACAACGGTTGACATACCTGCTATGTGGGAATTGGCTGAGAAGACACGTATGCCTATTGCTGGTAAAGACTTTAAGACGGGGCAAACATTGGTTAAGTCGGGCTTTGCTCCTATCATTAAGACACGTAACCTTGGACTTGCTGGTTGGTTCTCAACGAACATCTTGGGTAATCGTGATGGCTTAGTTCTTGATGAACCAGCTAACTTCCATACAAAGGAAGTAAGTAAGTTGTCGACACTTGAGACCATTTGTAGAGCTGATGAGCAGCCCGACCTTTATGGTAATATCTATCATAAAGTACGTATCAACTATTATCCACCTCGTAATGATGACAAGGAAGGATGGGATAATATAGACATCTTTGGCTGGATGGGTTACCCGATGCAGATAAAGATTAATTTCCTTTGTCGTGATTCCATCCTTGCTGCACCATTGCTTCTTGACCTTACGTTGCTCTCTGATCTTGCTGCAAGGTCTGGTCGTTATGGTATTCAGCGTTTCTTGAGTATCTTCCTCAAGAGTCCAATGCACGATTTCACTCGTGGTGAGGAAGCTGTCAATAATCTCTTTGAACAGTATACAATGCTGAAGAATGCCATTCGAGAAATGGGTGGATATGAAGCTGATGAGGAGATTGATTAGTCATCTCCTCAATTAACAGAGAAGTCCTCCAAACCCTTTTATGGGATAGGAGGATGCTTGAATGCAAAATGACGAAAGTAAGTTGTCTTGCATGATTCTAAAACTAAAGTAAGATATGAATAGATTAATGAGTCTAAACATGCGTAATCATATATCTTCTGTCTTTGATAAGACAAGAGGAGGACGGCGAATGATAAGGTTGAGAGTGATAGTTGCTCTCCTCTTAGTGTTCGTATCATTTTCAGCACATGCATATACATTTAAGTCTTTGTTCTTTAATTCAAAGCCTTATGTTATGCACATTGATTCTTTGTTGGTGGGTAAAGACTCTTCGTTTGTAGGTAAAGATTCTTTGTTGACAGCAGCTGACTCGATGGGAATTGCAACTGATTCGTTGCTGCAGATGATGGACTCATTAGCTAAGATAGCCCCAAAACCAGCTGTGATAGATAGTACGCTACTTCAATGTTATGTGGTTGATTGGCAAACAGGAGATAGTATTCCTTATGCGAATGCAGTCTATCGGAATTTAAAGTTAGGTGCTTCGAGTGATGCGAATGGTCATTTCTCTATTGCAAGAAAAGTAGGAGAACAACTTACAATCACTGCTGTTGGCTATAAATCACGTAATATTAAGATTACTGCACATACTTCAAGAGAATTGAAAGTGACGCTTATCGCAGACTCTAAGCAGTTGCAGGGTATTGTTGTGAAGGCTAAACGTCGTCATAAATATTCGCGTAAGGATAACCCAGCAGTAGAGTTGATGAGGCGAGTTATTGCTGCGAAGAAGCAAACTCACTTGGAAAACCATGATTATTATCAGTATGATAAGTATCAGAAGGTGACTATGGCTATTAATAACCTTACACCTGATGAACTTGAAGGCTCTATGTTTAAGAAAGCTCCTTGGCTTCTTGACCAAGTAGAAACTTGTCCTTATAATAACAAACTCATTCTTCCAATCTCTGTAGATGAGGCGCTTACGCAGCATCTTTACCGTAAGAACCCACGTGATGAAAAGGATATCGTGTTAGGACAGTCTACTAAAGGTATTTCAAAACTTATACAAACAGGTGAAGCTTTGAATACGATAGTGAAGGATCTCTTTAAGGATATCAATCTTTATGACGACCAAATTGATCTTCTTCAGAAGCGTTTCCCTTCTCCAATAGGCTCTACAGCGATTTCGTTCTATCATTTTTATATCGACGATACGGTCTATGTAAATCAGGATCAGTGTATTCGTTTGCAGTTTATGCCAGCCAACCAGCAGGACTTTGGGTTCCGTGGAGAGTTGTATGTGTTGAATGATAGTTCACTTCATGTGAAGAAGTGTGATATGCAGTTGCCTGCTAATACGGGTGTTAACTTTGTTGATGCAATGAAGTTTCAGCAGGGATTCACGAAGTTAAGTAATGGAGAGTGGGCTTTAACGACTGATAATATGATTGCCGAGTTGAAGCTGACAGACCTTTTGCAACGTGCTATTGTCATTCGCACGACCGGTATAACAAACTATTCTTTTGCCCCTATTGAGGACAAACAATTTAAGGGAAAGGCAAAGACAATATACGATACCCATGCTAAGATGCGCGATAATGATTTCTGGGCAGCACATAGAACAACGCAACTGACGAAGAGTGAGGCTGGAATGGACTCATTTATCAAGCGTATGGCAAGCACAAAGCATTTCAAATGGGTGATGTTTGCGTCCAAGGCTTTGATAGAGAACTTCATTGAAACAGGTTCAGAAGATAAGCCAAGTAAGTTTGATATTGGTCCTGTCAATACTTTTATCTCAAAGAACTTTGTTGATGGCATTCGTTTACGTGCCTCTGCCCGTACTACAGCTAAGTTTAATCCTCATTGGTTCTTTGAGGGTTACTATGCTTATGGTACACGGTCGCGTCGTAATTATTACGATGCAAAGGTAACATACTCGTTTAATAAGCCCGAGTATCAGCCTATTGAGTTCCCTATCCGTACCATATCTTTCGAATCAACAAGTGATGTTGAGTCTCCATCAGACAAGTATCTGAAGCACAATAAGGATAATATCTTCATGACTTTCCGCCCAGTGAAGGTTGAGCAGATGTATTTTGTAAATCGTCAGAAGATTAACTTCATGTGGGAGACTGACTATGGTTTGGCTACAAACTTTGAGATTCGTACAGAGAGTAACAGGCCTACAGGTAAGCTTGTCTATGAGAAAATGGATGGTACGTTGGTTGACAAACTGCGTGTGAGTGAGATTAGTCTTGGATTCAATTATCGTCCAGGACAATCTTATGTGAACTCAAAGCAAAAGCGTATGACTGTAAATCTCGATGCGCCAGAGTTCAATGTTACGCATACAATGGGTATTAAGCATTTCTTAGGTAGTGACTTTAATACTAATCTTACGGAGGTTTCTATTTATAAACGTTTCTGGTTAGGAAGTTGGGGACATGTTGATACACGTGTACAAGGTGGTGCACAATGGAATAAGGTACCATTCCAATTCCTTATTACTCCTCCTGTGAACACGTCTTATTTCGAGCATCAAGGAACATTCAACCTCATGAAAGGACTTGAATTCCTTAATGACCGATATGCACAGTTTAATCTTGCATGGGACTTAGAGGGTAAGATTTTCAACCGTATTCCACTCATTAAGAAGCTGAAGTGGCGTGAGTATGTTGCCTTTAAAGGAATGTGGGGACATTTGACAGATAAGAACAACCCATATTTACCACAGAATGCTAATGATACGGAATTGTATAAGTTCCCTGTCGATACACGTGTTATGACACGCGATCCTTACATGGAGTTTGTTGTCGGAGTACATAATATCTTCAAGTTTTTGGAGGTAGATTACGTTCGTCGACTAACTTATACACATGCTCCGGGTATCTCAAAGAATGGTATTCGATTTGGTTTTAATCTGGTTTTCTAAGCCTTATAGACAAAAAAAATTGTTCGTTCAGTATGATAAAGGATATTCTTTTAGTAGGTATTGGAAGTTTTGTTGGTGGCAGTCTTCGAATGGTTATCTCGAAGTATGTACAACTTGCTGTAGCTGGCTCATTCCCTTTGGGAACAATGGTCGTCAACGTGCTTGGCTGTTTCCTTATAGGTATCTTCTCTTCATTAACTAATGATCATGGCGGATTCAGTCCTGCTGTTCGCCTTATGCTCACTACTGGTTTCTGTGGAGGTTTCACAACCTTTTCAACTTTTATGAATGAGCATGCAACGTTATTAAAGGGAGGGGATGGTTTTATTATTTCTTCCCTTTATATCATTGCCTCCCTTGCATTAGGCTTTATCGCTTTATTAGCAGGTCGCCACCTTGTTATGTCTTTTCAATGATGTAACTATATCGTTCGTTTAGCGTGTTTAGATGTAAAGGTAATGATTACTTAGATGAATGAAGTAGGTGTTATATCCTTTCGATAGTACAACTCATTTCTTTCGTTTTGGGTATGTATGGTAAGCTATCTACCAACAACACGAATGGTGTTTGACGTTCGCACCACACGTGCTAAGCCTTCGCACGAATGGTGCGGATGCCTTTCTGAACTTGTAACATTCCTTATAAGAACAGGTAAAGACAAGACTTATATGGTTTTAAAGGGGTAAGTAATGTTTGTCTTAGGGGATGTCGATGGCATTGGAAATGCTGGCAAAGTGAATGTTCTTTGGTAATTTATAACCCCAAAGTATTCTTATACAAACCTAATGTGTACAATCTTATTGATGCAAAATACATAGTGGAAATAACAAGAAATTATTTCTACAAGGTTAGAGTGATGCAAAGCACATCGTGTTTTTTACTTAGTTTCTTTTCTATCTCCTTTCTTTTCTGTATCTTTGCACTCTGTAGAATATTAATAATTAAACAATTCAATAGTATATGAAAGCATTTGTATTCCCTGGACAGGGATCTCAGTTTGTTGGTATGGGTAAGGACCTCTATGACAATAACCCATTAGCAAAGGAACTTTTCGATAAGGCTGACGAGATTCTTGGCTTCAAGATAACCGAGATTATGTTTGCTGGTACAGACGAGCAGTTGAAGGAAACTAAGGTTACTCAGCCTGCAGTATTCCTCCATAGCGTTATTTCAGCACTTTGCTTAGGCGATGAGTTCAAGCCAGATATGGTTGCAGGTCACTCTTTGGGTGAGTTTTCAGCACTCGTTGCAGCTGGTGCATTGAGCTTCGAAGATGGTTTGAAGCTTGTTGCTGCACGTGCTAATGCTATGCAGAAGGCTTGTGAACTGAATCCTGGTACTATGGCAGCTATCATAGGTTTGCCTGATGAGAAGGTTGAGGAAATCTGTGCATCTGTATCTCAAGAAGGTAAGGTTTGTGTTGCAGCTAACTTTAACTGCCCTGGTCAGTTGGTTATCTCTGGTTCAACAGAGGGTGTCAATGAGGCTTGCGAGTTGATGAAGGCGGCTGGTGCTAAGCGTGCATTGCCATTGAAGGTAGGTGGTGCTTTCCACTCTCCATTGATGCAGCCTGCTAAGGATGAGTTGCAGGCAGCTATTGAGGCAACTACCTTCAATGCACCAAAGTGCCCTGTTTATCAGAATGTGGACGCATTGCCACATACTGATCCAGCTGATATTCAGAAGAATCTTATCGCTCAGCTTACATCAAGCGTACGTTGGACCAAGAGCGCACAGAACATGATTGCCGATGGTGCTACAGAGTTCGTTGAGTGCGGACCTGGTACAGCTTTGCAGGGTATGCTCGGTCGTATCGACAAGACTGTTAATGCACACGGTGTATAGTCCTAACTTTATTATTAAGCGACAGTCCCCTCCTCCGTCCCCTTCCTTTTGAGGGAGGGAACGAAGGAGGGGCTTTCTTTCTATTTGTTTATGAAAACTAAATTAGTTATCTATCAAGTTTTCACTCGTACTTTCGGTAATAAGAACCTTACAAAGAAGGAGAATGGTACATTAGCTGAGAACGGAGTAGGGAAGATGAATGACTTTGATGAGGAAGTGTTGCGACGCATCCATGACTTCGGTGTTACTCATCTTTGGTATACAGGCGTAATCCGCCATGCAACATGTACAGATTATTCAGCTTTTGGCATACCTACACAGAATCCTCGTGTAGTAAAAGGACGTGCTGGTTCGCCTTACGCCATCACGGATTATTATGATATTGACCCTGATATAGCAGTAGATGTAGATGCTCGTATGGTAGAGTTTGAGGCACTTGTAGACCGTACGCATACAGAAGGTATGAAGATGATTATTGACTTTGTACCCAATCATGTTGCTCGTCAATACAAGAGTATCGCCAAGCCAGAGGGCGTAGAAGACCTTGGAGAGGGCGATGATACGAGCAAGCACTTTGATGCTCAAAACAATTTCTATTATTGTCCAAACGAAAAACTTGACCTCTCTGGTGTTGTTGAGAATTCTTATGCTCACGATGCTGAACCTTATAATGAGTTTCCTGCAAAGTGTACAGGTAACGATCGCTTCGACTCTCACCCACAGCAAAACGACTGGTATGAAACGATAAAGTTAAACTATGGTGTAGACTATTGTGATGCTGGTGGCAGAAGCTATCACTATCACCCTATCCCTTCTACATGGAAGAAGATGACTGATATTCTTCTTTTTTGGGCTGCAAAGGGCGTTGATGGTTTTCGTTGCGATATGGCAGAGATGGTTCCGCATGAATTTTGGGCATACGCAACACAACAGGTTAAGAATCGTTACCCCAAGATGATATTTATTGGTGAGGTATATGATCCTAATCAATATCGTATGTATATTGAGTCAGGTTTTGACTATCTCTATGATAAGGTGGGAATGTACGATTGTATTCGTGGTGTTATGTGCGACGAACGCCCCGCCTCTTCTATCACACGTGAGTGGCAGCAGGTTGATGATATTCGCGATCACATGCTCTATTTCCTTGAAAACCACGATGAGCAACGTATTGCTTCTGATTTCTTCGCAGGTAATCCTTGGAAGGGAGTTCCGGGTATGATTGTTTCTGCTCTTCTCCAACAGAACCCTGTCATGGTTTATGCAGGGCAAGAGTTTGGTGAAAGAGGAATGGATAAAGAAGGCTTCTCTGGGCAGGATGGACGTTCAACCATCTTTGATTACTGGACGAGTGACGCTATTTTTAAAGGATTTTTTAATCGTGATTCCTTGACAACAGATGAGAAGAAACTTTCGTTGGTTTATCAGGGAATTCTCCGTTTTTGCAATCGTGAGAAAGCTGTTAGGGAAGGACAGACTTTTGATCTTATGTATGCAAATAATCAGAGCTATCAGTTTAATCCTCGCAAACAGTTCGCTTTTTTACGTAAGACAGACAATGAAGTGTTATTGGTTGTAGCTAACTTCGACCAAAAGCGAGTATATATCAATGTAACTGTTCCCTCTCATGCGTATGATTTCCTTGGTCTGCCCGAGCAGGAAGTAGAAATGACCGACTTGCTTTCTGGTTTTACGAAAGTCGTAGAATTGAAACGTGATGGTCAAATTGCATTGGATATAGCTGCAAACTATGGTAGAATTTACAAGTTTAATATAAAGAGGAAGACAGTGGATTACGTATTAAATGCACACAATAAAGAGGAATTCCCTCCTGCTCATACAGCAGAACATTTGCTAAATCAGGTGATGATGCGTATGTTTGGAGCAGAGCGTAGCAATAATGCTCACATAGAACGAAAGAAGAGTAAAATGACTTTCATTCTCGATCATAAGCCGAGTCGAAAAGAAGAAAAGGCGATAGAGGACGAGATGAATCGTTTGATAGCAGAAGATTTGCCAGTAACTTTTGAAATGATTGATCGTAATAATATTCCAGAAGGTGTTGATGTTGGCAAACTTCCAGAGGATGCTTCGGAGATGTTGCGATTGGTTCGTATTGGTGACTTTGATGTCTGTCTTTGCATAGGTAAGCACGTCCGTTCAACCGCTCAGATTGGTCGCTTTGAAATGTTGGGTACAAACTGGGATGAACAGAAACGTGCATTCAGAGTACGCTTTAAAGTCATTCCGGCTTAAAACGTTTATTAGGCCATATAGCAAACGCCCACACTTGTCTTTTTTTTGGACAGGTGAGGACGTTTTTGTTGATGCGAATTTATTTTACATTGTTGCTAATGTTTCCCACTTAAAATAAGCATAAAGCCACTCTTTCCTACACCCTTGTAACTGTCTTGTAATTAATAAGTTACAAAAATGGTTTGCAAGAGGTGCTGAATTGGACTTCAAAAGGGCGTTAGTAAGACTTCAAAAGGGCATCTTTTAGAAGTCAATTGAGCGTTAATTCGAGTGTAATTAAGTCTTAATAAAAATCGATGAGAGGAAAATTGTTGACAAATTGACTTTTGGTTAGGTTTGTACTCAATGTTTTTATGCTATATGTAAAGTAAGGATAAAAAGAAATCCGCCACCTTATATATAATAGGTAGCGGATTTCTAATGTTGTAAACCTTTCGTTTTATCTAACGACTTAGTAGTTTGTTCAGGATTTGTCGTTCTGTTCCTTCATATCAATAAACTGCTGTTTTGCATCATAGAACTCATACTGCAAATAAGCAAGTTTCTGTGAAGGAATGATATTTACACCTAAACCATACTTCATCTGCCACTTACGTTTCAAGGAAATAAGACCCTTGTTGATGTAAGCTGCAACGTATGGATGAACGTGCAAATAGAATTTCTTTACTCCAACCTTATTAACCAATCGGTCAATCTTACGCTCCAACTGATCGGTAAAAAGGATGCTTGAACGAATCTTACCAGTACCGAAACAGGTAGGGCAGTTCTCATCTACATCTACATCCATCACTGGGCGTACACGCTGGCGAGTAATCTGCATAAGTCCGAACTTGCTCAGTGGAAGGATGTTGTGACGTGCACGGTCCTTCTGCATGTTCTTACACATACGCTCGTACAGCATCTGTCGGTCTTCAGCAAGATTCATGTCGATAAAGTCTACGACAATGATTCCACCCATATCACGCAGTCGAAGCTGGCGAGCTAACTCATCAGCGGCACCAAGATTGGTGTCAAGCGCATTCTGTTCCTGTGCTTTTTCTTTCGTTCTGTTTCCACTATTCACATCCACAACGTGCATTGCCTCTGTGTGTTCGATGATGAGGTAGCAGCCATGACCATAATTAATGGTCTTGCCGAAGCTTGATTTAATTTGCTTCGTAACGTCAAAGTTGTCAAAGATTGGCACCTTACCAGTGTACTTCTTCACTATGCCCGCCTTTTCAGGGGCTATTAGAGAGACGTAGTGTCGAACGGCAGTGCAAATCTCGTCATCGTTGACGTAGATGTTTTCGTAGGTTGGATTGAAGAGGTCACGCAGCATGGCAACAGCACGTCCAGTCTCCTCAAACACAAGTTGAGGGCGTTCCTGCGTTTTCTGCAGTCTTGTGATTGCTTCATTCCAGCGGCTCAGTAGGACTTTCATCTCAGCGTCAAGCTCGGCTACGCGCTTTCCTTCAGCTACCGTACGGACAATTACACCGAAGTTCTTTGGTGTAATACTCTGTATGAGCTGCTTGAGGCGTGCACGTTCTTCACCGCTTTTGATTTTAGAAGATACGCTAACTTTATGCCCGAATGGTATAAGCACCAGGAATCTGCCAGCGAATGATATTTCGCCTGTAAGGCGAGGTCCTTTGGTGGAAATGGGTTCTTTAACAATCTGTACCATCACCTCTTGTCCTACCTGCAGTGTGTTTTGAACTGTTCCGTCCTTTTGCAAGTCGGGTAGGCGAGTGGCTTTTTGAATGGGATAAAGTTTCTTGCGGTCGCTCTGAACCTGTTTCAGATACTTTGCATAGGAGTTGAATTGGCTCCCTAAGTCAAGATAATGAAGAAAGGCGTCACGCTCATAACCTACATCTACAAAGCAGGCATTCAGCCCTGGCATCAGTTTCTTTACCTTTGCCACGTAGATGTTTCCAACCGAGAAGCTCGCCTCTCTTGGCTCACGCTGGTATTCAACCAGACGCTTGTCTTCGAGTAGCGCTATCGAAATCTCTTTCGGTTGGGCATCAATAATTACTTCGCTTGTCATCTTCTTCGTTTGTTATAAGCTATCATTTAACGTCTTTTATAGTCTCTACAATGGTGCTAAAGGATACTTATAGATAAAATAAAAATGCGGAACCTGTCGTCGCACTTCCAGGGAAGAGAAGTATATTGCGATGACACGCCCCGCCATATTATTGAAAGTCAGTTGTAAAGCCTTTCAGCCTTGGGGCTTACTTGCTCTTATGTCTGTTCTTTCTTAATCTCTTTTTACGCTTGTGCGTAGCCATCTTGTGTCCCTTTTTCTTCTTTCCGTTTGGCATAGCTTTAAATTGTTTTAAATTGTTATTGTATTTATGTTTAATTTATTTCTTCATATCCTCGATGAAGGTCTTTGCTGGCTTGAAGCTTGGGAAATCGTGTGCTGGGATAGTGATAGTCGTGTTCTTTGAGATGTTACGAGCTGTCTTTTCCGCACGGTGCTTAACGATGAAGCTACCGAAACCACGAAGGTATACATTTTCTTTCTTCTCCAACAAACTGTCTTTGATGGTTTCCATAAAAGACTCAACCACAGCTGAAACGTCCTTCTTGGCGATGCCAGTAGACGTTGCAATCTCATTGATGATATCTGCTTTCGTCATTTTGTTTTTGTTCTTTATTGATGTTTATTTCTAATCTCTCATTATAACGGAATGCAAAGATACTCATTTTCAGCTTAATAGAGAAATATTTTTGTGTCTTTTTTGTAAAATATCTCGGTAAATGCTCTAAACTTTAAGGTTTTTCGTACCTTTGCGACATTATAAGTTGTATTTCATGCTTATGTGGAGTATTGGATTTAATGATGTTATAAGGAATTGAACCATTATCAACACTTGCGCAGAGATAATTCTTTATGAGTGATTACTTGGTGTAAATTCTTATATATTTTGGTTTATTCATTATCTCCCAGAAAGCGGTTTTTGTAAGACTTCTGTATAATTATATAAGGTGTATGAAGATTTCCATCGGTATAGATGTGGGTATTTCAACAACCAAGATTGTTGGAATCAGAGAGGGAAAGGTTATTAAACCTTTGCGTATCAAGGCTACTGATCCAGTAACGTCCTTGTATGGAGCTTTTGGAAAATATCTATATGACAATAGGATTGACCTATCTGACGTTGAGCGTGTTATGCTTACGGGCGTAGGTGCTCACTATATTGATAAGCCTGTTTATGGACTTCCAACGGCTAAGGCAGATGAGTTTTTGGCTGATGGCTTAGGTGCTCAGTTTGAGTCGAAGTTGCAACGTATGATTGTAGTTTCTATGGGTACGGGTACCTCACTTGTACTTTGTGATGGCAATGAGGTACGTCACATTGGTGGTATCGGTATTGGTGGCGGTACGTTGAGTGGTCTTTCACGTTTGTTGTTACAGACTGATAACATTAACGAAATCATTGCTTTGGCTAATAAGGGAGATATTTCTCGTATCAATCTTCAGATTAAAGACATCTCAACCAGTCCACTTCCAGGCTTGCCAATGGATGCTACTGCATCTCTCTTTGCCAATGCGCAGGCTAATGCAAGTCGTGAAGATATTGCCTTAGGTTTGATAGGATTGGTGTTACAGTCTATCGGTTCAGCAACAATCTTGAGTTCTTTGAATAGCGATATCCGTGACTTTGTACTCATAGGTAATCTTAGTTTGTTGCCACAATGCGAACTCCTTTTCCCTGTTATGGAGAAGATATACGATGTTCGCTTTATTATTCCGAAGAATTCTGAGTATTGCACGGCAATCGGTGCAGCTTTGCAAGCAGATAACATTGAGACAGTTTAATCATTGTTTATAAAGGATTACAGGCACTTTGTAGCGCTGTCTACAAAGTGCCTGTAATTTTATAGTAACCTATCTGCTGTATAGATTGTTAAAGGTAAATACCTTTATCCTTTCTTTAAGATGATATTTTACTTAAAGAGAGGATTTCTCCTAACTTAGCTAAGACTGTCAACTATCTATCCTATTGTTATCCTCTGATATTGAAAATCATTTCTTTTTAGACCTCTATAATATACAGATAAGGGTTTGAAAAATCATTACATAATTTCAAGGAAAGCATCTATAACTAATGGTAAAAAGACATATAAGAAGTGGGTTTGCAATCAACAGATAATCAACCAGTTACCAGGTAACAAAGTGAAAGATGCTTAATTGGACTTCAAAAGGGCGTTAGTTAGACCTCAAAAGGGCACCTTTTGCAAGCCAATTAGGCATCTTTTAGAAGCCAAAAGAGCATGTATTGGTTTTGAACTGTACGAAAATAGTTTACAGGTTTCAACTAATGAGGGAATAAGTTGTTTATATAAGACGGATTGACATCGCACCTAATTACATTTATCGTGTAGTTTATCCCCCTTTATAAAACCATCTTATTGGAGGTGATTATACCGGTGTTGGGTGATGGTTGTTGAGTGTTGAGCCTTTATAAAACAATCTTATTTGAAGTAATCATACCATGTATGTAGATTAATCTCATACTATTAACAATCTACGCATTTAAAAGAAGAACCTTAACTATACCTTCGGAACAGTTCCAAGGTTCTTCTCTATCTCATCATCAGAGAGTGTATAGTTTCTTAAATCACCATTGATATAGGTGTCATAAGCCGTCATATCAATGAGTCCATGACCAGAAAGACAGAAGAGGATAACATCTTCTTTTCCTATTTCCTTTGCCTTCTTTGCTTCTCGAATGGCAGCTGCAATGGCATGACAGCTCTCTGGTGCGGGGATAGTTCCTTCTGTACGAGAGAAGAGGATACCTGCCTCAAAGCTTTCTAACTGTGGTATGTCCATTCCACACATGTATCCGTCTTTGAGCAATTGACTGACGATGACACCAGCACCATGATAGCGTAAACCACCTGCATGGATATTGGCTGGTTTGAAATCATGGCCAAGTGTGAACATTGGTAGCAAGGGAGTATAACCCGCTTCGTCACCGAAGTCGTATTCAAACCTGCCGCGTGTCAGTTTAGGACAGCTGTTTGGCTCTGCTGCGATAAACTCTGTATTCTTTCCTTCAAGGATATTGTGGCGCATAAATGGGAATGCAATACCACCGAAATTACTACCACCACCAAAGCAGGCTATGACCTTATCAGGATATTCCCCAGCCATTTCCATTTGCTTCTCAGCCTCCAAGCCAATAATGGTTTGGTGCAATGCAACGTGATTGAGTACTGAACCTAAAGTGTACTTACAGTTAGGTGTAGTTTTTGCCAGTTCTATAGCCTCTGAGATAGCTGTTCCCAACGAACCAGGATGTGTTGGGTCGCGTGTCACGATGTTCTTTCCTGCACGTGTAGACATTGAAGGTGAACCTTCAACCATAGCCCCAAATGTCCTCATAATCAGCGAACGGTATGGTTTCTGTTGCATGGAAATCTTCACCTGATAAACCGCTGCTTCAAGTCCATACACCTTTGCAGCGTAGGATAATGCAGCACCCCATTGACCCGCACCTGTCTCTGTTGTCACGTTCGTAACACCTTCCTTTTTACAATAGTAACACTGAGGGATGGCAGAATTGACCTTATGTGAGCCCAGTGGGTTTACACTTTCATTCTTGAAATAGATATGTGCTGGGGTGTCTAATGCTTTCTCCAAAGCATACGCACGGACAAGAGGTGTGGAGCGATAATACTTATACATATCCAACACTTCTTCGGGAATATCAATCCAAGCATGCTCACAATCAAGCTCTTGCTTAGCACATTCCATACTGAAAATTTCAGAAAGATCCTCTGCTGTCATTGGCTTACGTGTAGCCGGATGAAGTGGAAGAAGGGGCTTGGTGGGCATGTCTGCCTGAATATTATACCACTGTGTAGGGATATCTTTCTCGTCAAGTATAAATCTTTTCTGTTGTGCCATACTCTTACTCAATTATACAATGGATGAATGTTTATTGAAATATGATGTCCCACAAAGTTACAAAATAAGATTTCTTAATTGCATGAAATGATAATATTTTTAGTAATTTTGCTGCCATTATGATAATAATCGCTACTATTCTTGCATATTTTTGCATCTTATTGTTAATAAGTAGAATCACGGGACATAAAGCTGACAACGATGTTTTTTTTCGTGCAAACCGTCAGTCACCTTGGTATCTTGTTGCCTTCGGAATGATTGGTGCCAGTATTTCTGGCGTTACCTTTGTTAGCGTTCCGGGAATGGTAATGTTGAGCGATATGACCTATATGCAGACATGTTTAGGTTTTGTGCTGGGTTATTTTGCTGTTGCATATCTGTTACTTCCTGTTTATTACCACCTAAAGTTGACAACTATCTACTCTTATCTACAAACACGTTTAGGCAATTATAGCTATAAGACTGGTGCTTCATTTTTCCTATTGTCTAAGATGACAGGTGCGGCAGTGCGCTTCTATGTTGTTTGTATGATACTTCAACGTTTCGTCTTAGATGCCTACGGCATACCTTTCCCCATTACGGTTGTGTCTCTTGTGGCACTCATTTGGCTCTACACGCGTAGGGGAGGAATTCGTACACTGGTCTTGACAGACACCTTTCAGACCCTTTGTATGCTGCTTGCCCTCATTCTTATTATATATAAGGTGGTAGAAACATTAGGCATGTCGCTCCCGGAAGCAGCTCAAGCGATAGCCAATGACAGTCATTCTCATATATTTGTATTCGATGACTGGGTATCAAAACAGAACTTTTGGAAACAGTTTCTTAGCGGTATCTTTATTGTTATTGTTATGACAGGACTGGACCAAGACATGATGCAAAAGAATCTTACTTGTAAGACTTTGCGTGAAGCACAGAAGGATATGTGTACCTATGGTTTTGCCTTTGTACCTGCCAATTTACTCTTTTTATCCTTGGGTGTACTGTTAATGATGTATTTCAATAGTATTGGACAAGCCTTGCCTGACGTGCCAGACAATCTCATGTTGCAGGCTGTTGCAGGTGGACAATTAGGTACATTGGTTGTCATTCTCTTTACAATCGGTATTGTGGCAGCGTGCTTCTCCAGTGCAGACTCTGCCTTAACCGCCTTAACAACAACTTATTGTGTAGACATCTGTGGTCGTCCAAAGGATGAAAAGTTACGCAAACAGGCACATATAGGCGTGTCTATTGTGTTTATTTTGTTTATCCTTATCTTCCGTTATGTCAACTCAACGAGTTTAATAGATGCAATTTACACGATAGCTTCTTATACATATGGTCCACTCTTAGGTCTTTTTGCCTTTGGCTTATGTACCAAGCGAACTGTAAATGACAGGTTAACTCCATATATAGCAGTAGCCAGTCCGCTTCTTTGTTTTGCTTTAGATACAATCGTTTCGAGGACTACAGGCTACAATTTTGGCTACGAATTGTTGATGTTAAATGGATTGATAACATTCTTAGCATGCTTCTTTCTTCCTGCAAGAAAGCAGGGCTCGGATTGCGAAATGAAGTAAGCTTAAAACTTACTTTGCATGTTTAACTTATGTGTTATTGCCCAGCACGCATTGTGTTGTTGGTAAGCACCATTGGTGCGGAGTGCTAATTACCTTGCAATATCTTACGATAGGAAAGGCAAACAGACATTAGGTAATAACATATCTACTACAAGTAATTCCCTAATACGACGTTTGTATTTTCTGTTTAGAGGACAGCAATAAGTATGATAAATAATAAAAGGCAAAGAAAGCTAAACTCTTTGCCTTTTTATCGTTTTGTTATATGTAATTTTACAAATAGCTTTTATCCTTATTAGGAAAGAACTAATTGCAAGTCTTTATCCTACAATAACTCCTCAATCTGCTTTGCGATATTCTCAATGCTCTCTGTTGGCTCAAAGCGAGCAACGACCTGTCCCTTCTTATTAATAAGGAATTTAGTGAAGTTCCACTTAATATCTGGATTCTCCTTATAGTTTGGATCAGCCTCAGAAAGCATCTTATCGAGGATAGGGTAGAGCTTGTGTGACTCGTCCCAACCAGCAAAGCCCTTCTGCTCCTTAAGGAATTTGAAGAGAGGGTCAGCGTCTTCACCGTTCACCTTTACCTTCTTGAAGCGTGGGAATTTTGTGCCGTATGTAAGTTTGCAGAACTCATGGATACTTTCATCTGTACCTGGTGCCTGCTGTCCAAACTGGTTGCAAGGAAAATCAAGTACTTCAAATCCTTGTGCATGGTACTTCTCATAGAGTGCCTCCAACTCCTCGTAAGTTGGTGTGAAGCCACATTTTGTAGCTGTATTTACAATCAGTAGCACCTCATTAGAAAACTCTTTCAGTGAAAATGCCTTACCTTTTCTGTCTTTGACAGAGAATTCATAAACTGTTCTCATTTCTGTTTCTTATCTTCTCTTTATATAGTTTACTTATTTGTGTGTTGCAAATGTACGAATTTTATTTGTTTCTTCCTTCATTGTTTAGGAGTTTTTTAGTAATCGATTTAATTCGTAATAGATTATTGGAGATTCTTTATTCGGGTTGATGATATGGAGTGAAATCTTCTTTAATAGGGATTTCCCTATCTTCAAATAGTGTATTTACTCGATAAACATCTTATAATTTCACTATTTTTGCATCAGTAAATAAACAAAGAATAAGAATTAAATAGGATATGAGTATGAGACGAATTTCAAAGTTTTTCTTGGCACTTGCAATAGTTGCGAGTCCATTGGCATTTACAAGCTGTGACGATGATCTATGGGGAGATAATAACTATTACTATAATGATTTGGTAAATGATGCGGTACGAAACTACCTGCGTGAATACCCAAGTGGCTCGAGTTATTATACAGCTTACAACTGGTTCTATTATTATTACCCAGAAGCAACAACCCCAGAGTTCTATGCTTTCATGGATGCTGTAGGTAATAACAGTAGTTATAATTGGAATAATAACTATCGTCAGGAGGAGAACGGACAAGTAAATAAATTGGTTGCAGAAGCACAGACACTTACCGGCGAGTGGGATGGTAATATGACTCTTGAGTACACGGATGATGCAACACATCAGCGTAAGAGCAATAGTTTTAGAGTTAACATGAAGTTCTTCCAGTATAATTCTTCTACTAATTCACTTCAAGGTAATGGTGTTGAGGTAGATACTGATGCACAAGGTAATACACAGACATTGGCATTCTCTTGGAAAGTTTTGGATAATGGAAGTATTGAAATAAAGTACTCAAAGAGTGGAACTATCTTCATTCTTGATGCAAATGCTGTTAATGATGGCTTCCATTTAGGGTATGAAAGTGCAAAGGGTTATGACACCTTCTATGGTGTGGCACGTAGTACAAATACAACAGATGTTATGCGCTTTGACCTTGCTCGTCAGAGACCAGCAAATGCAAAGGCTCAAAATGCGTTGACAAGAGCTTCAAGCAAGGCTTCCTTTGGTTCTGCTAAGGAGAATGACTATGCACAGAAGACTATTGGATCAGTAAATGGTCTGCGTGAAAGATAACAAAAGCTAATCGCTTTTCTATAGCTTCATATATACTTGAATGGGTCCCACCAACTGCGAAGTTGGTGGGATTTTTTGTTCCTCCGTTAAATGCGTAGATTGTTAATAGAGTGAGATTAATCCACATACATGGTATGATTACTCTCAATTAGATGGTTTTATAAAGGGAAATAAACTACATGATAAATGTAATTAGGTGCGATGTCTATCTGTCTTATACAAACAACTTATTTCTTCATTAGTTGAAGTTTGTAAACTATTTTCGTGTAGTTCAAAACCAATACATGCTCTTTGGGCTTCTAAAAGATGCCTAATTGGCTTGCAAAAGGTGCCCTTTTGAGGTCTAACTAACGCCCTTTTGAAGTCCAATTAAGCACCTTTTACTTTACTACTTTATAACTAATTGATTTGCTGTTGATTATAGAGTTGCTTTTTATATGTGTTCTTGTCGTTAGTTATAGATGTTTTATTTGAAATTATGTAATGATTTTTCAAATTCTTGTCTATAGATTTTTGAAGTCTTAAATGAAATTGTTTTCAATGAAAGTGGATGATAAAAGGATAGATAGTTGACTATCTCAGCCATATTTTTGTTTAATGAGTTACTTCGTTTCTTACATTAAAGCAATATGAAAAGCGTCCACACATTTAACGGAAGAACCGGATTTTTGTCTTTATTCTTTGTCGTTTAATTAATGTATTCTATAATTGTAAACTCTGAATTTGTCTTAATCATATTTACGATTTTTGAATTATATTGCTGATTTTCAGTCTTTTTTCGTAACTTTGCAGCCCATTCTCTTTCTGAAAAGGGGGAGAAACTGCATGATTTGATGATTAAAGATGAGGAGAATCATACAATTTATAAAGGAGTGGACACTACCAGTGTCAATAGCTACAGGTAGCTTATTATACCTTGTTTTTGCCTTTATACCAGCCTTGGATGGCGCAGCAAACTTTTTTGCTCCTATCCTTGACGCAGCTCTTCCATTGTTTATGTTCCTCGTCTTATACGTTACCTTTTGCAAGGTAGACTTCCGTAAGCTAATTCCAGTAGGGTGGCATCTTTGGATAGCACTCTCTCAAGTGTTGATGGTTGCGGTCGTTATTGGGGCAATCTTGTTTTTTCATGTCACAGGTGATTCGCTCATATTACTTGAAGCTCTACTCACTTGTATCATTTGTCCTTGTGCCTCTGCAGCCGCAGTGGTTACACAGAAGTTAGGTGGAAACCTTGAGGAAATGACAACTTATACCTTCCTCTCCAACTTTCTCTGTGCCTTGTTGATACCAGTCTGCTTTCCCTTGCTTGATGCTGAAGCGGATATAACTTTCTGGAGTGCTTTTGTGGCAATTCTTTATAAGGTGTGTCTGGTATTGGTAGTACCGATGATTTTGGCTTATATAACGAAACATTGGCACACTTTATGTAGGTTCTATCAATGGGTAATCAGTGTGAACAACCTTAGTTATTATCTTTGGGGATGTTCATTACTCATCGTTTCAGGCACAACAGTAAAGAACATTGTCCATGCTGAGGTAGCTGTTAGCTTCCTTTTGTTGATTGCTGTATTGGCATTAATACTTTGCTTGATACAATTTGCCATGGGTAGATATATTGGTTATTTCTTCCGCAGTACGATTAATGCGGGACAGGCTTTAGGGCAGAAGAACACTGCTTTTGCTATCTGGATAGCCTACACTTATCTGAATCCATTGTCAACTGTGGGTCCAGGCTGCTACATTTTGTGGCAGAACATTATTAACAGCGTAGAGATATGGCGGTATGACCACGCCATTAAACGCAAAAATAAATAATTGTGAGAACAATAAAGTATTTTATAGTATTACTATTTCTTTTCCTCTTGTCACCTGCTGTTTCAGCGCAGGATGCTAACGGAATAAACGAACATGATGTCGAACCGGCTAAATCAGTAGAGCCAGATGTAATGCCAGTAGCTGCTAAATCTCAAACAGCTTCAGCCTCGGTAGAAGAAATGGCAATGGAACCATTGCCCACATCGACAACCCGAGTGTCACAGGTGGCAGAAAGTCGTGACCAAGTAGTACTTCTCATTGGTGATTCTATGGCTGATGGTCTTGGCTCTCGATTTAATGATTATGCCGTAAAGAACGGTTTTAAGTTTCATTCAATCGTATGGTATGGTAGCACAACACGTGACTGGGCGATTGCTGCTGACCTTCAATATCAGATAGAAAGAGTGCGTCCTACTTATATAATTATTAGCTTAGGTACCAATGACTTAGGTTATAAGGATTATAGTAGACGTGAAACAGCAATTCAAACGATTCTGAGTCGTGTTGGTAATATTCCATATGTATGGGTTGGTCCTCTCCCTTGGAAGAAGATTAAAGATAGAACAATTGTTGATGTGATACGTGAATGTACGGGTGAAGGTCGATTCTTTGACAGTAGTTCTGTCATTGCTTCTCGAGCGGATGGTATTCATCCAACACGTCAAGGTGCTGCCCTTTGGGTGGATAAGATTGTAGAGTGGATGGGCGAACCAGAGCTGAATGCAAATCCTATAGAGATGGAAAAGCCCGATTTTACTACTCGTTTCAAACATGACGAGAAGCATGGTATGGGTTATCACGGTCGTCGATAGATTTGAAATATTATTACAATCTTAATGGCTTTTATACCATGTTTCTCATCAAAACACTACTGTTTTGAATGCGTTTGTAAGCTACAGATAAACAGGAAGTTATAAAGCTGTAAGGTAATAGGTGCTTAATAGCATTGCAAAAGGGCGTTAGTTGGGATGTAACTAACGCCCTTTTGCACGTCAATTAAGCCTTAATTCGAATGCAATTAAGCCTTAATTCGAATGCAATTAAGCCTTAGTTGTTTTCTAATACTATGATTTTATTTTACAATCTGATTGATGTTAAGATGCTATTATGTGACAATGGTACCATAGAGCTTGTCTTTTGGGGACATTCTATAGCTATGGTTTCTTTGCACAAAATAGCTGTTTAGGTGTCTAACTCTTATTAATAATGTATATACCCCCTGCTGCTAATGCACCAGCTATCATATATTTGATATAGAATGTTTCGTCAAGGCATAGGCAAGAGGTAACTGCACCGACAACTGGAATCAATGAATTGTAGATAGCTACCTTACCAACAGGATTGCAAGTGAGTAGTTTGTTATAGAGCGTGAAACCTAATGTACTAATAGCGATGAGTAAGAGTAGGTAGGTAATACCTAAAAGGGTAATCTGTGGAAGTTCACCACCCATCATTAGTCCAGGGATAATCAATAATGCACCACCTATTGCTAAGCTGTAGCCAGTACCGACAAAGACATCAACACGTTTACCCAATCCACGAGTAAGTAGTGATGCTGAGGCACCACAAAGGGCGTTAAGAATAATCATTCCGTCACCTAACCAAGTGAACTGTCCACTCTCTGCTCCGCCTAAATTTAGTGATAATATACCTGCAAAACCAACAACACAACCAATGATTTTTTTCACCGTCATACGGTCGCTCTTAAAGAAGATACAAGCGAAGATAACAACAGAGAAGACACTTAACGAGTTGAGAATGGCTGCTCGTGAACCCTCACTATGAGATAGACCAAAGTAGAAAAAGGCATAATGAAGTGTGGTATTCATCATACAGAACAATAGGATATACCACCAATCGACAGGTTTTCTTACTTTGAAATCACGCTTTTTTGCACCTGCAATTGCCAATATAATCAGTCCCGAAAGACAGAAACGAATACCAGCAAAAAGCATTTTAGAGCCTGTCATATCTGCTGTGATGGCAAACTCTGAGAAACCTAATTTAATCAAGGGATATGCCCAGCCCCATGCAATTGCAGCTGTTAGGGCAAAGACTGTCACCCATAGTGGGCGTTGAAATATACTTTTTGTTTGTGTCATTGACTATTTATTACAATATATAAAAGTTATTAATTGTTTGAAATTCAGTCGTTATAATAGTTATCCTCTATTCTTACTTTAATGCTTATAGACTTGCTTTTGCAAATTATTTACGTGAAAATAAATATTTATTTACGTGAGTAGAAATCTTTATTTTCATGAAAAGAAATTCTTCTTTTCACGTAAATAATTCAAGAGGAGATATCATCAACGAGCTTCTTTTGTTGTGCAAAGGTACGTTCTTTCCTTGATATATCTGTCCTTTTAAGCGCTTTTTTGTTATCGGTTAATTAGGTTATTTGTTCTTAAATGTTTATCTTTGCGGATAATTTGCGCTTTATTAAAAAAGATGAAGAAGTTATTATATTCCTTTTTGCTGATTTTGTTTGTTGCTAATGTTCAAGCACAGTCTTTGACAGACACATTACGTCATGAAGTATTGTTGGAAACAGACAGTGGAAACATTCGTATTCAACTTTATAATGAGACACCACGCCATCGTGACAACTTCTTAAAGTTGGTGCGCAGTGGTGCCTATAATGGTGTTTTGTTTCATCGTGTTATTAAGGATTTTATGATACAGTCAGGTGATATGGCTTCGAAGACAGCAAAGCCCGGACAGGCATTAGGCGATACGCCTGAGACCTATTCGCTTCCTGCTGAGATAAATTATCCGAAGCTATTGCATCGTCGTGGCGCTGTTGCTGCAGCACGTGAGAGCGATGATGTCAACCCGAAGCGTGAGTCATCTGCCTCACAGTTCTATATTGTATGGGGAATAAAGTTCTCTGACGGACAGCTTGACTGGGCGCAGGAACGCCTTAACGCACATACAGATAGTACGGTACAGATGACACCTGAGGTACGTCAGATATATAAGGAGGTGGGAGGAACACCTCATTTGGACGGACAGTACACAGTTTTTGGACAAGTGTTGGAGGGCTTAGATGTTGTTGAGCGTATTCAACGTCAGCCTGTTGATGCAAACGACCGACCATTGGTTGATGTCCGTGTTCGTAAAGCAACCGTATTAAAGTAAGGTTGTCTTTATTTATTCTATGTGTAAATATAAAGTAAAGTTACTAATAAATCTATGTCAATCAACAAAAAAGCAACAGCCTGTCTGTTTGCGCTTATGCTCGGAAGTGGAGTAGGCGTAGCAGGCAACAGGTATGTCTATCGTGCTGTAAAAGACACTATCACACAGCGTAAAGACACTACAAAACAGAATATTCAGAAAGAGAAAGCACCTGAGAAAGAAAAGGAAAAGCCTTCTGCTTATGATCAACTCGTGAAGAAAAAAGGAAGTGTTCAGAATGGACTCTTTACCGTAAGACATATTGATGATCAATGGTATTTTGAGGTTCCTGACTCTATTATTGGTCGTTATCTGCTTGCTGTGACTCGTTTTACAGCTGTTCCACAGAACTTTGGTAAGTTTGCTGGAGAGGCAGTTAACCAACAGACGGTTTATTTTGAGCAGCGTGATGACAAGACAATGTTGCTTCGTGCCTACGTCCTTTCACAAGAGGCTAACCCTAAGAGCAGTATTTCTCGTACGTTGAAAGCTTCTACGGCTGACCCTATTGTCGCTTCATTTAAGGTAATTGGTCGTAACAAGGATACAAAGGCACAGTTGATTGATGTTACACCATTGTTTGTTAAAGATAATGCAGTTCTTAGTGTGTCTTCAAACGACTCTAAGCAGTTGAAGTTAGGTGGACTGATGTCTGACCGTACTTTCATTGATACGATGAAGGTTTATCCTATTAATGTAGAGATTGCAACGACACGTACTTATTCAAGTTCACCTTCTTCTGTACCCGCTTCTTATACAGGTGCAATGACCATCGGCCTGAATACCAGTGTTGTCCTTCTTCCGAAGGTGCCTATGCGTAAGCGAGTATGGGATAATCGTGTGGGCTATTTCACGAACAGATACACTATCTTCAGTGATGACCAGACCAAGACAGATCGTCAGCAGTTTATCTCTCGATTCCGTTTAGAGCCTAAAGATAAGAAGGCATACGCAAAGGGTAAGCTTTCAGAGCCTATCAAACCTATCGTATTCTATATTGACCCCGCCACTCCAAAGAAGTGGGTTCCTTATCTCATGAAAGGTATTGAGGATTGGAATGTAGCTTTTGAGGCAGCTGGTTTTAAGAATGCAATACAGGCAAAGGAGTGGCCTAACGACCCAACAATGAGTGTTGATGATGCTCGTTTCAATGTTCTTCGTTATCTTCCAGCTGAGATAGAGAATGCATACGGACCTCGTATTGTTGACCCACGTAGTGGTGAGATTATCGAGAGTCATATCTGTTGGTATCATAATGTGATGAACCTCTTGACAAAGTGGTACTTCACACAGTGCGCTCCATTGGACAAGCGTGCGCAAACGGTACACATGGATGATAAACTCATGGGTGAGTTGATTCGCTTTGTGTCAAGTCATGAGGTGGGACATACTATCGGTCTACGTCATAACATGGGTGCAAGCCATGCTACACCAGTAGAGAAGCTGCGTGATAAGAAATGGGTTGAGGAACATGGTCATACTGCCAGCATCATGGACTATGCTCGTTTCAATTACGTTGCACAGCCAGAAGATGGCATTTCTGAGCGCGGACTCTTCCCACGTGTGAACGATTACGACAAGTGGGCAATCCGTTGGGGCTATCAGTATCGTCCAGAGTTCAAAGATGAGATGGATGAGAAGGAGAAGTTGATGACTGAGACAACAGCCATTCTTGCTAAGAATCCGCGTCTTTGGTTTGGTGGTGAGGGTAAGAATGAAGACCCACGTGCACAGACAGAAGACCTTGGAGATGACAATGTGAAGGCGAGTGATTATGGTATTAAGAACTTGAAACGTATCGTTGCAAAACTTCCAGAGTGGACACGTCAGCCTAACGACCAGTACGAGGACCGCATGGAAATGTGGCGAAGTGTTGTTGGTCAGTATGGACGTTATACGAATCATGTACTGAAGAGCATTGGTGGTCGTTACATTAACAATATGCCTGGGCAGAAACCTTATGAGGTTGCACCAGCTAAGAAGGGTAGAGATGCTGTCGACTATATCGGTCGTCAGGTGTTTGAAGCACCACTTTGGCTTTATCCTTCATCTATGACTGATATTGCAGGTACCGACCTTGTCGACGAAATCAGTACTTATCAGGATCGTATTCTGAAGGTGATGATGAACGGAACCATTATGGATAAGATTTATAAGGACCAGCGTGAGGCAGGTGCTTATCAGTTCAAAGACTATCTTAATGATTTGTTCCACAGTGTTTGGAAACCACTCACTGGTCTTAATGATATGCAGGTACGCACACGTCGCTTACTCGAGCGTAACTATGTAGACCAACTGAATAGCCTTTTAAATCCTGTTCAGAAAGACAAACCAACCGTTGCTGACCGTGCAAGTAATTCAGATATTATGCTCTATCTCATGCAGCATTTAGATACTGTTGAGCAGTTCTGTAAGGCACAAGCAGCACAAAGTGAAGGCATTAACCTCCTTCATTACAACGATTTGTTACGTCAGATTAAGCTGATTCGTGAGCGTCGTGTGACAGTAAAGTAATTGTTTAAATAAACTTCTAACCATATACAAGAAGTCTATTCGTCTTTTATGGTTGTGATAATCGTCCATAGTAGAGTCTGAAACTCTGCTATGGACGATTTCTTTAAGCGTAGTTTAGAACCAGTCGTGACAGTGTTTTAAGATGTATTTAGCTGTTAACACCATTGGTGTTAAGCCTCCGCACCATATGTGCGGGGCGTTAGCACGATGGTAAAAGAAGAGCTGATAGTCTTTATTTTTTATGCTTACAAGGGCATATAGACTCGTCTTTGCTAAGTTTTTCGTAGTGTTCCTTACGTTTAGGATTCATAGGGAACCATCCTTTTAAGACACGCTTCTCCTGCGAGATGAGCTCACCAATTCCCCAAAGGAATGAAGCTCCAAGGACACCGAGTAGAGCAGACCAAAAGATACTTTGTACAAACAAGGCTGCTACACAGCAAGCAATACCCGCTATGAGCCATAGCCACCAAGGTTTTGTACCGAAATAATACTCTGTTTTTATAACGAGTGGATGACAAAGTCCAATGATTAAAAACGTACATACTGCGAGGAGTATACCTTCAAAATTTAAATCCATTTATGTAAAGTTACAAGATTAAATATAATTCTTATGTTGAGAAATATGCTATAGAACGTATTATTCTTAGCAAAGCCTCGGTTTATATAGCTGCAAAAATACAAAAAAAACTCTATTTGCAAGTGTCTTTCTCAGAATTATTGATTACATTTGCAAATACAAGTTGTAAATAAGAAAATACTTAAATTATGAGCAATAACCAAACACTCATCGCACAATGCGAAGAGAAAGCAAGACAGTGGCTGTCTCCTGCTTTTGATGAAGAAACTCGTTCTGCCGTTGAGGCTATGATTAACAATGACGATAAGGCTGACCTTATTGAGTCTTTTTATAAGGATTTAGAGTTTGGTACAGGTGGACTTCGTGGTATTATGGGCGCAGGCTCTAATCGTATGAATATCTATACCGTCGGTATGGCAACTCAAGGCTTTGCTAATTATCTGAAGATTAACTTCAAGGATAAGGAGCAGATTAGTGTAGTTGTTTGCCACGACTGCCGTAACAATTCTCGTCTCTTTGCTGAGACCGTTGCTAATATCTTCTCTGCTAATGGCATAAAGGTTTATCTTTTCGACGATCTTCGTCCTACTCCAGAGTGTTCTTTTGCTATTCGTCATTTGAAGGCACAGGCAGGTGTGAATATTACCGCAAGTCATAACCCACGTGAGTACAATGGTTATAAGGCTTATTGGGATGATGGTGCACAGGTACTTGCGCCACATGACAAGGGTATTATCGACGAAGTAAACAAGGTTAAGGTTGAGGATGTTAAGTTCGAAGGCAATAAGGCGTTGATTCAGATTATCGGCGAGGATGTTGATAAGGTTTATCTGGAGCAGGTAAAGACTATCAGCATTGACCCACAGGTAATCAAGAATCAGCATGATCTTAAGATTGTCTATACTCCTCTGCATGGTGCTGGTCGTGTAATGATTCCACGTGCATTGGCTTCTTGGGGCTTTGACAATGTTCATTGTGTGAAGGAGCAGATGGTTAAAGATGGTAACTTCCCAACTGTTGACCGTCCAAACCCAGAGATAGCAGAGGCTTTGACACTTGGATTGCGTGATGCAAAGGCTCTCGATGCCGATATCTTGATGGCTTCTGACCCAGATGCTGACCGTGTAGGTATGGCTTGTAAGAATAGCGATGGCGAGTGGGTACTGATTAATGGTAACCAGACTTGTCTGCTCTTCTTGTGGTATATCATCACTAATCGTCAGGCTGTGGGCAAGATGAAGCCAACAGACTTCATCGTGAAGACTATTGTTACAACAGAGGTTATCCGTAAGATTGCTGAGAAGCAGAACGTAGAGATGCGAGATTGCTACACTGGTTTCAAGTGGATTGCACGTGAGATTGCACTCTCTGAGGGTAAACAGCAGTATATCGGTGGTGGTGAGGAAAGCTACGGTTTCCTTGCAGAAGACTTCGTACGCGATAAGGATGCTGTAAGTGCTTGTGCTTTGTTGGCTGAGATTTGTGCATATGCAAAGGATCATGGTAAGACTTTGTATGACATTCTCATGGATATCTATATGGAGTATGGTTACAGTCATGAGTACACAATCAATGTTGAGCGTCCTGGTAAGAGCGGTGCTGACGAGATTCAGCAGATGATGAAGAACTTCCGTTCTAATCCTCCTAAGGAGCTTGGCGGTAGTGTCATCGATGTTTATAAGGACTTCCAGAGTCTTGAGATTACAAAGGCTGACGGTTCTAAGGAGAAGATGGATATGCCTGATACAAGCAATGTTCTCCAGTGGTTCTGCACAGATGGTACTAAAGTTAGTGTACGTCCATCAGGTACTGAGCCAAAGATTAAGTTCTATCTTGAGATAAAGGATACAATGAACTCTGCTTCTGACTTCCCTGCTTGCGAGCAGCGTGCAGTTGTAAAGATTGAGGCTATCAAGAAGAGTTTGGGTTTGTAATTGTCTATTTTTAGCCTTTGATAATATTTGCGAGGGCTTGATATTATAATTAAAGCAGGAGTTTCTATAAAGTCTTATTTGTGGGAACTCCTGTTTTTATTGTTCTATGCCCTTCTTATATTTAAATCTTTGGGTAGCTTTCTGTCTCTTTTATTGGGCTACGCTGTTTGCTATTTTAAGTTGTTAGGTTATCGTTAAGGGTTAAAAATATCATTACAAAAAAGTTAGGCATTCTATATGTTTTTTCTTAATAAAGAGCCTTTTTAACCGTGTTTGTAACTTTCAGTTAATCAGTGTGTTGTAAAATAGCATAAGAAAAGGTGCTTAGTTAGACGCTAACTAAGCACCTTTAAGGCTTCAATTAAGCATTTTTTGAACGTCAATTAAGGCTTAATTGGAATGCAACTAAGCATCAATTCATTCTTTAAAGATGACTTTTATATTACAAATTTGGTAAGGATAGGAGGTGATTATTCCTTCCTTTGGATTTTATTCAGCCGATATAATATCAAACTTTAGTTTCTCACTATCTTTCTCTTTAGATACTTTGATAGTGTCACCAGCCTTGATTTCGCCAGAGAGAATCAGTTCGCTCAGTCCGTCCTCGATATGGTTCTGGATAGCACGCTTCAATGGACGCGCACCAAATTGTACATCATATCCCTTGCTTGCAACAAACTCCTTAGCTTCATCTGTTATCTCCATTTCGTAGCCTAATTCATGCACACGCTTGAACAAACCCTTGAGTTCGATGTTGATAATCTTCTTGATAGCTTCGAGGTCGAGTTGGTCGAAGGTAATAATCTCGTCCAAACGATTGAGAAACTCTGGTGCGAACTGCTTGCTGAGACTTTTCTGAATGATAGCACGTGCACGCTCCTTGTCACCTTCACTCTGTGAAAGACCATTCAAGTTAGCAGCCTTAAAGCCGACACCTTGCCCGAATTCCTTCAGCTGACGTGTACCCGCATTTGATGTCATAATAATCACCGTATTGCGGAAGTCTATCAATCGGCCGTTACCATCTGTCAATCGGCCTTCATCGAGTACCTGCAAAAGCATGTTGAATACGTTACCATGTGCCTTCTCTATCTCATCAAGTAGGACAATAGAGTAGGGATGACGGCGCACTTTCTCAGTCAACTGTCCACCTTCATCATAGCCAACGTATCCTGGAGGCGCACCAACAAGGCGAGAGGTGTTGAAACTTTCTGTATATTCGCTCATATCAATGCGTATCAAAGCATTGGCAGAACCAAACATCATCTCGGCAAGTCGCTTGGCAAGATAGGTCTTACCCACGCCCGTAGGACCTAAGAACATAAACGCACCGATAGGGTGGTTAGGGTCTTTCAAACCAACGCGGTTACGCTGAATAGCCTTTACCATCTTGTCGATAGCTGCGTCCTGTGCGATAACAACCTGCTTGAGTTCAGCATCCATATTCTTCAACCGGATACCTTCTGCCTCCTGCATGCGCTGTACTGGAACGCCTGTCATCATAGAGACAACATCTGCAATGGCTTCTTCATTAATTTCAACCTTATCTTCGGTATCACCTTTCTGCCATTTCTCCTGCTCCTCTTTGAGTGTCTTTTCTAATTCAGTCTGCTTATCACGGAAACTTGCAGCCAACTCAAAGTTCTGATTCTTTACAGCAGCTTGCTTTTTCTCTTGCGCTATTTCAATGTCTTTCTGAATATCAAGAATCGCCTGTGGCACCTTTACATGTTGCAGGTGGATACGTGAACCTGCTTCGTCAATAATGTCTATCGCCTTATCAGGGAAGAATCTATCAGTAATATATCTGTCTGCATACTTCACACAAGCCTTTAGCGCATCCTCTGTATAACTTACATGATGATGTGCTTCGTAGCGATCTTTAATATTTTCAAGAATCTGTAATGTCTCTTCAACTGTTGTTGGTTCAACCTGTACCTTTTGGAAACGACGTTCTAAGGCACCGTCTTTCTCGATAGACTTGCGATATTCGTCAAGTGTTGTTGCACCAATACACTGTATAGTACCTCTTGCCAAGGCTGGTTTGAGGATATTAGCAGCATCCATTGAACCTGGTGAAGAACCTGCTCCGATGAGTGTGTGAATCTCGTCAATAAAGACGATAATGTCTGGATTCTGTTCGATTTCCTTAATCAATGCACGGATACGCTCCTCAAATTGACCACGATACTTTGTTCCAGCCACGACAGCTGTCAAGTCAAGTGTGATGACACGTTTGTTAAAGAGAATTGGAGAGGTGAGATGCTTCACAATAAGTTGTGCTAAACCCTCAACAATAGCACTCTTACCAACACCTGGTTCACCAATGAGAATAGGATTATTCTTCTTTCTTCTACCAAGAATCTCACTGACACGCATAATCTCTTTCTCTCTGCCTACAACTGGGTCGAGTTTTCCCTCGGTAGCAGCTTGAGTAAGATCAGTACCGAAACTATCGAGTACTGGTGTCTTTGATTTTGTACGTGGAGCCTGTGTTGTCTTGGCATTATTGCTGCCTTCAGATGATGAAGATGACATCATATCATCATCCATTTCTTCTTCGTCAGCCATTCCTATACCATTCTTTGGTTGGTTTGCGCGTTGTTGTAACATCGATATTGCGTTGTTATAATTGAATCCATTCTCTTCCATTACCTTCTTAGCACCATTATTAGAAGAATCATGCAATATTGCAAGGAAGAGATGAAGGATATCCACTGTCTGTGCATGTTGTATACGTGCCTCAAGTACAGCTAATTTCAATATGTTATTTGCCTGCTCGTTTAAAAGCATATCAGGGACATAAGAAGTTGGGTCAATTGTTTCCTCCTGAAGTCTTCTTTCTATTTCTTTCTTTATATTGTCTATATCAACCTTCCATTGGTTGAATAGTTCCCATACTGGTCCTGACTTCTCTCTCAGAATGGCGAGCATGATATGCTCAGGAGCAACCGACGCACTTGTCAGTCGTTCTGCTTCCTCTCTGCTGAATGAAAGTATTTCAGAAACCTTTGGGGAGAATTGATTCATCATATCCTAACCTTTCTTTTCTTTACTTGTATCTGTGGACAATATGTCCTGTATTAGTAGGATTGTATAAACAAAAGGTGTGCCAAAAACAAAGAATCGGACATACATGGGTGTTGTAAGTCCGATTCTACATTTTATATTCTATTACAGTGCCTCGTCGTCAGGCTTCTGAAGTTTTGCTTTGGGTTGTCGACCCAAGTGCTTTTTCTTGCGAAGCCAAGCCGCCTTGCGCTGCTCATATTCCTCACGATGACGTTCCAAGAAGTTATCTGCCATTGAACTTACCGTATATTATCGAAATCTGAATATTCTTTCCAGTCGATGTGTTTCCCAATAACTTTGTGCTTGAGAGACCCATATCGTGGGAAACCTTAGTAATAATTGTTTTCTGAGTACTACCAGAACCTTGTGTTACAGTCTGCAATTCAACTGGTACAATTACAACTTTACCCCATGCAGGCATCGATGTGTTGCGTGAGAAGAGGTTGATAATTCCCGAGATATTGTTGAACACATAGCTATTCGTTGTCTTGTTGTAACTTGCCAAGAACGAAGTCTTGTTGTCAGGTAGACGGTTGTTCGCAAAGAACGACTGTAGACTATCTGCAGCTACCATAACGACATTCTGTGGTATTCCAAACTGATAATCGGATGTTGTACTATTGTTTTCTCGGTAGAGTACAACCTTAGCCGAGTTGATAGAATCGTTTGTATGTCCTGCCATAATGTCAGATACAGGGAGCGTCAACTTTGTAAACAAGCCTGATGGAGTCTTAAGATAAGTATGACCAGACTCACTTGCTAACTGCTGTAACTTTGTGTTGTCGTTAGAGAAGTTTGTCAACTGAAGGACCTCTTCAGTACTTACAAAGTTGGTTGATATCTCTGATACTTTACCCTTTTGTTTATTCTTGAAGTAAATATTCAGCTGTGCAACCTGTATATGTGCCATTGAACCAGAGCCACCATCAACCTTGAAGTAGAATCCTGGACAGATTTCATGCAAGAAACGATAAGGATTACGGAATGCAGCAGGGTTCTGCTGATACTTGCGAAGCAGGTAAGTTCCGTAGTTGTTATATGTAACACCGCTCTTATCCTTGTACTGTTTGTTTAGGCGGACAATGATGTTACGTCTATAGTTTTTCTTATTTCTGATACTGTCAGCCTCTGTATAATCTGTAAGTGTGAATGAACGTATCTCTGCAATTCCACCCAGTGCAGCAGGTCGGATATAGCCTTGTGCTTCTGGATCGAAGTTTGAATAATATGTTTTCCCTTCCTCAACAGGCTTAGAAAGCTCGTATGCTGTTAGCTTCATCTGACTAAGTGAGTCGCCATAATAAGTGCTATAGTACAGTCTTATATCGCATGAATCAGCAATAATCTCATTATTTGCATCACGACTCATGATAGAATCCTTTGCTGGCAACTCATAACTACTAAGCACATGGAACTGTGACATAAGATTACCCGTAACAGTTGTATTTGTTTCAGGGTCAACCATTCTGCCCAAATATCCAGTTGATGAACGTGCTATAACACTGCCAGAAACCATTGTTTCAGAAGCTACGCTGAAGGTGTCTGCCTTTATAGAAAGTTTGTCGCCATTGTCGATAAGTGAGCCTCCAAGGGTATCTGTAGTATCATCACATGATACCATTCCGATACAAGCTACAAGCATACAGGCTGCAATGAATTTCCTTCTCATTTAGAATGTCTTAATTGTATGAATCTAAGTGTATCAGAACAATTTATTATAAAATTCTGAATACTTCTCCTTTAGTTCAGCATCATCGATTGCATGTTCCAAAAGCTGCTTATCGTGAGTCTTAGCATAGTTGATAAGATCAGCGTGAGCTTTGTCACTGGTACCAATGACACCATCAGAATAGTCGATAGCCAGTTTACCTAACTCCATGAAATCGAAGTCGTCACCATAGTTCTTCAAATACTTAGCCTTCGCCTCACGGAACTCAAGACAATGCTTAAAGTTAGTACCTAAGCTGTCTTGTGGCTGTTCTGCAAAGAGTGAAGTCACAACCTTTGAATTGGCAAACTGTGGCTCATCTTTGTAGGCAGTCTTTACATAGAATGGGATAACAGAAGACATCCAACCCTGGCAATGAATCACATCAGGAGCCCATCTTAGCTTCTTTACTGTCTCCAATACGCCTCTTGCAAAGAAGATAGCACGCTCGCCGTTGTCAGGATAGTCGTTACCCAATTCGTCCTTTGTCATTGCAGGACGTTTCTGGAAGTAATCTTCATTATCAATGAAATAAACCTGTATACGTGTCTGCGGAATACTTGCCACCTTGATAATCAATGGATGGTCTGTATCGTCTATAATCAAGTTCATACCTGAAAGGCGAATAACCTCGTGTAACTGCCCTCTACGTTCGTTTATATTTCCCCATCTTGGCATGAATGTACGGATCTCAAATCCAGCTTCTTGCATGATGTGTGGCATTTCTGAGCCATAGAAAGACATCTCTGTCTCAGGCACATATGGCATGATTTCTTGATTAACAAATAATACTTTTTTTCCCATTCTTTATGTTAGAATTTTTGTTTCTGCAACTATTGCAAGCAAACGCATAGAATGTTAGTCTTTTCTGGGCGCAGCTTATTTTCTGCAAAGGTACGAAAAAAAAATGAGACAACTCCTGCTTTCGCCTGAAAACAAATAAAAAGTAGGGCATGTTGAGATTATTTAATTAAAATCTCGTCTATTTAATTATTTTGTTGTTACTTTGCAACGATTTTAATTTTAGAGACTGATGAAAGTTATCCAAAAGATTGTTGAACTTCAGAACGAACTTTTCTCTTGTCGCAAGGAAAACAAAACTATTGGATTAGTTCCTACGATGGGTGCGTTGCATGATGGTCATGCGTCACTTGTGAAACAAAGCGTCAAGGAGAATGATATAACAGTCGTTTCTGTTTTTCTTAATCCTACCCAGTTTAATGATAAGGGAGATTTAGAACGTTATCCTCGCACATTAGAGGCTGATTGTAAGCTTATTGAAGCTTGTGGAGCAGACTATGTTTTTGCCCCATCTGTTGAAGAAGTATACCCTAAACCAGATAATCGTCAATACGATTTTCCACCACAATCTACAGTGATGGAGGGTGCAAAACGCCCTGGTCATTTCAATGGTGTTTGCCAAGTTGTCAGCAGATTATTCTATATTGTTCATCCAGATAAAGCCTATTTCGGTGAGAAAGATTGGCAGCAGATAGCTGTTATCAAACGTCTTGTTGATTTCATTGGCATGAAGGATGAAATAACGATAGTGGAGTGTCCAATTATACGTGATGCGGATGGTTTAGCTATGAGTTCACGCAATATGCTATTGACAGCTGACGAGCGTGCTATAGCACCGAAGATCTACGAGGCGTTAAGTCAAAGTGTAGTGTTTTCTAAGACCCATACTGTAGCAGAAACACGTGAGAAAGTCATTGCCGATATCAATGCAGTAGACGGACTTGAGGTAGAATATTTTGAGATTGTAGATGGCAACACGCTTCTTGAAATAAATACATGGGAAGCGTATGTTGTAGGTTGTATTACAGTTTATTGTGGTCATACGCCTATTCGACTTATTGACCACATAAAATACAGAGGATAATAAGAAAAGATGCAGATAGAAGTATTAAAAAGTAAGTTGCACTGTGCTACTGTCACAGAGGCAAATCTTCATTATATGGGTAGTATTACCATTGATGAAGACTTGTTGGATGCTGCTAATATGATAGCAGGTGAGAAGGTTCAAATTGTGAATAACAACAATGGTGAACGCTTTGAAACTTATATTATTAAGGGAGAAAGAGGCTCAGGCTGTATCTGTTTGAATGGTGCAGCAGCTCGCAAGGTGGTAGTAGGAGATGAGGTAATTATCATCTCTTATGCATTGATGGATTTTGAAGAGGCAAAAAACTTCAAGCCCTCAATTGTTTTTCCAAAGGAAGGCAACAAGTTATAAACAGATAGAAAAGGGTATCAGTTAGAGGATAAACCCTTTGACTTTGTAAGTGTAGGACGTAGCGTCCTTACTGTTATAAGCACACAATCACATTTCTTCTTTCAAAGTAAGGTAAGGAAGTTATTTATTAATAAGGTGTAACTTTATAATAGATATTCCTCTTTCCTGCTTGGAGAAAGAAATGTGATTATGTGTTTTTTTATTTCCTATATTTTGATGTACTATTATCAAAAAAGCGAGGATATGCCGTAATGACACACCCTCTTAAGAAAATGATAATAGCATCAGTGACGAATGTCAACTGATAGCAGAATTATTCAATAACAACCAATGGGTCGTCCTCAAGCACAGCCTGACCGACCTTTACAGCAATAGCAGTTACCTTGCCATCCTTCTCAGCTTCGATGTTGTTCTGCATCTTCATAGCCTCGAGGACAACAACAGTATCGCCAGCCTTTACCTCCTGACCAACAGTCACCTCAACAGATGTGATGGTTCCTGGAATTGGAGCCTTAACAGCTGCAGAACTGTTGATAGCAACAGCAGGAGTAGCCTCTTCACTTGCCTCAGCAGCAGCTGGCTTACCAAGCTCAACCTTCTTCTTTTCTGGTTCAGCAGGCTGTTCCATCTGTACTGCATACTGCTCACCGTTGACAGATACTTCTGCAACATTCTCGGCATTAATCTCACCAATCTCGACTTTATATTCCTTGCCGTCGATAGTATATTTGAATTCTTTCATTGTTGTCTATTATGGTTTCTTTGTCATTATCTCGAACTTAGCATCCCACATTGTCTGCTTTGGCAGAATAGTGATAATACCTGGTTCGTTATCGTGAACATTGTTTCCGGCAAACTCATAGAGTGCCATTGCAATAGCTGCATATACGTTTTTATCCATAGTTGCGTGCCTCCTTATTACATTGGCATACAGCCATGCTTCTTAGCTGGTAAGTCTTGCTTCTTATGAGCCAACTGAGCCAAGCCACGGCAGATGCGGAAACGAGTGTTGCGTGGTTCGATAACATCATCGATGTAGCCGAACTGAGCAGCCTGATATGGATTAGCAAACTTCTCTGAGTACTCCTCTTCCTTTTCAGCGAGGAACTGCTTAACGTCGCCACCCTGCTCTTTAACTTCCTTAGCTTCTCTACCACAGAGAACGGCAACAGCACCAGATGCACCCATAACGGCAATCTCTGCGCTTGGCCATGCAAAGTTGAGATCAGAACGGAGCTGCTTACAACCCATAACGATGTGTGAACCACCATAGCTCTTACGCAATGTGATAGTAATCTTTGGAACTGTAGCCTCACCGTAAGCATAGAGCAACTGTGCACCGTGAAGAATTACAGCGTTATACTCCTGACCAGTACCTGGGAGGAAACCTGGTACGTCAACAAGTGAAACGATTGGAATATTGAAAGCATCGCAGAAACGAACGAAGCGCGCACCCTTACGGCTTGCGTTAGTGTCTAATACTCCTGCGTAGGCTGATGGCTGGTTAGCTACGATACCAACACTCTGACCATTGAAACGAGCGAAACCAGTGATGATGTTCTTAGCAAACTTTGGCTGAACCTCAAAGAACTCTCCGTTGTCTGTTACAGCCTGAATTACCTTGTACATATCGTATGCTTGGTTTGGATCGTCTGGGATAATCTCGTTCAAGAGGTCTTCCTTACGGTCGATAGGGTCGGTACACTCTACACGTGGTGCTTCCTCGCGGTTGTTTGAAGGAATGTAAGAAAGGAGCTTCTTGATAAGGTCCATTGCCTCTTCCTCAGTCTTAGCTGTGAAGCTTGTTACACCACTCTTTGAAGCGTGAACGCTTGCACCACCAAGGTGCTCTGCGTCGATATCTTCACCAGTTACGGTCTTTACAACCTTAGGACCAGTCAGGAACATGTAACTTGTCTGCTCCTTCATGATGATGAAGTCTGTCAATGCTGGAGAGTAAACTGCACCACCGGCACATGGACCAAGGATGCTTGAGATCTGTGGGATAACACCAGAAGCGAGGATATTACGCTCGAAGATTTCGCCGTAACCTGCCAAAGCAGAGATACCCTCCTGGATACGTGCGCCACCAGAGTCGTTCATACAGATGACTGGTGCGCCATTGGTCATAGCCATATCCATTACCTTGCATATCTTCTGAGCCATTGTTTCAGAAAGCGAACCACCGTTTACGGTGAAGTCCTGTGCATAGAGGTAGACGAGACGACCGTCGATAGTTGCTGAACCAGCAACAACACCATCACCGAGGTACTGCTTCTTCTCCATACCGAAGTTATGACAACGATGGAGTTTGAACATATCGTATTCCTCGAAGCTGCCTTTGTCAACCAGCATTTCAATACGCTCACGTGCAGTATACTTTCCGCGCTCATGCTGCTTGTCGATGGCCTTCTGGCCACCACCTAAGCGTGCTAACTCGCGCTTCTCCACGAGTGCCTTGATCTTTTCTGTTTGCTTACTCATAATTTGAATTTATTTTCTTATTTATAGCTTCTTAATAAATTATCTTTTAATCATCTGTTTCTTCCTGCCCATCTACTTTGTAGGAGCAAAAAGGCTCTTATTACAGAATCAAATGCAAAATTACTAAAAAAGGTGGAGATAGTTATCTTCACCTCTTTAAATATTGTTAAGGTATTGTATAGCTCTTTTTTATTATCGACATAAGGTAAGAAATAATCTTGTCATGTATTGATTTAATTTTAGACAGACTCGCTGGTATTTATTTAAGGATTCAATTCATGGAAAGGATCAAAAAATAAGATATAGATAAAGCCATAATTGCCTAACACAAAATAGATTCTAGGAGACCTTTCTCCAGTTTCTCTTCTTGCTTCTCTGCTGTCACATTCATATAGTCCAAAGTGATAGATAATAATGCTCTCATCTACATTAGGCATAATTTTTAGGATATTCTCTCTTACCTTCCCTGTGAATGGTGAAGGATAGAAGTGATGTTCCTTTGCTATTTTCTCTAGATTGTTTATGGTGTTAGATGATATCTCTTTCATCTTAGAGAAATAGGCTTGCGTATCTCTCAAAGTAAAATCTTGATGAAAATGATAATCAGTTTTGCCCAAATCAATATAATCATACTTAATGACTATTGGTAAATTCTTTGATATCAAAACATCATCTGTATGAATCTTATTCTTAAAAGAATCAGGTTTGTTGATTGTTTCTAATTCTTCACGTTGTATATCAATATCACATTCATTGAGCTTCATGGTGCTTCCGATTTCTATCGTATCTATCTTTATAAAAACTATACATTGTATCTAGACTAATACTCTCTCCAGAACGTTGAAAAGGGTTAAGACTACCACGAGCTTCTACCCATGGCTTTTCAGAATGAGTTAAAAATATAAGATCATTCTGCGATTTCGAGCCATATAACATGAATATTGAATCTAATAACTCTATTTGGTCTTTTGAGAATGATAATTTCTCTGCCAGTTCTTGAAGAGTTTTATCGATATGAGCACTATCAGTACCAAAATTAGTTTCATCTAAATAATCACACATATTCGGTACCTTATCTTTGTATTCATAATAAATCTCTGGATATACAGGACCATTAACCCAAGCTTGTGGAGCTTGAGCAAACAATGTTTTGTTCCGACCAAAGATTACCATATTCCATGATTGAACATAATAAAGTATTTTTTGGAGCTTCAATGGACTAACTGATAAGCCTTTATTAATTAGTGATAAGCCAATATATCTGGCTACGTCCTTAATATCGCACATACTATCTTTCTTTTATTTATTGCAAAAATACGTATTATTTTGTATTCATGCTACCACTATTTTGTTAAACTAACTAAATTATATTACAAGCATAACAAATCATTCTTAATAGTAATTTATTATTTTTGCCTTTACCAGTATGCTTAAAGTAAGGACAGATGAGAACGCATGTTCTTTCTTTGGTACGCTCGGCATGAGCATTATCTAACGGGTTCAAATCACGAGTAAGCATGATAGCGGGAATTACATAGGCAAAGGAAGGGGGGAATCTGAGGAGGTCTCACGGGCGCAGGTGAAGATGATGTCTTTGCTATACCATAACGAAGTCAAGCTTGTCGTGAGAAGTCAGCAGAGGTCATAGTAACCAAAGCACGGGTTGCCTATAGGGAAAGACTTATTCGTGCAGTGCAATAGTCAATGACTGCTACCTTGAAAGTCTTTTGTAGTCAGATGTTCGAAAAGGAACTCTCATCATACTGGCAAACTGTTAGTTATAAATTTTCTATATATACCTAAAGTATATCATTTATGCTCATCCTTTATCGTAGCATAGATGATAAAAGGAGTTGCTTGTCGGCTCTTTACTCATCACTTATTCCGTTGTTTTGTAATAAAAAATCTAATCAAGAATATAAGACATGCTCTTTTGATTTCTAAACAAGGCCAGTCTTGCTTATTGAAGACGCCCTTCATGGGGCTAACTAACGCCCTTCTTGAATCAAGCTAAGCCTCTTCTTTGTCGTTGTTTCTATTTCTTTGGATATTAGTTGGTTATGAATTTGTTGAGAACTTACCTTCGGGAATGATTCTGAACCGGTTATCTTTTATTTTGTCATATTATTTCATAACAATGTAGATTTAGTTTTCATAGTCCTTTCTGTATTTCTTCAATCAACATCTTTGGTATGTTATAAAAACTATTTGACAGTGAAGTCTCAGCTCTGCTATCAATGAAAACTAAAAAAAAGGAGCTATGATTAATGGGTCATAACTCTTTTTTTAGATGTCTTATTTTTGTCTGCGACGATGGTTACCAGAAAAGTTTGGGTTGAAACTTTTTGGCTGTTTACCATTTTGCTTAGCAGATTTTCTACGATTCTCTGTTGGTTTTTCCTCTCTTCCCTTCCGTTTTTTGTTTGGAATGTCGGGAGTACTTCCAATTGCCTTAGGATCATAAACCGCACGAGGGTGTCGCTTCGGAACATTGTCATAGAGCTTAGCAATCAAGTCACTACGTCCAATGCGGTGAAGCTCTCGCTCAATATCTCGTCGTGCTTCAGGCTTATACCAGAAGAAGAATTGACGCTGTGCAAGTTTCTCCTTTGGTGTCTTTGCTGAGAAGATTGGTTCGAGTGTGTAAGGATCATACCCCGTGTACCATGCCTCTGTAGAAACTGTCATTGGGGTAGGGGTGAAGTCCTGCACTTGTTCCAAGTGGAAGTCAAGGTTTTTTGTCAGTACCGCCAACTCTGCCATATCCTCTTCCTGGCAGCCAGGATGAGAAGATATGAAGTAAGGAATAATCTGCTGTCGCATATTCTCCTCACGGTTGATGCGGTCAAAAATCTTCTTGAATGCATAGAATTGTTGGAACGAAGGTTTACGCATCAGATTTAGAACGCGGTCTGAAGTATGCTCTGGTGCAACCTTCAATCGTCCACTCACATGTCGTGTTATCAACTCACGAGTATATTGTCTGGCAGCTTCATTACTCTTCTCGTCCTTACTCTTGTGCAGAAGTAGGTCATAACGTACACCAGAACCGATAAAACTCTTCTTGATTCCTGGTAGTTCATCGACTGCATGATAGATTTCAAGCAGTTTGGTGTGGTCGGTTTCAAGGTTAGGACATATCTCTGGATTCACACAACTCGGTCGTTTGCAATGCTCACACGCCTTCTGGTTCTTACCTGCCATACCATACATATTAGCTGATGGACCACCGAGGTCGGAGAGATAACCTTTGAAGTCGGGCATCTGTATAACCTGCTTTACTTCCTTTAAGATACTCTCTTTCGAGCGACAGCTAATAAACTTACCCTGATGTGCAGAAATGGTACAGAATGAACAGCCACCAAAGCATCCGCGATGAATGTTCACACTGTGCTTAATCATCTCATAGGCAGGGATAGTCTTACCGCGATACTTCGGATGTGGTTCGCGTGTATATGGTAGGTCGTAGGCTGCATCTACCTCCTCTGTTGTCATGGTAGGATAGGGTGGATTAACAACGGCATAAACGTTGTCAACAGCCTGCAGAATACGTTGTGCGTGCTTCTTGTTTGACTCTTCTTCTATATGTTTGAAGTTTTCTGCTTGATATTTTTTGTTGTGTAAGCAAGACTCGTGGGAATGAAGTACAATATCACTCTCTTTTATTCCGTCAGGAATCTCTGATTCTTTACAAAGATATACGGTCTGTGGAATATGCTTCAAGTCTTTAATGTTAGCACCATTTTCCAACTCTTGTGCTATGCTTACCACCTGTTTTTCACCCATACCATAGATAATCATGTCGGCACGTGCATCACAGAGAATGGACTTACGAACACAATCTTTCCAATAGTCGTAATGAGTAAGACGACGTAATGAAGCCTCGATGCCGCCTAAGACGATAGGAACATCGGGATAGAGCTGTCTGAGGATATTAGAGTAAACAATGCTTGGATATTCTGGACGCAGGTTGGGTCTACCATCAGGTGAATAAGCATCGTCTGAGCGTAGACGACGATTGGCAGTGTATTTGTTCACCATCGAGTCCATTGCGCCGGGTGAGATACCAAAGTAGAGACGTGGACGGCCTAATTTTTTGAAGTCTCGGAAGTCGCCATGCCAGTCAGGTTGTGGAACGATAGCCACCTTATAGCCAGCTGCCTCAAGTGTTCTACCAATGACAGCAGCACCAAAAGCAGGATGGTCTATATAGGCATCACCCGAAAAGAGGATAATGTCTAACTGATCCCACCCACGGAGTTCTACTTCCTTCTTTGTGGTAGGGAGGAAGTCTGTCAACTGAAATCTTGAAGGTCTTGTGGTTTTTGCTTCATTCTTAACAGCAGCCTCTCTATCTTGTCGCTGTGTAGGTGTTGTCTTTTTATGCTGCTTTGCAGGTCTTCTATTTTCTTTTTGTGAACTCAAATGTTTTTGTTTTTAAATGAATTTCTTTTTAAGTATGTTACTTGTTTTCAAGAAATTGAACTTTACTATTATTCCTTCTTTATGATTAAAGAACTTCACTGTTCTCTTCTTCAGCATCTTGGTGTGTTAAGATCCACTCCTTGAAGAGTGTTACAAGATTTTTAAGTCCGATAGCTTTCATGTTTTGATTATAAATAACATCAAGACATAAGTCTAACAAGTCTTTATCTTTACCAGGTTCAGACTCGAGAAGTCCACGAACATTGAATCTCAGTTTGTCGAGGATATCCTCGTCAATAATACCATTGGAATCAACCAGTCCAGAGAGAAGTGAATATTTCTTTATTGTCTCAAGATGGCTGTCTGTAATCTCAATGCTTCGTGTTCCCGAAGCGTTTGCTTGAATTTTATACATAGTCTTTACGCTTTTAGATTATTCCAATTTCTTTGTTTTTATTTCTTCATTAAGAAGTTGACAATACCCTTCATGATACTGTTACGCGTAGGAGCATCCTTGATGCACTCGAATGGGAAGGATAGTGAGAAAACACTGTTGTCAGTTCCTTTATATGCCACAGCTGCTGTTTTGCCATCTGCATAAGTTAAGGTACTGAAAGCATTGTCAACAGGAAGAATATAGTCTGGTGTATAAGCACCGTAATGTTGCTCGTTGATAGTGCGGTAAACATCGAATGACATTCCCATACCACTTACTACAGAGTTATAATTGTCATAGTTTGCCCCATCAAATGTAATCTTGAGGTTGTTTTTCAACCAATCTTGCTCATCAACACCCTGCATATCGGATGCAAGATAAGAACCACTGACAAAGAGTTTGCCACGATTATTCAGGTACTTTGTCAACTGTTGACGAAGTGCAGGCTTAAAAGTCTTGTAATAATACAAGCTATGCCCATCATCTTTCTCATTGCCAAGGAGTAAGTCAACCATTGCATACTTGGAAAGATTCACCTCGCCATACTCTACAGCCTTACTGTTACAGCTGACGATATTGTATTTTCCTGCATGGCGTAATGCCTCTGCGTGGTCTTTGACATAGTTGAAATCATTTCCTGCAATAACCTTACCTACGAGTTCTTCGCCACCATAACCTAAGGCACTTGGACCTTCTTTGCCCATCATTGCCTTGTTGAAGTTGGCTTGTCTTCCTGCCCATCCAGCCACAGGACCATAGCTAAGACCTGGATCTGCTTCAAGGTCGAAGCCCTGTTCTGTGCTTGTATTAACAACAGCAGGAGAAGAAAGGCGACTGAAAGCATTGACAATGAGAATTGTCTGAATTGCACCTTCATTGCGTAAAGCTGAAAGAACTTCTGTTGGGAAACTCTCACCACCACGGTTACAAGCCGTTACCTTAAAGTTGTAGACTACACCAGGTAGCAATTCTATGTCAAAATAAGGATTGCGAACGTTCATACCATTGTCAAAACCTCTTGTTCCCATCGCAACATACACGTTATAGGAAGTAGGGGTTGCAGTAGGTTCACTGGCATCCGTAGTTGGTCTCCATTGCAATCTCACCTTGTTTGCTGATACATATTCTATCTTGAAGTTATTTGGTGCAAGTGGTTGAACAGTATAAGTCTTACCGTGCATGTTAGCTTCATATTTCAAGACAGTCTTATATACGGAACGTGCAAAGGTGAATTTGAAGTTAGGATCTTGACCTAATTTAATGTCGGGGAAGTTCTGATGAGAGAGCGTTTCAAGGATAGCAGAGGGAACTTCAGGCAATCGCGTTTCGCTATAGTTGCGATCCCACACTGAACGAGTTGTCCAATTGATGTGGAAAGCATTGTCCAAATCCTTCTTTACATTGGCTACCAACTGTTCTGCAAAGGTCTTTGAAACCTTACGTGAAAGTCCATCTCCCAATGTTTTATTACCATCTTGCGTAGTACAGATTCCCAAGGTACCTACGTAACTATCATCAGTTTTAACTCCGGCATCGCTATGTATAGCCAACGTAAGTTCGATAGGTACTTTCTTACCATCTTTCTTTTCAGGCAGATAACAAGAACCTCCAGCGAGCCAATTCGTCATCAAGGAACGGCAGTTGATGTCGTCGTTATAGTCATTAGAGCCATTACTCTTGCTGACTACATTCCAAGGTGCACCAGCCCATTGTGCTGAGTATCTTGCACCTTCAAGGAAACGAGGTAAACCACTCACTGTTCCACCACGAACAATGTTACCCATACCACCACCAAAGCGTACTGCGTCAGTAGTTACAATACCTCTATGCGAGCTATGATTAGTCAGTACAACAGAGTTATTGATACTGTTTCCCTTGTCAAACTCAAAAGTGCCAAGATAAACCCAAGTGCCACCACCCATACGTTGGTTTACTCGGAAATGTGTTTCTTGTCCTTTATGAAAAACAATATACTCTGCCGCTTCCACACTCTTCTTCTGTGTCTGATAGCTTACATATACGGCATAGCGTCCTGTTTCAGGGAAAGTGGGTTGGTAGACAACAGAGCTAATCTTACTGTTGCGCTTTCTTGCCTTTACTTGTCGAGCCGTACCAGCTGTAAATGGATTCTCACCATCATTATAGCTTCCATAATGTTGTGCGAAGCCTTTATCCGAAGTGGTCGCCCACTTCTTCTTCATACTCTCTTCCTTGTAGTTGGTGCGACTATCGTTATCTACTATAATTTCATTCTTCTGCCAGTCTCTTTCACGAGGTGTAAAGACAATTGCTCCTGCGTTCTCAAGCATAGGAATGAGATAAGGAAGAACTATTGTTTGTGTGTATAGGTCCTCGGTAGTACCGAATAGAATTGGTCTTTGCCATCTCCATCCACCTTTCTTCGCATCGTAATATCTTCCATGCGATGACCATACAGAAAGATGTCTATTCTGTAATCCCTCTGTGATTTCATTAGGGCGAGAAACATTCTTTACCCATGGTGCATCTTTATAATCAGTTTTCCCCCATGTTGATTTACCCGCTTGTGCAAAGATATTTGTAAACGACATTGCAAGAAGGGCTGTACACAGCAATTTTATCTTCATTATCCGTTTAATTCTCCTATCGTAAACAATTCTGGATGTTTACCCTTAAAGTCTTTGAAATACAATTTGATTTCCTTCATGTCCTGTTCCAAATCGCCCGATGGTTTTATAACCTTTGAACACTCTATTAGCTTCCTTTCATAATCTAATCCGTAGAGGTAGATAGGCAGTTGTGCTGTTAGTGCAATATAATAAAAGCCTTTCTTCCATTCAGGGTTTAGACTTCTGGTTCCTTCGGGAGTAATACAAAGTTGGAACTTGTCAGCCTTTATAGCATAGTCGGCTAACCGGTCGGTCATACTTGTCTTCTTATCACGCCATACAGGGATTCCTCCGAGTTTGCGAAAGATAGGACCAAGCGGCCAGAAGAACCATTCCTTCTTCATAAGGAAGTTGCTCTTCAGTCGCTCAGCGCTTGCGTAAAGCTGACCAATTAGGAAATCATAATTACTTGTGTGAGGTGCAAGACAAATAATAGCTTTGTCAGGTAATGTAAACCTAACATCCTTCTTCCACCCCATAAAACTATAAAGAAGCCACTTTGATATACCCTGTAACATTATGCAAGGTTATTGAGTTGATCAACAATCTCATTGACTTCTTTACTAAACTTGTCTTTCAAGTCTTTGAAATATACTTTGGCAGGCATACCCGGCTGAACGTGAGATACGCGTCTGATGTAATTGCTGTGCATTACCAAAATAGAAGTGAGGATAGCCTCAGTATTGTCATTATCACGATTCTCACCATAGAGAGATGCTGCGATGCCCTCTGTAAACAAATCACCACAAATGTAATTGATGGTGCGTTTCAAATCTCTTTTGTTGCTCATATTAATCCTAAATAGCTATATTTTATATTTTCGTTCAAAGATAAATAAAAAAATAGAAAAGCAAGACTTTCTTACATAAAAATAGAGTTAAAATTTTAATTTAGCGTCTTTTCCTTTCTATTATCGGATAAAAAAGGTAAATTTGCAGAGTAGTAAAGACATTAAATAAATCATTATATTCAAATCATTTAAATTAAACACATGGAAATTAGCGCATTGCAGAAGGAAAGAGCAGGCTATCAGCCAAAGTTGCCTAAGGCTCTTCAGGGTGCAGTAAAGGTGCAGGAAGGTGCTCCTACACAGAGTGTTGACAATCAAGAGGATATCAAGAAGTTATTCCCTAACACGTACGGAATGCCTCTCGTAGAGTTTGTTCCAGCTGATTCGGTTAACAATGCTAAGATTAACGTTGGTATCATCCTTTCAGGTGGTCAGGCTCCTGGTGGTCACAACGTTATCTCTGGTCTCTTCGATGAGGTTAAGAAGTTGAACCCAGAGAACCGTCTTTATGGTTTCCTTATGGGGCCTGGTGGTCTTGTTGATCACAACTATATTGAGATTACTGCTGAGAATCTTCAGGCTTACCGCAACACTGGTGGCTTCGATATGATTGGTTCAGGTAGAACAAAGCTTGAGAAGGAAGAACAGTTTGAGAAGGGTCTTGAGGTTCTTCGTAAGTTGGATATCAAGGCTGTTGTAATCATTGGTGGTGACGACTCTAACACTAATGCTTGTGTGTTGGCTGAATACTATGCAGCTAAGCAGTATGGTGTACAGGTTATTGGTTGCCCTAAGACTATCGATGGCGACTTGAAGAACGATCAGATTGAGACTTCTTTCGGTTTCGATACAGCTACTAAGACTTACTCTGAGCTTATCGGTAACATCGAGCGTGACTGTAACTCTGCTCGTAAGTACTGGCACTTCATCAAGTTGATGGGTCGTTCTGCATCTCACATCGCTCTTGAGTGTGCTTTGCAGACTCAGCCAAACATCTGCTTGGTATCTGAGGAAATTGAATCTAAGGATCAGACTTTGAATGATATCGTTGAGTATATCGCAGGTGTTGTTGCTTACCGTGCAGAGCAGGGTAACAACTTCGGTGTTGTTTTGATTCCAGAAGGTCTTATCGAGTTTATTCCTGCTATCGGTCGTTTGATTCAGGAGTTGAATGATTTGCTCGCTGCTCATGGTGCTGATTATTTGAACCTTGACAAGGATGCACAGCGTAAGTATATCCTTGAACACCTCTCTGCAGAGAATAAGGCTACATTTGAGACACTTCCAGAGGGTGTTGCTCGTCAGCTTTCTCTCGACCGTGACCCACACGGAAACGTACAGGTATCTCTCATCGAGACAGAGAAACTCATCTCTGAGATGGTTGCAGCTAAGCTTGATCAGTGGAAGAAGGAAGGTAAGTATGCTGGAAAGTTCTCTCCTTTGCACCACTTCTTTGGTTACGAGGGTCGTTGTGCAGCTCCTTCTAACTTTGATGCAGACTACTGCTATGCACTTGGTTCATCAGCAGCTCAGTTGATAGCTAACGGTAAGACAGGTTATATGGCTATCGTTAAGAACACTACTGCTCCTGCTGATCAGTGGAAGGCAGGAGGTGTGCCAATCACTATGATGATGAACATGGAGAGACGTAATGGTGAGATGAAGCCTGTTATTCGTAAGGCACTTGTTGAACTTGATGGTGCTCCATTCAAGACTTTTGCTGCTCAGCGTGAGAAGTGGGCTAAGGAAACATGCTATGTTTATCCAGGTCCTATCCAGTACTGGGGCCCTTCTTCAGTATGTGATCAGACTACTAAGACTCTCGGATTAGAGCAGGCTAAGTAATAGTATATTCATAAAGAAGAAATGGGGGATAAATCTATCCTCTGTTTCTTCTTTTGTTTTATACAATTTCTTATTTTCTTCTGACCTTTATGCTTTGAGTAGTTGGTAAATATTTTAAATTATCCCTTTGATATTCAATCTATTATTATAGTATCCATACGAGAATAAAAGCACATGAATACAGCTGTAAGTAGTGCTTAATCGCTTTCATTTTTGTTGTCTATTGATCTAATGAAACAACATGTTTGAACTCATATTTAAGTAGTGTGCTAATTTATTTTCATGAAAATAATTATTTATTTTCACGTAAATAAATCTTTTTCTTCATGAAAAGAAATTCTTTTCTTCATGAAAAAAACTTGAAAGTTCAATATATATATAGATGTAAAGTAGAATATAAAATTATCCAAAAGTAAGAAAATGTTTATCTCCAAAGTGCTTCATTCAATACTAAAAACTTGGATTCAGATGCCAAGTTGGATGAGATGGGCAGGGGGATTGTGTCTTGCTGCTGGATATAGTTTCTTGTTCTATTATTTCTTTGTATCACCTACAGGCTTTAGATGGCGCGCTATTTATGGTGACCCTGATTATCCAGAGGGCTATACGATTTATGGTATTGATGTAAGTCGTTATCAGGGTACGATTAATTGGAACCGACTTAGAAATGCGATGATAGACCGTTCGCCCATATGTTTTGTTATTATAAAGTCTACAGAGGGTGATAGTCATGTTGATGTGAAGTTCCGTGAGAACTTTTATAATGCAAAGGAGTCAGGCTTTATACGTGGTGTTTATCATTTCTGGAGCAATAACTCGTCGGCACGTCGTCAGGCTTATTTCTTCCTTGCTATGGTTCATTTGCAGCCGGGAGATTTACCACCTGTACTTGATGTGGAACATAAACCAAAGAATATCAGTACAGAAGAGTTCCAGCAGAATATTCTGACATGGCTACATATAGTAGAAGATAGGTATCATGTGAAGCCTATCATCTATACCTATTATAAGTTTAAAGATCAATACCTTTCTGATTCTCGCTTTGATGATTATCCTTATTGGATAGCTCACTATTATGTTAATCAGATGGAGTACCAAGGTGCTTGGAAATTCTGGCAGCATACCGATGCCGGAAGGCTGCCAGGTATTAAGGGGTATGTAGACTTAGACATCTACAATGGTAGCTTCTATGACTTACAGCAACTACTTATTCAAGATGATGTTACTGACGCTCAAGTAGTAGGCAACACCAGTCGTGATTCAACAAACGTTGACTCTCTTTCAGACCGAGTTCATTAGCTTTTTGAAGGATAGCCTCTGCGTCTTGCTCATAAAATCCACTCAGAATAATCTTTGATTCTGTTGTCATAACGCTGACAAACTCGTCTATATCTTCAAGGATAATGTTACGGTTGATATTTGCTAAGATAACATCAAAGACACCACTCACGTGTGACAAGACTCGTCTGTCGCCTTCAAGCACATCTAATTCTACACCATTTAGTTCGGCATTATGCTCAGCATTGCGTACACTCCACTCATCAATGTCATAGCTTACAACTTCTTTTGCACCGCACTTTGCTGCAACAATGCCTAAAATACCTGTACCACAACCACAATCAAGAACTCTCTTTTCTTTGAGGTCTTGGTTTAGTAGTAATGAAACAATCATCTGTGTTGTCTCATGTGTACCTGTTCCAAATGCTTGTTTTGCATCAATGACAATCTTCATTGGGATTGTCTCAAGCTGAGGGTAGATTGCAACAGCTTCTTCTTCCATGTTTTTGCAAACGATAGCACAGCGATTATCAATTATTATTGGGTCGAAACCAGCTTTCTCCCATTCCTCATTCCAGTTCTTATCTTCAGCTTGAGCAGCTTCGAAAGAAACTTTTACGTCTTGAATTGGCAAGTTCTGCATGGTCTCAGTGAGTGTTTCTTCATTGAAAAGATCTTCTTGGCAGTAGCCAACGAGTCCGTCTGGTTCGTCTGTGAAGGAATCAAATCCAACTTCAGCTGCAAGAGCTGCAATGATGTCTCTTACATCCTGAGAATCAGGTTTTGCCGTAAACTTTACTTGTATATATTTCATCTTGGTGTTAAATTTCTACTGCAAAATTATAAAAAATAGGGAAAAACCTACCATGGATTAGGGAAAATCCGTATATTTGCAAAGAAAGTTATCTTATTTTTGCACTATAAAGATTGTGTACAAACATTATCTTGGTGTTAAAACAAGTGTAAATTAAAAAAAAGGTATATGAAACGTTCAGTATTACTTTCGGTTTTATTTGGAGCTATGCCATTGCTATCAATGGCGCAAGATGACCTTTATTTTACCCCGTCAAAGGCGGATCAGTCTGCTTATCAACAGAGTAAAGTGGAGGAGGACCGCCCTGTTTATTATAGCGGTATTGGTAAGTCTAATGACGAATACAATCGTCGTGGCAAGTATAATTATAAGAAAATAGGAGTTGACTCTCTTGGAAACGATATCTTTATGTCGCGTATCTCTACGTTGCATGGCGACTCTGTAGTGTTAGATACTATCTATGGAGGTTTCACTCGTCAGTACGAAAGCGATAACGATGACTTTGCTTATAGCCGAAGAATGAGTCGTTTTGATGGATTTTGGGGTGGCTATTATGACCCATGGTTTGCTGGTCGCTCTTCGTTCTATGTAGGATGGGGATGGCGTTCACCTTATTATGGTGGCTGGTATGACAGATGGGATGATCCATGGTCATATGGTTATTATGGTGGCTATCCTTATTATAGCTATTATGGTGGTTATCCATATTATGGCTACTACGGCGGTTATCCATACTATTATGGTTATGCTGACTATGGTTGGTACAACCCATGGAGCAGATATTATGGCTATTATGGTGGCTATCCTTACTATGGTTATAGAAGAGGTGGCTACTATGCTTACAATGGTCATACGGGTACAGCTAATCACTGGGGTAACTCTCCAAGAGACTTTGGTTCTCAAGCAAGAAGTGGTTCCTATGACAACGGACGATCTTCTTTCTCAAATCGTCGTGGCAATGTAAACCAGTATGGTAACAATGCATCTCAGAGTAATGATATGAGAAGTTACTATGACCGTTTCGCTGGCGCACGTCAGAATGGTTTTGAGAATCAGACACGCTCTTATTCTCAGCCAGAGCGCTCTACATTCTCACAGCCTTCACCAAGCTCATTTGGTGGTGCAAGAGGTGGTGGTAACTTCGGTGGCTCATATTCTGGCGGTGGAGGCAGCAGTTCTGGTGGCTCACGCAGTGCCTTCGGTAGTCATAGATAGTATTTGGGATAATGAATGTTTAATTAATAAAGAATATCAGAAATGAAGAGTAAATATATTTTCTTTGCTGTTTCGTTGTTTGCTGCTTTGTCTGCAAATGCACAGGAGACATACGAGAATGCTAAGTTAGCAGGAGAGGACTTGAATGGTACTGCACGCTATGTTGGTATGGGTGGAGCCATGGAAGCCTTGGGTGCTGATATTTCTACTATCGGTTCTAACCCAGCTGGTATCGGTTTGTTCCGTCACAGCAATGTTAGTCTCAGTGCTGGTCTTCTTATGCAATCAGATGGTAAGGAGTTCTCTAATGGTAAGAAGACTAATCTGAGTTTCGACCAGATTGGTGGTGTCTATACTACTCGTACTGGTCAGAAGTCATTCCTTAACTTTGGTTTCAACTATCATAAGAGCAAGAACTTTGATTATATCCTTAATGCTGCAGGCTCTTTGAATGGAAGTTCACAGAATAAGCAGTCATATATTAAAGGCATACTCGGTGATGAGAATAAGGGAGGATTCTATGTTGGTAAGAATAAAGAAGGTCAGAATATCGGCTATGTAAATGCTACATCAACAAATGTTGCATATACTTGGAGTCAGATTGATAAACTTTATTGGAATTCATTGTTCTCTGGTACTGGACCTTATAGCTATCAGCAAGCTACTGGTTATACTTTAGACCGTGCGCATACTGGCTATATTGGTAACTACGACTTTGCTGTGAGTGGAAACCTCAATGACAGGGTTTATCTCGGTTTGACATTCGGTATGAAGGATGTTAATTATAGGGGATACAGTGAGTATCGTGAGAACTTTAACAATGCTGGTGGTGTACTTGTTCGTGATGAGAGAAAGGTAACGGGTTCAGGTTTTGATATCACTGCTGGTGTAATTGTTCGTCCAGTAGCTGAGTCTCCATTTAGAATTGGTGCATACGTGAAGTCTCCAACATGGTATGACTTGACGACTTCAAATGTTACTCGTCTTGTTTATGCGTCAGGCACATCAAATCCGGAAAAAGATGTTAACTCATATGATTTCAAGATGTGGACACCTTGGAAGTTTGGCTTCTCTCTTGGTCACACTGTTGGCAACTACCTTGCCTTGGGTGCTACATATGAATATGAAAACTATGCTAATATTAATAGCAGAGTTAACAATGGTGGCTATTATGATTATTACTATGGTCAGTACTACGAGTCATCAATCCCTGACAAGAATATGAATGCACACACTAAGGAGGTTCTGAAGGGTGTAAGCACTTTGAAGTTGGGTGTTGAGTATAAGCCTGTAAGTAATGTTGCTTTGCGTGCGGGTTACAATTATGTAAGTGCAATGTATGTAAATGATGCACAGAAGGATCCAGGTCTTGCTTCTTTAGGTACATCGTATGCTTCAACAACAGACTACACAAACTGGGGAGAAATTAATCGCTTCACATTAGGTGTTGGTTATCAGGTCAAGAAGTTCAATATTGATTTGGCTTATCAGTACAGTGCACAGAATGGTTCTTTTGCTCCATTCTCTAATGTAAGAGATGTTACTTACACTTCAAGTACTGCAACTATAACGGAGTCTAACATTGCTTCAAACACTGATGTTAAGAATAACAGAAGTCAGTTACTCCTTACATTGGGTTATCGTTTCTAAGTAGAAATTTAGTAAATAATAAAAAGGTAAAAGGGTTTATTCTCTTTTACCTTTTTTGTTGTTTTGTCAAAATAAATCCTCATTAGCATTTTTAATAACCATGAATAGCATTCTAATTAAGCCTTAATAGACTTGTTAAAGATGCTCTTTAAGAGCCTAACTAACGCCCTTTTGAAAGCTAATTAAGCACCTTTTCTCGTACTACTTTATAATGTCTTGATAACTAACGAGTTATTAGAGTCTTGAAAAATGCTTCTATTTCTTGTTTTTAAACAGAAATATCCGTAAGTTGTGTAAATATATTTCATTACTGAAGATGTTTGGGTTTAAGATGGAATATGCTTATAATAAGCCGTGAGAAACCTCTAATAAACTACGTATGTCGCCTATGGTTTCCTCTATTACTTATAAATGAGCACTTAGAGTGTTCCTACTTCTGATAGGATTTCAGCTACATCTTCAGGTGTGTTGAATAGGATTCCTTCTTCCAGTTCTTCATCTGATAACTGGTCAAGAAGTTCCTTGGCAGACGATTCATCAAAACGAGCCGTCCCCTTGGCGTTGGTTTTTGCAAGCAAAATACTGAGTATTTGCTGCCGGTATTCTTCGATTGACATTTTTGTACTATTTGGTTTGGTTGTTTGACGACGAAATGTTTGCTTATGTCCTTAATATAAAGTGTGGATGTTCCTCATCTCCATAATCGGGTTGATAGGTGAAACCATCAAGTTCAAAGTCAAGCAAATCATCGTATGATGTCAGCTGGTTGCGTATTATATAACTTGTCATCGCACCGCGGCAGCTCTTGGCATAGACATTGATAGCTTTCAGCCGGCTGCCCTGATCCACCATAAAGAAGGGATGTATGACACGTGCTTCTTTCTTCAGCCGCTTCCAATCAAAGAGATGTTTGAACTCTTCTGCGGCAAGATATACAAGAATTCCGTCATCAGCTTTCAAGGTTTTAATGAGCATATCGGTAAGAAGTGGTCTCCAGTAATCAAATATATTCTTTCCTTCTGCTGACGGAAGTTTTGTCTTACCTTCCAGACGGTAGGGATGTATGAGGTCTAACGGTCGTAATAGTCCGTAAAGGAAACTTGTTATCCAGAGGTGTTTGTCTGCATAAAGAAAGTCATTCAGGCTGTATTCCTCTGCTTTCAAATACTTATAAGCCTGACCGTAATAGGCAAGAAGTGCCGCGAGATAAGCATCCTCGTTGAAGAAGTCTTGATAGCGAAGCTTGTTCTCCAATGCTATTTTATCATTACACTT